>CAZNYT010000001.1:0-96174 GCA_964577315.1 uncultured Desulfovibrionales bacterium
GCGAGTTTTTACGGCCTGTTTGCAGAATTCTCGGACCTCTGGACAATAAGTTTCGCTGTAGTAATAACTAGCAAGCTAAATACGGCCCAAAATTGTGGGCACAAAAAATTTTTCTTGTCTTTTCGGTCTTGATTTCACTCTTGCTCTTTGCTGAATTATCAAATAAATTGTATACAAAGTTAAAAAGGATATCAGGGATAATGTATATCAGCCCCGGAAAATATCTAGTTCTTATCTTGGCCTTGACAGCCTTTTTCGCTTTTTTGGGCTGCAAGAAACCGGCGCATCCACCTGATTCCCTCCACCCTGAGCATACCCAGGAGCACGAAACCCACGAAGAGGGCAGATATACGGTTCTGGGACAAACTTACACCCCTCTGGCCACTTCAGAGGGATTTGTAGAAGAAGGGGTTGCCTCCTGGTACGGACCAAAATTCCACGGCCAAGAAACCGCCAGCGGCGAAGTCTTCAATATGTACCAGAAGACTGCTGCCCACAGGATCCTTCCACTAGGCACCAAGGTCCGGGTTACCAATTTGGACAATGACAAAAGTATTAAACTAGAAATAAACGATCGCGGTCCATTTATCGATGATAGAGTGATTGATCTGTCCTTTGCCGCAGCCGAAGAGCTGGACATGATCGGTCCCGGCACAGCACCGGTGCGGGTTGAAGCCTTGGAAAACGCATCCGTAGATGGACTTCCCGAGGCATTCTATATCCAAGTAGGATCCTTCACTGACGAGGAAAATGCCCGGATTAAAAAAGCCGAGATGCAGAATCTCGGCTACCGGGACACCAGAGTGCAAAAATCAAAAAGACAAGACCAGGAAGTGTGGCGAGTACAGGTCGGGGCCTTCCGGAACCTTGCTGCAGCCCACAAGGCCAAGCAAAGATTTGCAGAGAGATATAACGGGGCTTTTATTGTTGCTGATTGATTTCCGACCTGAATTTCCTGGAAAGCCTAAAAACCACAACCTTACGCCCGGGCAGGGTGATTGTTTCTCTGGTTTGGGGGTTGCGCCCTTTCCTGGGTTTCTTTTCATAGGCTTCGAACTTGCCGAAACCGCTGATCAACAAAGAATTATAGTTCTTGATGGATCTTTTGATAATACTTAGCAAATGTTCAACCTGCTCCTTGACCTCGGTACGATTGCGGTTGGTGCGCTCATAAACCTTATCCACCACATCCGCCTTGGTTAAAGTATCAACCATTGCCCCCTCCTTTTTTTCGCTTAACATAACTTTTGCCCTAAGCCCTGGACAAACCTTGCAAAGAAAGCATCCAAATTGCCTTACCCCGGTGATAATTTACCATCCAGAGCGGATCTTCTCTACGTAAGCCTTCATTTCTTCCTCACCGTCATACTTGTACTGCGGCCAGAGCTGCAGTCCGTCTCCATCAAAGCGAGGAATAACGTGCCAATGTGCATGCATAACCAACTGCCCTGCGGCCTGGAAATTGTTCATACCCACATTGAACCCATCAGCCTCCAGGCCTTCCAACATACCCCTTCCTATCCTGCGGATCGCCTCGTGCATCTCCGTGGCCAGATCCGGGGAAAGCTCCAGGATATTTTCCACATGCTCCTTGGGAATCACCAGGCTATGGCCCTTGGCCACGGGAGCTACGTCCAGAAAACAAAAAACTTTGTCCGTCTCATAAATTTTGGCACTGGGTATTTCGCCCTGGACAATTTTACAAAAGATACAATCTTCCATATTATCTCCTTGCAACTTATAATTTGGGACCCCAACTGCTTCTTGGGCAGCGGGACTGGGTTTATCAGCAGACTGTAGACTGTTCTGCGCGGTCCGATATCCTGGAGCCTGGTTGGAAGCAGAAAACTTCATTGCCTATAACTATCAGTTTATCCAAACAATTTTATTTTAGCAACCCCTGGTTTATTGTTATCTGAGTGTAAAAAATGATGAATAGCCCCGTATGAGTTACTCCTGGCTGTACTTTCCACATCCGGAACCCCAAGGCAAAAAAAGAATTATCTATCCTGTTTTTTTACCTTTTGCCGGATGCCCCTTCAAATGCATTTACTGCTCCCAAACTGAGCAGACCGGGCGGGAAGCGAGATCTATTGCCAGCATCGGAGAAGAGGTATACAGCCTGGTAGTTTCCCACTATTACCGGACTGGACGAGCCGTAGCATTGGGTTTTTTCGGGGGCACCTTCACAGCCATGCCCTATCAGGATCAGAAATATCTTTTGGAGATAGCTCTGGAACTGAAAAAAAACGGGGTTGTAAATCATCTGCGCTGCTCCACCCGTCCGGATTTTGTCCAGCAAGAACACATCCGGCTTTTACAAAGCTACGGGGTGGACATGGTGGAACTGGGTATTCAAAGCTTTGACTGCAGTAGCCTTGAGCTCGCAAAGCGGGGCTATTCCGGCTCGCAAGCCCTGGCAGCAGCTCGGAGACTGAAAACACAGGGAATGGAGCTGGGGATTCAACTTATGCCTGGCTTGCCCGGATCCAATGCCGCCTCCTTTCTCAGGGACATTGAAATATGTACCAATCTCGGGGTCTCAGGAACGCGCATCTACCCCTGCCTGGTGCTGCAAAACACACCTTTGGCCAAGCTTTGGGCCAAAGGAAGGTACTCTCCCTGGAGTTTGGAACAGACTACAACCCTGCTATCCCTTGCCCTTTTGCGTTTATGGCAGGCAGACGCACCTGTAATCCGCATGGGACTGGCTCCTGAGGGTACGCTGCTGCCAAACATTTTGGCCGGACCCTGGCACCCGGCCCTGGGAGCAATCTGCCGGGGGCGTGCCCTGGGTGCCTTTGTACTCTCTCGCATCCGCAAGGTAAAAGGACAAGTGGAGGGAATAAATGTCCCAGGAAGGTATCAAAGCGATTTTTGGGGATATAAGAAAGAAAACGCCCAAGCGTATGCCTGGGCGGGATTAACCCAGGAAAGGGTGCGGTTTTGGAACAGGGAGTGGTTCAAACTTGGCTATAAAGACTATTAGTTGCCCTTCAAATCCAAAAGCCGAACCATCTCTTGCACTGCAGCCCTGGTAAACTCCTCGGTCTCCATGGATTCCCTGTCCCGGTCCCCAAGAACTCTCTGGGGCTGGTTTATGTATTCATCCCTGGGGGTTATGGCATATCCCGGGGGAAAAGAGCGATTAAAGTACATTTCCTGGAAACCGCTGAACTTGAGGGCATGTGCAGTGGAATCCAGTATGGCCAGTTCCCCGGGTTCCATGAGACCTTCCTCCCTGGCCCTCAAAAGCCCGGCCAGGCATTCCCCGCCCTGGGTGCATGCAATATGGCCGTTCTGATTGGCCAGGAGCATGGATTCGATAATCTCCTGCTCCTGCACCCGAACCACGTTGAAGGTGCCCTTCCCCTGCTCCTGGTCGTAGCGCTCAGCTAGTGCCCGGACCCTGGGAAAGGATACCGGGTTGCCTATCATGGCGGCCTGAGCCACGCTGGGCTCCACCTGGACCGGGGCATAGCTCCTTTGCTCCGGATCCTGCTGGTAGTATCTGTATACTGGATCCGCGTGCCCGGACTGGACCCCAAAGATCCTGGGCAGCTCAGTAACAATCCCCAATTCCTTTAATTTTAAAAATCCCTTCATGATCGCGGTAATATTCCCGGCATTGCCTATGGGCACGAACACTGCCTTGCCTGCCATATCCCAATCACACCACTGGGCGAGCTCAAAGGCATAGCTTTCTTGCCCCAGGATTCTCCAGGCGTTCTTTGAATTCAGAAGGGCCACGCGATAATTTTCAGCCAAGTATTCCACTACTCGCATGCAATCGTCAAACACCCCGGGCAGCTCCACTACAGTCGCCCCGCTGCCCAGGGGCTGGGACAATTGCTGGCTGGTGACCTTGCCTTGGGGCAACAAGACCACGGACTTGATGGGGCCGTTTACATACGCAGCGTACAAGGCGGCAGAAGCCGAAGTATCCCCGGTAGAGGCGCAGATGGTCAGGACCTGGTCCCAGTTCTTGCGCCGGATTAGTTGATTCAAGTAGCTAAAGGCACATGCCATGCCTCGGTCCTTGAACGAAGCACTGGGATTCTGACCGTCATTTTTGTAGGCCAATTGCTGCCCCACCAATTTCTGTAGCCTGGGAGAGGCATAGATTACTGGTGTATTTGCCTCGCCCAAATACACAATATCCTCTTGTTCCACCACCGGGGCTATCAATTCGTAAAACCTGAATATCCCGGACAAGGCAGTGGTTTTGGCCCCGCTCCTGGAATCGAAAAGCGATCTCCAGCTCTTTCCAGAAACCCTTTTCAGCTGGGAGAAATTGTGATCCTCGAGCAAAAAGACTCCGCCGCATTCCGGACAGGTGTAATGCAGCTCATCCGAGGGATACTCCTTGCTGCAACCCAGGCAGAAATATTTCAGATCGCCGCGGTAGGCGGGAAAATCCTGTTCAAACATGCATACCCCCTTTTATTCCAAAAAAACTCTCTTCAGGGCAACTATTCCCCATTTTTTACCCAAACTGTTCAGGCAACAAATACGTCTCCCAATACACCTGCCAAAAGCAGAAGGGAAATCACTCCGTTAAAGGTAAAAAAAGACACGTTCAATTTCTCCAGATTATCCGGGGAAATGATTTTGTGTTCCAGATACAGAACCACAGCCACCAGCAGCCAGGCCAGGTAATAGGGCCAAGTGGTTCCTGCGGCTGCACCAGCCAAAATGAAGAAAAGCGCCCCGTTTACATGCGAAAAAGCAGCCAGGACAAAGGCGGTATGCAAACCGAACTTGGCTGGAACTGAGTGCAGTCCTGACTTTTGATCGTGATGGACGTCCTGGCTGGCATACAGGATGTCGAAACCCGCCACCCAGAAAAGCACCCCTAGAAAAAGAAGCACTGCGGGCAGAACAAGTTCCGGGGAATAGGCCATCCACCCTCCCAGCGGGGCCAAACCTAGTACTGAACCCAGGAAAAAATGGCTGAGGGAGGTAAATCTCTTGCTGTAGCTGTACAGAGCGGACCAAGCCAGGGCCAAAAAGGAAAGATAAAACACCACTTGATTAAGAAAGGCGCAAGAAGCTACAAACACTAGGGCGGTAGCTACCAGAAAAAAATACGCTTGACTGAGTTGGATCTCTCCGGTGACCAAGGGCCGGTCCTGGGTCCTGGGATTCTGGGCATCCAGAGATACATCCGCCAAACGGTTGAATGTCATGGCAAAGGAGCGGACCATGACCATAGCCAAGGTCAGGAATACGAAAAGCCTCCACCCGGGCCATCCCCCTGCCGCCCAGAAAAGCCCCATGTATGCAAAGGGCAGGGCAAAAACCGAATGTTCGATTTTTATCATCCTGGCCCAAGCTCTAGTAACCTTCCAGAGATCTCTGGCTTTTCCCGTGCCATCTTTAGACATAGCAGATTTATTCCACTCTAACTTTCAAGAACCTTTTTTTCCCCACTTTCAAGGTATATTCCCCGGCAGATAGGACAGCCTCTGATTCCGTGAGCCTCTCACCCTGATGCACCCCTACAGCGTTCTGTTTGCACAGCCTCTTGGCCTCGCTGCGCGAAGAACACAACCCGCTGGAATACAGGATGTCTGCAAGCCTGTAATTATCCTGGGAAGAGACATGTATTTCCGGCATATCCTGGGGAAGTTCCTGGGCTGCAAAAACCCGGTTAAAATCATCCCTTTCCTTTTTTGCCACTTCCAAGTCGTAGAATCTCGCAGTGATTTCCATAGCTAATTCTTCTTTACAAGTCTTGGGGTGCAGGGATCCTTCCCGGACCTTGTCCTGCATCTCTTGGACGTGATTTAGATCCTTGTCTGAAAGCAGCTCAAAATAACGCCACATAAGCTCATCTGAAATGGACATGAGTTTGCCGTAGATATCTTTAGCCGGTTCTTCTATGCCCACGTAGTTCCCCAGGGACTTGCTCATCTTCTGCACCCCGTCCAATCCTTCCATTATGGGCATGGTAAGAATGACCTGCGGGGGTTGTCCGTACTCCCTCTGCAGATCCCTGCCCACCAGGAGATTGAATTTCTGATCCGTTCCTCCCAGTTCCACGTCCGCTTGCAAATGCACCGAGTCGTAGCCCTGGATCAAGGGATACAGGAATTCGTGGATGGCAATGGAGCGATTTTCCCTATATCGCCTCTCAAAATCATCCCGCTCCATCATTCTGGCCACGGTATACTTGGAACACAGCTCCACAAAGTCGGAAGCCTGGAACTTGTCCATCCAATGGGAGTTGAATACCAGCTCCGTTTTCTCCGGGTGCAGTATCTTGAATATTTGCCTTTTGTAGGTTTCCGCGTTGCGCAGCACCTCCTCCCGGGTAAGCTTGGTCCGGGTTTCGGACTTGCCCGAGGGATCTCCGATCATGCCAGTAAAATCCCCGATGAGAAAAAGTACATGGTGCCCCAGTTCCTGGAAATGTTTTAGCTTTTGTATAAGCACTGTATGCCCTAGATGCAGATCCGGTGCGGTGGGATCAAAGCCGGCCTTCACCCTTAAAGGGGCTTTGCGACCAAGCTTTTCCTCAAGCTCGGACTCGTTCACGATTTCTTCACTTCCCCGCTTAACAAGTGCCATGGCGTCTTTAAGATCTACACTCATTTTTTCCTGCCTTCGCAATATGATATATTATTCTTTCTGTTTACCCTTGAATCTTATCAGGAAAAACATTATTTCGCATATCCTACTGATCTTTTTTCCCGAATCACAGTGATCTTTATCTGGCCGGGGTAGGTAATGTTTTCCTCGATCTTTTGGGCTATATCCTTGCACAATAGATGCGTTGTATCGTCATCCACTTGGTCACAATCCACCATCACCCGAAGTTCCCTGCCTGCCTGGATAGCATAGGATCTGTTCACACCATCGAAGCTGGTAGCTATATTTTCCAATTCTTCCAAGCGATTCACGTAATTTTCCAGAAGTTCCTTTCTGGCTCCAGGCCTGGCTCCGGACAAGCTATCCGCAGCCTGCACCAAAACCGCCAGGATGGAATTGGGCTGGATATCTTCGTGGTGAGCGGCTATAGCGTGAACTATCTCCTTGGACTCGTTGTGCTTTTTGGCCAGATCTGCGCCGATGGTAGCATGCGGTCCCTCCACCTCATGATCTACTGCCTTGCCCAAATCATGCAAAAGACCTGCCCTTTTGGCCTTTTTTTGATCCAAACCCAGCTCCGCTGCCATTATCCCGCAGAGAAAAGCCACCTCTAAGGAATGTTTCAAGACGTTTTGCGAAAAGCTTGTCCGGTAATGAAGATGGCCCAGCAGACGGATCAGCTCCGGATGTATCCCGTGCACGCCCACATCAAAGGTTGCCTGTTCCCCGGTTTCTCTGATCTTGACCTCGAGATCGTTTCTGACCTTCTCTACTATATCCTCTATTCGGGCAGGATGAATGCGCCCATCGCTGATCAGCCTCTCCAAGGACTGCTTGGCAACTTCTCTGCGCAAAGGGCTGTAAGCGGACAACACCACTGTCTCCGGAGTATCATCGATTATAAGATCTACACCAGTGGAAGCCTCTATCGCTCTGATATTGCGGCCTTCCCTTCCGATGATCCTGCCCTTCATTTCTTCGCTGGGCAGTTCCACTGCAGATACTGTGTGCTCCGAGATATAATCCCCTGCGTAACGCTGAATGGACTGAGCCAGAATCTCCTTGGCCTTTTTTGAGGCTGTTTCCTGGGCTTCAGTCTCGATCTGGCGAATCATTTTGGCAGCTTCATGTTTGGTCTTACTTTCAATCTCGGACATAAGTCTTTCCTTGGCTTCCTCAGTAGTCAGCCCGGAAATCTCTTCCAGTTTCCTGGTTTGGTCGTCGATAACCTGCTGTAGGTGCTCCTCCTTTTCTGCAAAACTTCGTTCCTGCTTGGATAGCTGATTTTCCCAGGCCATTACTTCGCTTTCTTTCTGGGCCACCTTTTCCAACTTGTTCTCCAGGCGTTCTTCCTTTTCCTGCAGTCTTTGCTCCTGTTTTTTCAGTTCTTTCTCTCTATCCCTAGCCTCCTTTTCCATCTCCTGTTTTTGCTTGAAGGCTTCATCCTTGGCTTGCAGCAACATTTCCTTCTTCTGCGCGGCTGCTTCCTTGCGGGCTTCATCCAGAATCCTGTCCGCTAATTTCCTATTTTCCTGCAGTTTTTTGTTTACCACAAACCTTTGGGTCAAAAAACCTGCCACCACGCCTATGCTTAAGGCAAGCAAGGCAGTAATAATTATCGTGCTCCACATGGCTTACTCCTTATATATTAACCTTTGCTCGCCCTGGAAAACTTTACCGCGCTCCGTTCCTCACCGAGAACAAAGCTCTATGTTCCAGAACAAACAAAGATAGTTCAATCCCAGGCATGTTGTTCCTGCTCAAATAAAGCAAAAAAACAAATGTAGTCTGCATTCGCGAATGTACAATGTTGGAACAAAGCAGAATTGATTGACGGTAAAGGCAGGTCCTTAAGAAGGGCGAGAGAGGATTACAGATGTAAACACTCCCGGCAGGCCGTGTGTGAGTATATTTTGAACCTCTTTCGACTAGGTGGGTGCCAAAGCAGCTTTTTCAGGCTTCCCCGTCCTATGCGGGGCTTGCACACCAAAACTGCACAGCGGCTCCCTTGAGGTTAATGTTGGCTCAAAATAATGTATCTCCATCACGCACCTGCCAGGAGTCATTTTATGACCAAAATTCATAATGGCTTAAAAATTAGCCTCTAGGCCATTTATCTTGTGTACAAGCTCGTCTACTTTATCCTGTAGTTCCACGAGCCTTTCATCACATTGAAGATAATCATCAGCCAAACTAAGCGCAAGAAAAACCAACAATCTTTCCTTGCTTAGTTTGTTGCCCCTTTTCTCGAGCTCGGCAAATCGCTTCTCCAAATAAACTTTTGCCCTCTCCACTCTTTCCGGACCTGCTTCCGTCTTAAAGCTAAGATCCAAGTCCAATATATTAATATTGTACTCAGGCATCAAAGAGTTGTTTCATCGTCAATTTTTTTTAAAAGCTCATCTATCTTATTTAAAACCAAGCTATTTTTTTGTCGCTCGGCTTCCAACTCTTCTTTTAAATTTTGGTTCTCCTGTTCCAGCTTATTTTTCAGCTCTATAAGCTTGTCAACTTTTTCCGCCAGCTTTGCTATTGAATCCATCTTGTTCACTTTGTACGTCTGTTTTATCGATGTTCAAAGGACTCTTGCCTTCCAGGTTTTTCTGCTTGGCCCTAGCAATCCCCAAGCTTTGCCTGGGCACATCCTTGGTTATAACGGAGCCAGCTCCCACAAGAGCTCCCTGCTCCAAGCGAACCGGAGCAACTAATGAGGTGTTGCTGCCAATAAATACCTGGTCCTCTATATAGGTTTCATGCTTTTTGCGCCCGTCGTAATTGCAGGTTATGGTGCCAGCACCCACGTTCACGGACTCCCCTATCCATGTATCCCCAATATAGGCAAGATGGTTCACCTTACTGCCTGGCCCTATGGTGGAATTCTTGATTTCCACAAAATTGCCGGCCTTGGATTTGTTTTTCATCAGGGTCCCGGGTCTTAAACGGGCATAAGGACCGATTTTGGTATACTTCTCTATATCAGATTTAACAATATGAGAAAAGCTCAAAACCTCTGCTCGGTCCACAAAACTATCCTGGATGTAGCAGTGTGAATTTATTTTGCTTCCGGCTGTTATCCGGGTCTGCCCATAAATCTCGGTGGGCCCAACTATTTCTGCACCTGGCTCTATATCAACTTCCGGCCCGATGCGCACGTTATCCTTGCCTCGGATAAAAACTCCTTGACTAATAAGTTTGTTTATCAACTCTCTTCTTTTTAGTTCTTCCTGTTGCAGAAGCTCAGCCGGGGTATTGATCCCTAGAAGCTCAGGGCAGTCCCCGGCATTAAAAGCATCCACCCACATCCGATTTTCATGAGCCAGGGAAACTAGCTGAGTAATGTACAGCTCTTGTTGTTGATTGCTAGTATCCAGCTGATACAAAATTTTTTCCAGAGAGTTAATATTAAAAACGTACAGCCCGGAATTTACTTCGTGTACAAATCCACCGTGTTGAGCCGGATCAAAATCCCTGGCCTCTATAATGGCCTGAACTTCCCCCTCAGGTCCGCGCAAAACACGTCCATAACTGCCGGGATCCGTTAATGAAAGGCTAATAAAGCCCATGTCATGGTTTTGCGTGCGCACGTGCTGCACTAAATCCTGAATATGTCCTGCAGGCACAAAAGGAGTATCTCCGTTTAAAACTAACAGCCAGTTAATCCCGTGACCCTGAATCCGGGGCAGGGCAACCTGTAAAGCATGGCCGGTACCCATCTGTTTGTCCTGATAAACAACATCCTTATCTAGCAAGCCTAAATATGATTGGACTTGTTGGGCACCATGCCCCACTACTACCAAGGCCTGTGCAGAAAATATATCTTCCAAGGTGGTAAGCAAATACCACAACATGGGCTTATCCAATATGGGCTGCAACACTTTGGGCAAATCAGAATGCATTCTTTTGCCCTTTCCTGCTGCCAGCACTAAAGGCAGCACATCACCTGCTATGCGGGTAAAAGATGAACCAATCCTAACCATAGTCACACATAAACACATCTATATATAGTTTATGAAGAATCCCCCTTGAAAAACAGACTATAGCAATGCCAGCTATATGTCTAGGCTCAGCTGCAAGCATTCTGCTTGCCTCAAGGCCTTGCCCTTTTGTGCTCCTGCTTGTATCCATCTGATATCAATAAAAAACCCGGAACCCATTGCGGACATGGCATTTTTTCGCCTGCAATGCAATGGGTTCCGGGTTGTAAGCGCTTGAGTGTAAGAAAACTTACAACAACTATAAACTTATGGAACCAGGTTATGAGGCTTCCTCACTGACCTTGAGCCTTTGCATCGCTCTGGCCAATGCAGCCTTAGCCCTGGCATAGTCGATTTTTTCCCGTTCCTGCTGCAAGCGCTGCTCTGCCCTCTCCTTGGCCTTTCGGGCCCTTTCCACGCTTATCTCTTCCGCCTTCTCAGCTACCTCGGCGAGCACGGTCATTTTGCTGGGAGAAACCTCAGTAAAGCCGCCGGAAACAAAAATAAAGTATTTTCGGCCATCTTTTTTGTAAAAAAGGCTACCAATACTAAGCGCAGTCAAAAAGGGAGTGTGATTGTACAACACCCCGAACTCCCCGCTGACTCCGGGAGCTCCGACATACTCAACTTCTTCGCTGAGTAGATTCCTGTCCGGCGTGACGATTTCCAAATTGATCAGATTAGCCATAATACCACCTTGCTATCCAACAGATCGTTACCAATCCTCTATATTGGACTAAATGTATCTTATCAGACCACTATATTTCAAACCCCAAATAGGCTTTTGTATGAGCGCGGACCCAGCGAAATTGGTTTCGCCTTGGTCCGCGCTACGAAATAAAGACAAGCTCTATTAGGCTGTCTCCTTGGCTTTTTCCAGAGCCTCGTCAATAGTGCCCACCATGTAAAAAGCACTTTCTGGGATATCATCGTGCTTGCCGTCCAGTATCTCTCTAAATCCGCGGATGGTATCCTCGAGCTTGACGTAAACACCGGGCTTACCAGTAAAAGCTTCAGCTACGTGGAAGGGTTGAGACAAGAATCGCTGCATTTTTCTGGCTCTGGACACGGTGAGCTTATCTTCGTCCGAGAGCTCTTCCATACCCAGAATGGCAATGATATCCTGCAGATCCTTGTATTTTTGCAGGGTCATCTGGACTTCGCGGGCAGTAGTGTAGTGCTCATAGGTAAGAATATTTGGATCCAATATCCGGGAAGTGGAGTCCAAGGGATCCACAGCAGGATAAATACCTAGCTCCGCAATGGACCTGGCCAGAACAATACTTCCGTCCAAATGGGCAAAAGTGGTAGCCGGCGCCGGGTCTGTCAAGTCGTCCGCAGGCACATAAATGGCCTGAACTGAAGTGACAGAGCCCTTATCTGTGGATGTAATCCGCTCCTGCAAGGCACCCAAGTCCGTGGAAAGGGTGGGCTGGTAACCCACAGCCGAGGGCATCCTTCCCAGAAGCGCGGAAACTTCCTGGTTGGCCTGTGTGAATCGGAAGATATTGTCGATAAATAAAAGCACGTCCTGGTTTTCTTCGTCGCGGTAGTACTCGGCCGCGGTCAGAGCGGTCAAGCCTACTCTGGCCCTGGCTCCCGGGGGCTCGTTCATCTGTCCGTATATAAGAGCTGCTTTGTCTATAACCCCGGCGTCAATCATTTCATGGTACAGGTCATTGCCTTCACGGGTACGCTCTCCCACACCTGCAAACACGGAAATACCGCCGTGCTGCTTGGCAATATTGTTAATCATCTCCATGAGCACAACGGTTTTACCCACGCCTGCACCGCCGAACATGCCCATTTTCCCGCCTTTGGGAAAGGGAATGATCAAATCAATAACCTTAACTCCGGTTTCCAGAATCTCGATTTGGGTGCTCTGGTCTGTAAAAGAAGGGGCGGGACGATGAATGGGGTAGTACTTATCGGATTTAATGGGACCTTGCTCGTCCACAGGCCACCCCACAACATTTTGAATCCTGCCCAGGGTGGGCTTGCCCACTGGCACCCGGATGGGTTCCCCGGTGTCCTTGGCTTGCATGCCGCGGGACAGACCATCTGTACTATCCATGGCTATGCACCGCACCACATTGTTACCCAAGTGCTGGGCCACTTCCACCACCAAGTTGTCCTTTTCGTTAGAAATGGAAGGGTTGGTCAAGTAAATGGCGTTCATGATGCTGGGAAGTTTGCCCTCGGGAAACTCTACGTCCACAACATTCCCGATGACCTGTGCAATTTTGCCGATATTTTGTGCACTCATAATCTTATTGCCCCCTTATCATTGTTTCAATGCTTCGGCACCGCCGACTATATCCATTAATTCCGCTGTAATCGTTGCCTGCCTGGCTTTATTATAGGCCAATGTCAACTTATCCACCATATCATCGCAGTTGCGTGTAGCGTTATCCATGGCGGTCATTCTGGCAGCATGCTCACTGCAGGAGGTATCAAGCAAGCCTCTGTATATTTGAACCTTGATGTATCTGGGCAGCAGCTCAGCCAAAAGGCCTTCCACAGAAGGCTCGAAAAGGTATTCACTCTGAGGACCCTCCCCCGTGCTTTCAGCTGGGATAACCGGCAGTACTTGGGAAGTTTGAGGAATCTGTTTCACCACGTTAATGAACTCGCCGTAAACAAGATGCACCTCATCCAAGCCGTATTCCAAATAACTGTTAATTACCTGCGTACCAATATCGTTGGCCAATTGGAAATCGAACTTATCCATGATTTCCGGGTAGCCGGCTTCAATCTCGTATTTTCTCTTGCGAAAAAAGTCTCTGCCCTTTTTCCCTACACAGAAAAATTTGACTTGTTTGCCGTCTTCAAACTTTTTCTTAGCCAAGCCCACAGCCTTTTGGCAAAGATTGTTGTTAAAGGCCCCGCACAAGCCCTTATCCGAGGTCACAACAATTATGCCTACATTGTTGATTTCCTGTCTCTTTTCCAATAAAGGATGAATACCGGGGTCCACCCGGGCTGACAAATCCCCTAATATCTCTTGGTATTTCTCTGCATATGGCCTGAAACGCTCCACGCGGTCCTGAGCCCCTCGCAGCTTGGCAGAAGCCACCATATTCATGGCCCTGGTTATCTGCTTGGTCTTCTGGACCGCACCTATTTTTCTTTGTATTTCCCTGAATGATGCCATGTACTACTCCCATTTAAGCCTTAAAGGTCTTTTTAAACTCATCCATGGCAGAGGTGATCTTTCCTTCCAAATCCTTGCTCAGTTCGCCGGTTTCCTTAATCTCTTTCAAGATTTCCGGCTTTTGGCTCTTAAAGTATTCCAGGACCTCGTTTTCGAATTTCTTTACCGCTTCCACAGGTAGATCATCCAGGTATCCCATGGTTCCGGCAAACAGGGAAATCACCTGTTCCTCCGAAGGCATAGGCTGGTATTGAGGCTGCTTCAAGAGCTCCATCAATCTTTCGCCGCGTGTCAGCTTCTTTTGTGTGGCAGCATCCAGGTCGGAACCGAACTGGGCAAAAGCAACCAGTTCGCGGTATTGGGCCAAATCCAGGCGCAAGGTACCTGCCACCTTCTTAACAGCCTTGATCTGTGCTGCACCACCCACGCGAGAAACGGAAAGACCTACGTTCACTGCTGGTCTGTTCCCGGCATAAAACAGGCTGGGTTCCAGAAAGATCTGGCCGTCAGTAATGGAAATAACATTGGTGGGTATGTAGGCGGAAATGTCACCTGCCTGGGTCTCAATAATGGGCAAAGCGGTCAAGGAGCCTGCTCCGTGATCGTCGCTCATCTTGGCCGCCCTCTCCAGAAGTCTGGAATGGAGATAGAATACGTCCCCGGGATAGGCCTCGCGACCTGGAGGACGCCTCAAAAGCAGGGACATTTGCCTGTAGGCAACGGCTTGCTTGGATAAATCATCGTACATAATCAATGCGTGCTCGCCATTGTCCCGGAAATATTCCCCCATGGTGCAGCCTGCATAGGCGGCAATAAACTGCATGGTGGCCGGATCGGATGCCGTGGCTGATACTACGGTAGTATATTCCAGGGCGCCATTTTTGCGCAGGGTATCCACGACCTGAGCCACAGTGGATTTTTTCTGGCCAATGGCAACGTAGATGCAGTGCACATCTGTATCTTTCTGGGCAAGGATGGAGTCTATACAAATAGCGGTCTTGCCGATCTGGCGGTCCCCGATAATCAGCTCCCGCTGTCCCCTTCCGATGGGAGTCATGGCATCGATAGCCTTCAAGCCGGTATTCATGGGCTCATGTACGGATTTGCGGGGGACAATTCCCGGAGCCTTAACCTCTACGTTCCTTTGTTCCTTGGCTTCTATGGGACCCAAGCCGTCCAGAGGATTGCCCAAGGGATCTATAACCCTTCCTTGGATGGCTTTGCCCACTGGCACGGAGACAATGCGACCGGTTCTTTTTACCGTGTCCCCTTCCTTAATGTGGGTATCTTCGCCCAAGAGGGCACAGCCCACGTTATCCTCTTCCAGGTTCAACACCATGCCCATGACCCCACCCGGAAATTCCAAGAGCTCCATGGCCATGGCGTTTTCCACGCCGTATACGCGGGCAATACCGTCACCAACGGACAGCACCACCCCGGTTTCGCTCATTTCTACGCGTTTCTCGTAGTTCTTGATCTGATCCTCAATAATCTGACTGATTTCTTCTGCTTTTATTTGCATAGCCCTACTCACCCCTTTTGATGTTTTCTTTCAAATTTTGCAACTGCGCCCTGAGGCTGGCATCCAAAACCTTATCTCCAACCTTTAAAACCAGACCGCCTACAATCTCCTGATCTACCTTGTAGTCCAGGACTACTTGTTGGCCGGACTGTTCCTCCAGTTTGCTGGCGATGTTCTGCTTGAGATTGTCTGCCAATTTTATGGCGGTCACAACCTCACCGCGCAAAATTCCCTGGTGTTGATCCAGAAGTTGGGCGTAATAGGCCTGGATCTCCGCCAATTGATCCAATCTGTTCTTGTCCGCTAGCAAATAACAAAAATTGGTTACTACCTTATTGGGATTGATCCTCTCTAGGAGCTTCTTAAGGACTCCTTTTTTCTCTTCCTCGGATATTATGGGATTACGAAAAATCCGAACCAGCTCAGGGGAGCCCTGCAAAAGATCTCCAATACTGGCCAAATCATCACCGTAGGCCTGCAACTCCTTGTCGCCCTGCTCTAGTCCCAGGGCAAAAAGTGCACGGGCATATCTTCTAGCTACTATATTTCCCATCAATTTAGCACCACCCTTTTTAGACTATCGTTAATCAAAGCCTTGTGGTCCTCGGCCTTCAACTTCTTTTTGATCATGGCCTCAGTAGCTTCAACCACTTGTTCAGCCAATTGGGCCCTTATTTCCTGAATAGCCTGTTTGGCTTCCTGCTGGGCTGATACTTGGGCTTGTTCCTTGATCTGGGCTGCTTGATTTTCTGCCTTGGCTATGATCTGCTCTTTCAAGGTTTCACCCTGGCTTCTGGCCTGTTCCAATATTTGCTCCCTCTCCTGTTCCAGATTAGCAATACTAGCTTGCACCTCTTGGAGCTTCTTTTCTGCCTCTTGGCGCCGGGCTTCGAGATCGTTGAGCTCGGTTTCTATCTCTTGGCTGCGGCTGGGGAAAAACTCAAAGATTTTGTAGCCGCCTGCATAATAGATCAGAGCCAAGAAGATGATAAAATTGATCACCCTCCATATTTGGTCCCTAGCGTCATGAGGCAGATTGAAGGGATCTATGATGTTGAAGATCGCCCCTGCAAGCAGTACGAGGCCTAGAATCAATAATTTTGCTTTCGTGCTCACCGCTTACGCCCCCTTTGTTTTGCTCGGTTTAAGCCTTGCCCAGGATCCTATCCGCGGCACTGGCCGCAAATTTGTCCACTTGCTTTTTAAGGTCCTCCAATGCCTTTTCCTTCTCCGTCTGTGCCTTCTCGCGGGCAGACTGGAGCAAGGTAGAGGCTTCTTGAGAAGCTGATTGAACTATTTTCTTTTCCTCCTCGGCGCCCTCTCCTTTCTTTTCCTGCCTGATCTGCTGAGCTTTCAACCGGGCCTGCTCCAACTCTTGCTCGTAGGTTTTGAGCTTCTCGTCCGCCTGGGAATTAAAACTTTCCACATCATCCATCTTCTGGGACATGATTTCTGCCCGCTTGCGCAAAATGCCCCTAATGGGCTTGTAGAGCACCAAATTAAGCACAAAGAGGACAATCAAAAAATTGATCAATTGAATTAAAAAGGTGATATTCAGTTCAATCATAGGCCCCTCCCCAGCATGTGAATTTAGGTTCAAGTTCGATTTCGCCGATATTAGTTAAGGTGCTCTTTAGCCAATTTAACACCTTGTGTCAAAGCCTTTTTCTTATTTCATTTACAAAAATATAGGGGATCTTGCAAACTAAAATCTTTGTATCCGCAAAAAATCTGCTTGCAATTCAAACCAAAAAAATTTTTTGCCACCACCTCTCGCGCCAAAATTCACATTTTTTGACATGGCTATTTGCTAAAGTCGAAGACCTAGACTTTTATCAGGAGGTGCTTACCTGTTTTTCTTCACTCGCTTGGCTGCCGTTCATGTTTATTTCGCCCTTAATCAGCGCCCCTTCTTCCACCATCAGGGAGGGAGTGGAAATCTTGCCATTGATATTGGCCTGCTTGTACAATACCACTTTGGTCTGGGCCTTGAGATCCCCTTCCAGAGAGCCGCTCAAAACCAGTTGGCCTACATTGACCGTACCTCTGACCACGGCATCCTGGCCCACTATCAAAACACCCTCGGATTCTATCTCTCCCTCAAATTCCCCATCAATCCGAACCGTGCCCTTAAACACCAGCTTGCCGTTATAGGCAGTCCCCATCCCCATAAAGGCATTTATATCGTCTTTGCCCATACTGTTTCTCCTTTATATTGACACTTAACTTGTAATCCCAATATCTTAACTCTTAAACATGAACCTGCGCATGGCGACATTCATGACCAGACCCACAATGATAAAGTTTATTACCAGCGCGGTACCGCCATAACTTATAAAGGGCAAAGGAATCCCCACAACCGGCAGCAATCCCAGTACCATGCCTATATTAACCAGTATTTGCCAGAAAAAATAGAAAAAAGCCCCCACACACAACATTGTGCCCAATTTATCCTTGGCCTGCTGGGAAACCGAAAGAATCTGATACAACAACGTGCAAAACAAGATAAGCAAGATCAAAGCCCCGATAAATCCCCACTCTTCCCCGAAAACCGAAAAGGCAAAATCAGTGTGTTTTTCCGGCAAAAAACGCAACTGGCTTTGAGTCCCTTCCATGAATCCCTTGCCCCAGAAGCCGCCGGAACCTAAGGCAATCTGGGACTGTATGACATGATAACCTGCTCCTTGAGGATCCTGGGCCGGATTCAAGAAGCTGAGCAACCTGGTCTTTTGATAATCGTGCAGCATGAGCCATCCCAGGGGCAAGACCAGGGGGAACGCTAATGCCAGTACCTTCAGCACCCTTTTGGCGATCCCGTGATAGAGTATAATCCCAACTGCCACAAACAAAAGTATCAGGGCAGACCCCAGGTCCGGCTGCTTGATTATCAGTCCCACCGGCACCAAGATGATTGCAAATATCTTGCACAGCTCCTTGATCCCCAAATAATGATTGAATTGGGAAAGAACGTGAGCCAATAAAATCAAAGTGGCTACCTTGGCTACCACACTGGGCTGAAAACTGAATATCCCCAGATCCAGCCATCTCTGGGATCCGTGTATGGATACTCCCCAAAAAAACACTGCTATTAGACATAAAAGTGACAGCCCATAAATGTACCAGGATAGGACCTTGAGCCGCTGGTAATCCACCAGCATGGCCAAAATCAAGGCTATAAATCCTACTCCACCCCAAACGAGCTGTTTACTGTAAAAGGTGGTCATCAGGGAAGTCCCGTCCCCAAGCCGGTAGGCACCTGCAGAATACAAATTGAGCAAACCGGCTAAAAAAAGCAAAAGAACCACGAGCAGCATGGACCAGTTTATGTTCAAAACCATTTGCCTATCGATCATAATCCTGCCTATCTCTGCGCTTGGTCCTGCTCAAAAAGGTGCTCGTATATGGATTTCACAACAGGACCGGCAGCTGAGCTCCCGGACCCGCCATGTTCCACCAATGTTGCCACTGCATATCTTCTGTCCTTTCGTTCCGCAAAACTGATCATCCAGGCATGGTGTCTGAGCCAATAATCCACTGCTTCCAATTCATCTTCTTTATGCCCGGGCATAAGGCTTACCACTTGAGCTGTTCCGGTCTTGCCACCCACTGTAATCTCCGGGATGCGCAGCCTGCGCGCGGTTCCGCTATCATCTTCCACCGCACCTACCATGGCATCATAAATAAAATCCTTGGTTTCCTCCTTCCAAGGTAAGGGCTCAGGACCGATTTTCTCATCATCCAAAAACAGGCTGGGCTGGTACAAATATCCCCCGTTGGCTACAGCTCCTGCAAATCTGGCCATCTGCAAAGGAGTCACCTGAGTGAACCCCTGACCAATGGCCAGATTCAGGTCGTCCCCTCCCCTCCAGGCCTCGTTCACTCTATCTTTTTTCCATTCCCTGGTAGGTATTACACCCGAGCGTTCCTGAGGAAGACTTATCCCGGTTTGCTTGCCCAAACCACTGGCCACGGCAAAATCACTTATCTTATCCACTCCCAGTTTCTCACCTAGACGGTAAAAATAGGTATCGCAGGATTGCACCAAGGCCTCATGCATATCTACATCCCCGTGATCGTGCCAGCATCGAAAGACTCTATTCCCTAGCCTGTACCTGCCTGTGCAGTTAATCTCTTCTTCCGGGTCAATATCTGCCTCTTCCAGGGCCAAAGCAGCCATAACCGGCTTGAACACAGATCCCGGGGGATAGGCATTTTGGATGCTGCGGTTAAGGAGGGGGTTATGGGGATTCTCCAAAAGATTCCTCCAATCTTCCCTGGAAACCCCAACAGGAAATTTATTGTTATCATAGCCAGGGGTACTGACCATAGCCAAGACCTGTCCGGTGTCAGCGTCCATGACCACTGCTGCCCCAGCTTCACCCTGTAAAAGAGAATGAACATGGTCTTGCAACTCGAGATCGATGCTTAACTGTACGTCTTGCCCTGACTCTGGCTGAACAAGGACCTCCTCTCGCACCACTCTGCCCGAGGCATCCACTTCCTGCTTTTTTAACCCCTTGTTCCCACGGAGTGTTTTTTCTTTAACGTATTCCAGCCCCTGCTTGCCTACATTATCTCCCAAGCGCAGGTCCGAATCCCTCTCTAACGCTCTTTTGTCCGCCTTTCCCACATAGCCAAGAACATTGGACAGCACTTCTCCCTGGGGATATTTTCTTCTGGGCTGGACCACAATCTCCACTCCCGGCCAATAAGGAGCCTCTGTCTCTACCTTGGTTAGCACCTGATAAGATAGATTAGAAACCAAGATCTGATTCTCAAAGGAGGGCACCATACCTCGTCCCCGCTCAAATTTCTCCTGGATATCTTCCCGGGGTTTCCCAGTCCACTTGCTTATCTGATTTAAGGTTTGATCCAACTCCTCGATTTCCTCACGTACCACAGCCAGGCTGTAGGAAGGCTCGTTTATCGCCAAAAGCTCACCTTCCCGGTCCAGAACCAAGCCCCTGGGAGCATGCACATGTTGCCTTCTCTCCAGGTTCTCCTGGGCCTTTTGAAAATAATAGTCCCCCTTGTAAACCTGCAGATACCAGAGTCGGACTGCAAAAGAGCAAAAAAGAACTGCAATTAGGAATAATAAAAAGTAAAATCCTAGTCTTTCACGTAACAGACCGTTTTCCTGGGATAGATTCATTGTCCAACCATTTGTGGTAGGAATTGTAGGTTAGCATCCAGACCCCGAAATAGACTCCGAACTGGAGGAGAAAAATCTTAAAACCCATCTGGGCAGCCGGCGTCAAGTCCTGCAAAGGTGCCATGACTTGAACAAGTACCATCTTCAAGCCAGTCAAAAACAGTAAAAAAACAGCTGCAAAAAGTACATTCCTGACCTCGAAAAACACTCTGGATAAATAAAAGAACAGGCCTCCCCCGGCATAAAAAAGGATGAAAACTCCGAAAGACAAATTGGCAGTACCTTCCTGAAGCAGCATCCACACCACAGCTAGGCTAATAGCTGCATGCCAGGAACCCAACTGTAAAAGTACCACTAGCCCTGGAGTCAAAAAATCCATTCTAGGGAACAAATACTGCCCCCATACTGCTAACAAGGTATATAAGAACCAAAATAAAACCAGTTTTATCTGCACTAGTGCCTCGGTCCAAGAAACCGAATCTTATACATAAAAACTATCCCGAAAGATTCTCATCGCAATGCCTGCAGACGCATCAGCTATCGCTCGCGATCTTCAAGCTCGGGACCAGACAACCCAGGGGATACTCCCTCAACACCGGAATATTCCTCTTTCAGATGCCTTTGACGGCTCAGGACAAGGACTTCCTCCTTCCCTCTCAAAGAAAACAAGTCTGATGCTTCCACGATTTGAAACAGATGGATATCCGAGCGCTTGACCCTGTCCACCTCGGCTACGGGCAATCCCTTGGGATAAATGCCTGCAGTGCCCGAGGTCTTGAGAATCTCTCCCTCTTTAAGTGGGGCGTTCAGCTCCACGTAGTATACATCCAGGGGTTGGTCATACCCCTGACCTGACAAGACTCCCTGAACCCGGGACTCGGAACTAATCACAGGTATCCTGCTATTGGGATCGGTAAACAAAAGAACCGTGGAAAAATTAAGCCCAACCTTAAAAGTCCGCCCCACCACCCCTTCGGGTGTAATCACCGGCAAGTCTGACCTAATGCCTTGGAGTTTACCCTTATCGATTACTATGGACTCCAACACCCCTAAGGGGCCATAATTCTGGGCAACAACCCTTGCCCCGCTGGTGGACCAGCCTTGGGGTGGGCGAAATCCCAAAAGTGATTCCAATCTCTTGGCAGCATCCGCTTTTTCGGACTGGATAGCCAGGTCCAGCTTCAAACGTTGCACTTCCTCCTTGAGGGCTTGATTTTCCTTGTGCACATCCACCAAGTGCACGTATCCCTCCCAGAGCTCCCTGGCATTCGTCTGCAGCCAAATTCCAGGCTTGAGGACCCAGCCCACGAATTCCAAGCCGGTATAAGCTGCCAACCGATCCAATGCTTCTGTGCGGGCATTGAAGGTATATAACCCCAAATACAGGGCTACAAAGATCAGGAAGTATCCGATGATCTTCTTGGAAGTCAGTTCGAGGCTAATCTATGGTTACCTCCTTGAGTACATCCAGATTGTCCAGGACTTTGCCCGAGCCCACCACTACCGTGGACAAGGGCTCATCCACAACTGTTATGGGCAATGCGGTTTCATCCCGGAGCAATTTGTCCAACCCGGTTAGCAATGCCCCTCCGCCTGTTAGTACTACGCCTCTATCCACAATGTCTGCAGCCAATTCCGGAGGTGTCTGCTCCAAGGCGATGCGAACGGACTGCACTATGCTGTCCACTTGCTCGGAAATAGCTTTGCGTACCTCTTCGGAAGTAATACTGATGTTCTGGGGAATTCCGGATACTAGATCCCGGCCCTTAACCACCATTTCCAACTCCTCATCATTGGGATAGGCAGAAGCGATCTTGTTCTTGATCAGTTCTGCGCTGCCTTCGCCGATAAGCATGTTGTACTTGCGCTTTACATGATGCCTGATGGCATCATCCATTTTATCGCCCCCCACACGTACGGAACGGCTATAAACTATGCCGGACAGGGAGATAACAGCCACTTCAGTGGTACCTCCCCCGATATCTACCACCATGTTGGAGGTGGGTTCGGTAATGGGCAAATTGGCACCGATAGCGGCTGCCATGGGCTCCTCTATAAGGTAAACCTCCCTGGCCCCGGCGCTTTGGGCGGATTCCTTTACAGCCCTTTTTTCCACCTGGGTGATCCCTGTGGGAACGCAAATAATTATTCTGGGGCGAACCAAGCGTCTACTGTTGTGAACCTTGGATATAAAGTGCCTCAGCATGGCCTCGGTAACTTCAAAGTCAGCTATCACTCCCTCTTTCATGGGGCGGATTGGTGTAATATTGCCCGGGGTGCGGCCAAGCATCTTCTTGGCCTCCAAGCCCACTGCCAACACCTTGTTATTGCCGCGATAATCCCTTTTAACCGCCACCACCGAAGGCTCCTGCAGCAGAATACCTTTACCCTTGACATAGACACAGGTATTGGCTGTTCCCAAATCAATTGCCAAATCATTTGAAAAGGTTCCAAAAAAACGATCCATCATTTTAGGCATATATTTCCTCGTTAAAGTATGTGCTTCGGCGTACAAAGCCCTGTTTTCACCGAAGGGTTGATATTTATACAAAAGTCAAGTCGCGGCTAAATAAACAAGCCCCAATTGACCCTGGACCCAAAATTCTTTATTATCTAATAGGCCAACTACAGACTAACTTACTCCAAAACAACTATTCACCACATTCTACTAAAATATTCACCGGATCTTTTTGCGTACTTTTGCTGGGAGGCTCACCGGTCTCTTGGCGAGGCTTAAGGGGAAAGACGAGCCTAGAAAACGTGAGCCGGGCACGCGGCACGAAAAAAAGATTTGGTGAATAGTTACCTCCAAAAAAGTATTTTGTACCATGCAGGAGTCTGATTAAAGGATCAGTATCAATTTTCGCTTATAGTACCAAGTCTGAACTCCAAAGAACCTATTCATGAACTTAGGCCTTATGGACAAAGCAATAAAACTCCAAGCCTGATATTTACGACATAATTTATGCCAAATAGCAGATATTTGGCCAACAAGCAATATATCCGAGCTCTGTTTTTATGAACCGCTATTACAAATTGTCGCATTATTGGAAGGACATTTTTCACAATCGGGTACAAAAAATCCCTTTGGATGCCGGCTTCAATTGTCCCAACCGGGACGGCACGCTTTCCCGGCGGGGATGCATATTCTGCAATCCCCAGGGCTCGGGGAGTGGCCTAATGCAAAGCCAAGGCATGTCTTTGCGGGAACAATATCTGCTCTGGCGAGAAAAAATGGGCGCTAAATACAAGTCCCGTTTCTTCGCCGGGTATTTACAATCGTACAGCAACACCTATGGTCCCGTAGAAAAACTTGACCGTACCTTGGACGAGCTCCGGCATCTCCCTGATCTCAAGGTCCTTTCCCTGGGAACGAGGCCGGATTGCCTGGATTCTCAAAAGGCAGGCCTTTTGGCCTCCTTCCCCGCCAGGGAAATCTGGCTGGAACTGGGGCTGCAAAGCTCCAGGGACCGTACCCTGGAGCTGATCAACAGAGGACACAGCTCTGAGGATTTTGCTTTGGCCTGTAACAAGGCAGCAAGGCATGGAATAAATGTTTGCGCCCATGTAATAGCCGGACTGCCAGGAGAAGAGCTTCAGGATTTTTTGAGCACTATAGATTTTATAAATCAACTCCCTGTACGCGGAATTAAAATCCACAACCTGTATATCTGCAGCCAGACTATCCTGCATGAATGGTGGAAGCAAGGATTTTACACCCCGCTCAGCCTGGAGGTTTATGCGCACTGGAGCGCCCTGGCCCTGGCCAGGTTACGCCGGGATATAGTTGTACACAGGCTCACCGGGGATCCTTGGGGGGATGAATTAGTGGCTCCGGGCTGGTGCAGAGATAAAAACGCCGTATTACAAAAAATTCAAACCCATATGCAGGATCAGGAGCTGACACAGGGACAACATTGCCCCATACCGCCCAGATATTGATGAACACGCAAAAAATGGTCCAGGAAAATCCAGCCCCAGAAAGTGCTGGGCAGACTACAGACTACTTGATCACTGACTACCGCATTGGGAGGCTACCAATTTGATGCGCTTGAAACTGACCCTGGCCTATAATGGCACTGAGTATAGAGGGTGGCAGAAACAGAAAAGAGAAGCCACAGTGCAGCAGGCCCTCCAAGAGGCTATAGCCAGAATCTGCAACCAGGAGATCCCTGTTCACGGATCGGGCAGGACAGATGCCGGAGCCCATGCCCGCGGACAGGTAGCCCATTTTGATCCTCCCCGGCGATCAAAAGACATACCTTGGCAAAAGGCCTTGAATGCAGTCTTGGATCCCTCCATACAAGTGGTGAACTGCGAACAGGTATCCCCTGAATTCCATGCCCGTTTCTGGGCAAAATCCAAGCGGTACACTTACACTTTTTGGACAGAAAAAATGTTTGTGTACCCCGAGAGAAAAAACCACGTCTGGTCCGTGGGAACTATAGATCTGGTTGCCATGCGTGCAGCGTTTAATTATTTGAGGGGTAAGCACGATTTTAGTGCCTTCATGAATAAGGGCTCTGAAATTCAGGATCCTACTAGAAGCATTCTCGATATTGGATTCAAAAGAGGGTTCTTCCCTCAAGAGGCAGTCCTCTCCATCAAGGCGGACGGCTTTCTGAAACAGATGGTTAGGAACATTGCCGGGGCTTTGTTGATGGTGGGGCGTAACAAGTTGGCACCCCGGGATATTGCAAGCCTACTAAAAAGCAAAGACCGGGCCCAATCTCCGGCGACTGCCCCGGCGCGTGGCCTCTGCCTGGAAGAAGTTGAGTATTGATTTGAACCTTTATTTTTGTTAGAGTAGTCTTACAAATAGATTCAAGTTATCTTTATAGTTTAGGTATTTGCTTTGGCCGAGGCTGAGATGGTTATAGGCTCTATTTTAATCCGGTTGCTCAACTTAGGCCCATTTCAAGACTAGACAGGTTAAGTAACTTGGTAGAATGGCCGAAACATAAAGAGTGTTGCTTGCAAAGGCTGATAACCTATTTCATAAGACCAGTTTTCCCTAAATATTTTTCCAGGCAACAAAGGGTTCAGGCGAGAACAGATTGACTTTTGGCCAAAAATTATTAGGCTAAATGTCGTATGAGTAAAGAACTTACCGGACCATTACCAACCCCAGGCATATCTACTGAGGAGCAGATCAAGGAACCTCAACGCTACAAGGTTCTTTTGCACAATGACGACTACACCACCATGGAGTTTGTTGTCCACGTACTCAAGAAGGTATTTCACAAAACCGAATCTGAAGCTGTCCAGATCATGCTCCATGTCCACAATAATGGAATAGGTGTCTGCGGGATTTATACTGGAGAGGTGGCCGAAACCAAGGTTAGCATGGTTTCCCAGATGGCCAAGAAAGAGGGTTATCCCTTAAAATGCACAATGGAAGAGGTATAATAAATGCTTAGCAAAGAATTAGAAAGAATAATTGCCAGAGCCATACGTGAAGTCAAGGTAAGGCATCACGAGTACCTGACTTTGGAACATATTTTGTACGCCTATCTCTTGGATGAAAAGGGCAAGGAGGTTCTGTCCGACTGCGGGGCGGACCTTTTTAAACTAAAAAACCAGCTGGAGAGATTCTTTACGGATCACATGGAGGTACTGCCTCCTACCGGAGACCGGGAAGTAGTTCAAACCATAGGTGTACAGCGGGTCATGCACAAGGCTCTGTCCCAGGTTCAGTCCGCGGGCAAAAACATGATCCAGGCTGGAGATCTGCTCGCGGCCATGTACGAGGAGGAAGAGGCCTTTGCTGTCTATTACCTTCAATCCCAAGGGGTTAGCCGCCTGGACATTTTGGAGTACATTTCCCACGGTATGGAGAAGGATCAACCTGGGTCTTCCTGTCCAGGATGCAAACCCAAGGACAAAGACAAGGAAAAAGAAAAGGAAAAGAACGAGCAAAGCTTTCTGGCCCAATATACCGTAGATTTGGTGGAAAAAGCCCAGCACAAGCTCATTGATCCCCTGGTGGGCCGGGAGGATGAACTCAAGAGAGTGGTTCAGGTCCTTTTGCGGCGCAGGAAAAACAACCCCATATTTGTAGGCGATGCCGGGGTGGGCAAAACAGCTATGGCCGAGGGCCTGGCCCTGAAGATCGCCAACAAACAGGTTCCTGAAAGCTTTTTGGACACAAGGATATATGCCTTGGATATGGGTGCCCTGTTAGCTGGCACTAAGTTTCGAGGTGACTTTGAGACCAGACTGAAAGGGGTTATCAAGGAAGTTAAATCCGAACCCGGAGCAATACTGTTTATAGACGAAATCCACACCCTGGTGGGTGCCGGCGCCACCAGCGGCGGTTCCATGGATGCCTCCAATATCCTCAAGCCGGTCCTGGCTTCAGGAGAGATCCGCTGCATAGGCTCCACCACTTATGAAGAATACAAGAACCTTTTTGAAAAGGATAAAGCCTTGTCCCGCCGGTTTCAAAAAATAGAGTTGTCTGAGCCTACACCCAAGGAAAGCCTGGAAATCCTCAAGGGACTGAAGCCTTACTATGAGGAGTTTCATCACGTAAAATACATGCCCTCTGCCCTTAAAGCTGCAGTGGATCTTACAGATCGCTACATCAACGACCGCTACCTCCCGGACAAGGCCATCGATGTCCTGGATGAAGCCGGATCCATTTATGTCTTCTCCGAATCCAGCAAGTCCAAGAAACAAATTACCCCCAAAGACATCGAGGATGTGGTTTCCAGAATAGCCAAAATCCCATCCAGTCAACTAACATCTTCGGACAAGGACAAGCTATTGGGCTTGGATTCCCAGCTCAAGGAAACCATATTCGGGCAGGAACAGGCCATAGATATTTTGGCCAAGGCCATCAAACGCTCAAGAGCGGGCCTAAGAGACGAGGACAAGACAGTGGGCAACTTCTTGCTCATCGGCCCTACTGGAGTGGGTAAAACCGAATTGGCCCGCCAAATGTCCCAGGTGATGGGGGTAAACTTCTTGCGCTTCGATATGAGCGAGTACATGGAAAAACATGCCGTGGCCAGGCTGATCGGTGCCCCTCCTGGCTATGTGGGCTATGATCAGGGCGGCCTGTTAACCGAGTCCATCCGGAAGAACCCTTACAGCATCCTTCTTCTGGACGAGATTGAGAAGGCTCATCCGGATATGTTCAATATCCTGCTCCAAATCATGGACTATGCCACTCTTACGGACAATAGCGGGCGAAAGGCGGATTTTCGCCACGTAACCCTGCTTATGACCTCCAACGCCGGGGCCAGAGAAATGGGTACTCCAAGCATCGGTTTTGCCCAGGAGGGCAAGGAGGATCTTACCGCCAAAGGGATGAAGGCTGTAGAAAACATGTTCAGCCCGGAGTTCCGGAACAGATTGGACGCAATAATCCCCTTCAACCCCTTAACCCAGGAAATTATGCAGCAGATCGTGGACAAAAACGTGCGCGAGCTCAATAAACAACTGCAATCCAAAAAAGTTAGCGTGGAGCTATCTGACGAGGCCAGATCCTGGCTCGCGGACAAGGGTTACGATCACACCTTTGGAGCCAGGCCCCTGGCAAGGCTTATCCAGGAACAGATCAAGGACCCCTTGGCGGAAAGGCTCTTGTACAACCAGGTAGACAAAAACCAAGTGATCCAAGTGGAAATTGATCCAAATAACGACCAGCTAATGCTGAAGTGACTATCACTTTCTTATCTCAAAGCCTGGATTTTCCCCATCCCTGCCAGGCAGGCCCGGATGGGCTGCTAGCCATAGGAGGCGATTTAAGTCCTTCCAGATTGCTAGCAGCCTATTCCCGGGGCATTTTTCCCTGGTATAGCTCTGGTTCCCCTATATTATGGTGGTTTCCGGATCCCAGATTGGTACTCTTCCCACGCAACCTGCATATCCCCAAAAGTTTGCGACGTTTGCTCAACAAGGGCAAATTCACCATCACTGCGGACCAAGCCTTTGAAAATGTGATCAAATACTGTGCCCGGGTATCAAGGCCCGGAGGTTACGGTACCTGGTTGGTTCCGGAAATGATCGATGCTTACACCCGCTTGCATCATCTGGGATATGCCCACAGTTTTGAAGCCTGGTACCGGGGAAGGCTGGCAGGGGGCATCTACGGGGTAGCCATGGGACAGGTTTTTTTCGGTGAATCCATGTTTTATAAGATCTCAGGCGCTTCCAAGGTAGCGATGATACACCTTTGCGCCTATTTGCAACAGCAGGGATACTTTTTCATGGATTGCCAACAAACCACAAACCACATGCTTGGCTTCGGAGCGGTGGAGCTGTCCAGAAGCACCTTCCTTCATCATCTGCATCAAGGGCTGAAATGTGGGATAAAGAACAAGCACTGGGAATATGAATACTCCTGAAGCCTTGCAAGAACCTGCTTTTGTGGCGGGCGGTAAAACCGTTTAGGTATGCATTTACCGGAAAGACATGGCAGGGCTTAGTGCTCTGATTCGTATGTTCGGTGACCTATCTTATCGTTGAGCTTTCAAACTCACATTAACATGCATAGAAGTTTATGGGTATTTTACCAGACATAAAACGTCATCATATTTACGAATAGGAGCACTTAGTCTGGTTCGTCCTGCAAGATAGGGGGATGGGCGCTTAAATCATAAAAACCTTGTACCGGAAAGCTCAAGGGATAATTGGGCACCTTGCTTAGGGCAATACGCCCGTAATTTTCTCCCTCGGGCATCTCACTCAGGGGCATAAGACCTTGAGGCACAGGGAACGAAAGCGGGGCGCTGTTTATGACCTTCAACCTATCTGCGTAGCGTTGCTTTAGGTAGTTTACCAGTTCATCGCGCTCGTTAGGAGTGAAAGCCTCCATGATAACCTGCTTGGATCTTTCTTCATCCTGGCTCATATGTTCCAGGGCAGTGCCAAGAATCCTTGTCCAATCGTACAGCTGCTCTTCCTGGGGATCCCAATCCGGGCGATACAGATGTACCTCTACATCTCTTCTCCCCTTAAAAGACTCAATTACCATGGTAACCACGTAAGCCCGCTCCAAGGGAAGATCCTCTTGAGGAGACACCATGTTTACTTCCATTTATACTCCTTTTGATTTCCCCAATGCCAAAAAATTTTCAGCCCTACGGGTAGCACATGTTAATGTCTTACCCTCTGGGCCTTACGTGATGTTCTCCTATTGCTCATCCAATCTAAGCCGATAAGAACCGGGGTTGAGGGCAAGGACAGAAAGTGCTATCTGACCTTCTTCCCAACCCCGGATTCCGCAGTCCGAAGCCTAATGCTCCAGAAAACTCTTAGTCCAGCTGTTTCTGGAGGGCCTCTTTAACCTCTTCTATGCTGCCGCTACCATCCAGCTCAATATACTTGAACCCTTCTTTCGGGGCTAATTCCTTGAAGAAGTAAGCAGCAGCCAAAGTCCCGTTCTCAGCATCATAATAAATGTCATGGCGCTTATCTATGGCCTCTTCGTCCTGATCGTCGGATCTGGTCTTTAGCTCTCCCCCGCACACCCGGCACTTATCTCCGTCCGGCATAATAGCCTCAAAATAAACATTGTTGGGATGATTGGGATCATTCGCGCACAGTCTGCGGCCCATAATCCTTTTCTTGGCAATATCCCTGGGCAGTTGAACCTCGATAATGTAGTTCAGCTTCATGCCCTCATTCTGCAAGGCTTCCCAAAGCTTCCGAGCCTGATTCGGATTCCGGGGAAAACCATCCAGAAGCCAGCCATTTTCGCCTTCCTTTTTCAAGGTCTCCAATACCATGGGAACAGTGATTTCATCGGGTACCAATTCCCCCTTATCGATGTACTCCTTGGCCTGTTTACCCAATTCGGTGCCCTGCTTGATATGCTCTCGGAAAATAGCTCCAGATTCGATATGGGCCAGGTTATACCTGTTTTTAACCAGGGCACCCTGGGCACCTTTACCGCTACCGTTGGGACCGAAAATAATGCTGTTCACTGCGCACCTCCTTGTTTTAATGAAAATTTGAACAAGAATATCCCTAACTTGATAAGGTGTCAATCAACGGATAAGAATAATCCAGGCCATTAATAACTTCCCACACCACGGACTATAGCAACAATACAAACTTGAATGGTACCGGATGCACGGACATTAAGTCAAAGAGAAAGCAACAAAATTGTGGCGGCCTTGACATCCCCAAAACTTGGAATGGCCAAGGGTTAAAACCCTGAAGAATCACGCTGTAGCAATATTTGCTTTAGCTGGGTTTTGGTGTTAATTTCTTTTTGCCTTGTTGCCTGAATCCATCGAATGTTCCTCATGTCCAGGGAGAAGGCAACTATTCACCATATTTTACCAAGGCTTTAGCGATTGCGCAATTGTAGGTTGCTATATTTCTGCTAGCTCGAATTCTGATTAAAACTTTACTGGATGGAAAACTATGAAGACCAAATTCATTTTCATCACCGGCGGCGTGCTATCCTCCTTGGGCAAGGGATTGGCAGCGGCTTCCATAGGTGCCCTGCTCAAGGCTCGTGGCCTCAAAGTAACCATTCAAAAGCTGGATCCTTATATCAACGTGGATCCCGGAACCATGAATCCCTTCCAGCACGGCGAGGTTTACGTCACTCGGGATGGTGCTGAAACCGACCTGGATCTAGGGCATTACGAAAGGTACCTGGGCCAGCCCATGAGCCAGTTGAACAATTTTACCTCGGGCAGCATTTACCACTCTGTAATTACCAAGGAAAGACGCGGCGATTATCTAGGAGGCACAGTCCAAGTTATTCCCCATATCACGGATGAGATCAAAAAATCCATTTTAAGCGTAGCACAGGACCAGGAAGATGTAGCCATAATAGAAGTGGGCGGAACAGTCGGTGACATTGAGAGCCTGCCCTTCTTGGAGGCCATAAGACAAATGAGAACCGATCTGGGCAAAGAAAACATTTTGTACATTCACCTCACCCTGGTCCCATACATTAAGGCCGCTGGGGAAATAAAAACCAAGCCCACACAGCACAGCGTAAAGGAGCTGCGCAACATAGGAATACAGGCAGATATCATTTTGTGCCGCTGCGAAGTAGATCTGGACCACGATATCAAATCCAAGATTGCCTTATTCTGCAATGTGGATCCGGATGCGGTTTTCACTGCCAAAGACGTTCAAAGCATTTATGAAGTTCCTCTCATGCTATACGATGAAGGCTTGGATCAAAAGGTGGCCATACTACTCAAGCTACCTGCCAAGAACCCCGATCTTCATCCATGGAAAAGCCTGGTGCATCAGCTGCACCAATGCCAAAGCCAGGTGCGTATTGCCATTGTGGGCAAATACGTAGATCTCAAGGAATCCTACAAGAGCCTGCATGAAGCACTGGTCCATGCCGGCCTGAAACACGAAACCCAGGTTGTTTTTGAATATGTCAACTCCGAGAACTTGACGGAACAAAATTTAAACCATGCGTTGCAAGGGGTGCACGGCATTCTTGTCCCAGGGGGCTTCGGGTTGCGCGGGATTGAAGGCAAGATTCTGGCCACCCGGCATGCAAGGGAGAACAAGATTCCCTTCTTGGGCATCTGCTTGGGGATGCAATGCGCGGTTGTGGAATATGCCCGCAACGTACTCTCCTTGGAAGGCGCGGATTCCCAGGAATTCAACCCCAATACACCCTACCCGGTGATATACTTGATGACAGAATGGTTTGATTTCAAAAATCAAACCACCCAAAAAAGGGATCTGCATAGCCAAAAAGGCGGGACCATGCGCTTGGGTGCTTATCCTTGCGTTCTAACTCCAGGAACCAAAGCCATGCATGCCTACCAAGCCCAAGAAGTATCCGAGCGGCATCGGCACCGGTACGAATTCAATATGAAGTTTGCCACCGACTTTGAAAAATCGGGCATGATGCTTAGCGGTATGTCACCGGATGGAAAATTGGTGGAAATCGTTGAACTTCAAGAGCACCCCTGGTTTGTGGGTTGTCAGTTTCATCCGGAATTTCAATCCAACCCTATGCAGCCGCATCCACTATTCCAGGAATTTGTTCGGGCAGCCAAGGATATGGCGTATTGCCGGGAACCTGATACATTGGAAACATCCGCCCCGGAAAATTAAAAGTGAACTTTGCCTCCTACCGCCCGAACCTAAAAGATCATCCCGGTTCATTCACTCTCTAAGAGTCTTTCCAATGCATATAATGCAAACTACAAACTAAGGGAATCTGCCAAGTGGAAAACCAACCTTATAAAACTCAGCAGGGACTCTTTTTCATCCTGGGACCTTGTGTGCTGGAAAACCGGGAGATCACTCTTCGCACGGCCTGGAGACTGGCGGAGATAAAATCTCAACTAGGGATGGAAATCGTATTCAAAAGCTCCTTTGACAAGGCCAACCGCAGCTCGGTTCAGGGATTTCGGGGACCGGGAATGGAAACAGGTCTTGAATGGCTCCGAGAGGTAAAACAGGAGACTGGACTGCCCCTGATTACAGATATCCATGTACCTGAACAGGCTGATCCTACGTCGGAAGTTGTGGATATCATCCAGATCCCGGCTCTTTTATGCCGCCAGACAGACCTGATTTTGGCTGCCTCCCGGACCGGTCGCATCATAAACATAAAGAAAGGACAGTTCATGGCACCCATGGACATGGCTTCAGCTGCGGATAAGGTATTATCCACTGGCAACAAGCAAGTATGGCTTACTGAAAGGGGCACTGCTTTCGGATACAACAACCTGGTGGTGGATTTCAGGTCTCTTGCCATCATGAGCAGCTTGGGGCATCCGGTTATTCTGGACGCTACCCACTCGGTCCAGATCCCAGGAGGGCTGGGCTCTGCCTCCGGAGGCCAGAGGGATTTCGTACCAGTGCTGGCCCGGGCCGGTTCAGCTGCAGGCTGCAACGGGATATTCATGGAGGTCCATCCGGACCCGGACCATGCCCTGTGCGACGGACCCAATTCCTGGCCACTTGCGAAAATCCCGGACTTATTAGAGACACTGGCAAAAATCCATAGGGCTACACATGAATAAAGATCCGGTTCAAGCCGCTTCCTGCGTCAAGCTGCTCATTTTGGACGTGGACGGAGTCCTCACGGACGGAGGTCTATACTACGACGGCCAGGGCAATATCTTAAAAAGATTCCACGTTCAGGACGGCTTGGGTATCAAGCTAGCCCAGGCTGCCGGATTGGACATCGCCGTGATCACCGGCTTGTCCTCAGGGGCTGTAAGAGACAGAGTAAAAGAGCTAGGTATCCGGGATTATTTTCCAGGTTATACCCATAAAATGCCCCTGCTTCGTAAATTGGCCCAAGATAAAAAATTAACCTTTGCGCAAATGGCCTACTTAGGCGATGATTGGGTGGATGCCCAAGCCATGTCACATGTGGGAATGCCCATGGCTGTAGCCAACGCCCAGCCTGAAATAAAAAAACTGGCCTTGTGGATCAGCAGCCACAAAGGCGGCCATGGTGCCATGCGGGAAGCAGTGAATTTTTTGCTGCACGCCCAGGGTGAACTGTACAAGCAGTGGGAAAAATGGTTGAATCATGCTTAAAAATCTTGTTCCCATTGTGCTTAGCCTGTTACTGTTTATTTTATTGCTTAGCATGTTCTGGAGAGAAGCCCCCGGGCCTCAAAGAACAGATCAGGATATGGAGGTGGATCTGAACATCAAAGATTTCACCTTGACCCAGGGCCAAGAGGGCAGACAACTCTGGGAGTTGGACGCCAGCGAGGCCGGATTTCTTCGCGCTGAAAATGATTTTTTACTGCATGAACCGGTTATGACCCACTTTGGCAACAACGGATCCGAACCCGTTAAAATTTGGGCCGTTCATGGCCGGGTAGACCAGGACGAGCAAACGATTTACATGTGGGAGGACGTCCAGGCCGAGTCCCAAGAGATGCAAACCAGTGCTAACAAGGCCACGTACAAGGAAGGGGACAGATATATTCTTTTGGAGGAGGATGTAGTCTTTACCGGCCGCGGGCTCGTGGTTAATACCCCTATGGCACGCATCCTTCTGGATGAGGATAAAATCCTGGCCACCAACGGCGTCCGCACCAACATACACAAAAATTCGCCTTGATTCTGGTGGCCTCCAAAAGACAGAGATAAAAAATAGGCAACTATGCAATACAAACTATATGCCCTGATAATTTTACCGGCCTTGTTTTTTTTGCTAGCCCCTGGTCCAGGACTGGCTGAAACCGGGGAAGGCACGGAAATTACCTCCCGGGACATGACCTATACCGGCCCTGACAATATTGTAGTTTTTACCGGAGACGTACATGTGGTTCGCCCGGATTTCGAGCTCTGGTCCCAAGAGCTCCATGTCCACCTGAAACCTGGGGCAGAGGGAGAGGATGCTTCCGGCCCAGGTGGAGACGAGAATATCGAAAAAATTATTGCCCGAAAAGAGGTGCGCATCCAGGGAGAGGGCAGAGAGGGATTCTGCAACTTGTTAACTTATTATCCGGATGTGGAAGAGGTGCACATGGAAGAAGATCCCAAGCTCGTGGAAGGCAGAAACACTGTAGAGGGCGAATTGATCATTCTCAACCTCAAAGAGAACACCTCCCGAGTAAAAGGTGGTGACAAAAAAAGGGTCCGGGTTATATTTCATCCTGACGAGGAAGAATAGTGGAAACTCTGCAGGCCATCGACGTATATAAACAGTTCGGCAAAAGATTGGTAGTAAAAGACATTTCTCTGGATATCACTCAGGGAGAGATTGTTGGGCTTTTGGGTCCCAATGGAGCCGGGAAAACCACCACTTTTTACATGCTGGTGGGCATAATCGTCCCTGACCAGGGCAGAGTGCTCTTTGGAGAGCAAGATATCACTAGACTTTCCCTGCCCAAAAGGGCAGACTTGGGCATGAGTTACCTTCCCCAGGAGAGTTCTATCTTTAAAAAACTAACCGTGTATGAGAACCTCATGCTAATATTGGAATATACCTTCAGGGACAAGGCCAAACGCCGGGAGAAGGCCGATTCCCTGATGCACGAGCTAGGCATATCCAAACTATCCGGACAAAAGGCTTCCTTTTTATCCGGGGGTGAACGCAGACGTCTGGAAATTGCCAGGTCCCTGATCAAGGACCCCAAGTTCATCTTGCTGGACGAGCCCTTTGCTGGCATTGATCCCATTGCTGTAGACGATATTCAGAATATAATCTTAACCCTGAAACAGAAAAATATCGGGGTGTTGATCTCGGATCACAATGTCCGGGAAACACTAAAGATTTGTGATCGGGCCTCCTTGGTATATGACGGTCAAGTCATACTCAACGGCAGCCCGGATGAAATAGCCCAAAATGCCCGGGCCAAACAGGTTTATCTAGGTGAATCCTTTCATCTGTAATCAGGATGGGAAACTATGTCCCTGGAGCTGAAACAACAACTCAAGCTTTCCCAGCAGCTGGTAATGACCCCACAGCTGCAACAAGCCATCAAGCTTTTGCAGCTTTCCAGGGTGGAGCTTTTGGAGGTAGTTCAGCAGGAGTTATTGGAAAACCCTGTCCTGGAAGAAGCTCAGTATCAGGAGGACGAGGATCAGGTAAGCCGGGAAGAGGGCAACGATCCGCCTAAGGCCAACATAAGCCTGGACGAGCAGGCTATTCTCCAAAATGCGGACTGGGAGAACTATCTGGGGGAATTTTCCAGCAGCTCCAAGCAAACCGCTTACCAAGAGCGGGAAGTTCCGGAAGAGCTGCAAAGCTTTGAATCCAGGTATTCCTCCAAACCTTCCCTGGAGGGGCATCTGCTTTGGCAACTTTACTTGCAGGACTATTCTCCCGCGCAGATAAAGATTGGGGAGGAAATAATCGGCAACCTGGATTCCCGGGGGTATCTCCAGGCTTCCATGCAAGAAATCGCGGTTTCTACCAGCACCGACCCGGAACAGGTGGAAAATGTCTTGCTCCGGGTGCAAAACTTTGATCCAGTCGGGGTTGCAGCCAGGAACTTGCAGGAATGCCTTTTGGTTCAACTCGATGCTTTAGGAGAAAACGATTCCGTATTAACAGCCTTGATCCAAAATCACCTGGAAGATATCGAAAAAAACCGCATTTCTCCTCTTCTGAAGAAATTCGGGATCAGCAAGGAGCTCATGCAGGAATACATAGCCCTGCTGAGAAGCCTGGACCCCTTTCCGGGCTCCCACTTTGGAGGGGAGGAAGTCATTTATATCAGCCCGGATATTTATGTTTATCCCTATGAGGACGATTTTGCCATAATCCTTAATGAGGAGGGCCTGCCCTCGCTTCAGTTAAGCCCTTTTTACACCGGCGAAGCGAACAATTTAAAAAGCAATCCCAACAAGCAGGAGAAGGACTACATACAGGAAAAGACCCGCTCTGCCATTTGGCTCATGAAAAGTTTGCATCAAAGGCAGCGCACCCTGTACAAGGTAATGCAGAGCATTCTCAAGTTTCAAAGGGATTTTTTCAAGCACGGCGTAAGTTATTTAAGGCCTCTGATCCTGAAAGAGGTTGCCGAAGATATCGAGATGCACGAATCCACTGTAAGCAGGATTACCACTAATAAATACGTATCCACTCCGCATGGCATTTTTGAACTGAAATTCTTCTTCAACAGTTCCCTGAGCATGGATGGAGGCGGACATGTGGGTTCTGAGAGCGTTAAAGCCGCCATCAAGAAAATGGTGGGCGAGGAGGACTCCAAGAAACCCTTGAGCGACGAGGCTATTGCCGCCTATTTAAAGGAAAAATTGGATGTAAATATTGCCCGGCGAACTGTGGCCAAGTACAGGATGGCTCTAAACATTCCCTCCTCCTCCAAAAGAAAAAAAGTACTTTGATCAGATATTAAATATAAGGAGGCTGTTATGGAGATTAAATTCAACTTCAAGAACTTCGAACCTTCCCAGCATTTGAAAGATTATGCCCAGGATCGCTATGAGAAGCTTGCTAAATATATAAATGACAATCATGCAGCTGAACTCCAGGTTAATCTGGAAGTGGAAAAATTTAGGCAGATAGCTGAATGCACCCTAACCGGCAAGGATCTGCACATCTCTGCCAAAGAGGAAACCGAGGATATGTATTCCACTATCGATCAGACCCTGGACAAGCTGGAAACCCAACTCAAGAAACAAAAGGACAAGCTCAAGGACAAAAAGAAAAAGTCCCGGGATAAGCAACAGGTGCGCAGGGACATTGTCAGTTTCACCACATCCGAGCATGGCAAGAGTGAACCCAGAATAGTGGCTACTGATGAATACGAGGCCAAGCCTATGATGTTGGAAGAAGCAGCCATGCAGCTAGAAACCCTGGGACAGGAGTTCCTTATCTTTTTAAATGCTGATACGGAAAGGGTAAACGTGGTCTACCGGCGCAAGGACGGTGATTTCGGGTTTATAGACCCAGGGGTGTGAGGCGCCATAGCGCGGCGAACTTTAGGGGCGCAATTATAGCGCCCCAAATTTTAGAGCATAATGAAGCTATAAGCTGCAGGGAACAACAGAGAAAATAGATGCATCTTGCGGATTATTTAAGCACGGACCAAATTATAACCGGACTTACTGCCAGGACTAAAACCGAGGTTTTAAAGGAACTGCTTCAGCCTTTGGTCCAAAAATATACCTTTTTGGACCCCCAGGAAACCCTGGAGGTACTGATTAACCGGGAAAATCTGGGAACTACAGGCATCGGCGAGGGTGTAGCCATTCCCCACGGCAAAATCCATGCTTTAGAGGAGATAATACTTACTGTGGGGCTTAGCCCTCAGGGTGTAGATTTCGCTGCCTTGGATCACAAGCCGGTGCATATCTTTTTTATGGTCCTTGCCCCGGAAAAAAGCGCTGGTAAGCACCTTAAGATATTGGCATCCATCTCCAGGTTACTCCAAGATCCGGATTTCAAGGAATCCTTTTTAAACTCCCAATCCAGGGATGAGTTATGGCATCTACTGACCAAAGTGTAGACCCGGCTTCATTTGATCAGGGAATCCAGCACAGGAACGGTTCTTTGGTGGTGCTCATCGTGACCGGACTCTCCGGAGCGGGTAAAAGCACTGCTTTAAATGTATTTGAAGATCTAGGCTTTTTTTGCGTGGATGGTTTGCCGGTGAGTCTTACCCCTACAATCTTGGAGCTCTTTTCCCGGGAAAACCCCAAGAACTATAGAGGATTGGCCCTGGGAATGGACTTGCGCCAAAGCGATTTTGCCAGTGAATGGAGGGAGGTGCAAGCCAAGCTGCAGCAAAACAACATACCGGTACAAATCGTGTTCCTGGAAGCCGGGGCCGATGTCCTGGTCCGGAGATACGCCACCACACGCCGGCCTCACCCTCTAGAGGGAGACAAAATGGGGTTGGAGCAGGCCCTGACCCGGGAAAAACAGTTGCTGGAGCCGGTACGCTCCCAGGCCCAACTGGTTGTGGACACCTCGGATTTTAACATTCACGATCTACGCCGGGTCATCAAGGAAAAATGGGAATACCTGGATTCGATTTTTTCCGGAATACGGCTGCACTTGATCTCTTTTGGCTTCAAGTACGGGGTCCCTTCAGAAGCGGACATGCTTTTGGACTTGCGTTTTTTGCCCAATCCCTATTTCGATCCCGATCTTAAGGGGCTTTCAGGAAAAGACGAAACCATTGCCAGTTACGTCCTGGACAGCGAGTCCGGAAAGGCTTTTCTGGACCGCACCCAGGACTTCCTGGGATTTTTGATCCCTTTGTTTCAAAAGGAAGGCAGATACAGATTAACCATGGCCTTTGGATGTACCGGGGGAAGGCATCGCTCGGTTGCTGTTACCGAGACCGTAGCCAGATATTTCCGGCAAAAAGGTCATCTGGTATCAGTTGAGCACCGTCATTTTGAACTAGGTTGACAAGACCCGGCTTTTTCCGGCACCAAATTTATCATCCTAAGCAGACAACTCTCGGACAGATTTCAATAAGTTATGATAGGTATTATAGCAGTTACCCACAACAACTTCGGTTCCAAGCTGCTCGAGGCTGCGCACTTGATAGCAGGGGACGACCGCAACTGCTGCTCCATTGGTGTGGACGTTTCACAGCCCATGCAGGAGATTATCGACCAGTTAAACAAGAAGGTCCAGGAATTGGATACCGGCCAGGGAGTACTGATATTTACAGACATGTTCGGCGGAACCCCTACCAACATCAGTCTTTCCCTGTTGAATCAAGGGCAAATAGAGGTTATAACAGGTATTAATCTGCCCATGTTGCTAAAGGCCCTGGGCAACAGAGACTCCGAGTTAAGCGAACTGGCCCAGGAGGTCAAGTCCGCAGGCAAACAGGGCATATTGGTGGCTGGGGATGTACTCAAGCGCCAGGTGTCCAATCCCAACAAAAAGACCGAATAGATATGTTCTGGGTACGCATTGACAATCGCTTGATACACGGACAGGTGATCGAGACCTGGATCCCTTACACCGGTACCAACTCTCTTTTGGTGGTTGACGACGACCTGGCTACGGACCTAGTCCGGCAGCAAATCATGGGCCTAGCCGTTCCGGACAACATAGAACTCGCCTTCAGTTCTATACAAGATAGTCCGCGCCTGATGGAAACCCTTTTCGGGAACAACCTTTCCTCCCTTTTCATCCTGTTCGGCTCATGCCTGGACGCCAAGACTGCCTTTGACCAGGGGCTTATGTTCAATCTCCTGAACATTGGCAACATCCACTACGGCCCGGGCAAAAAACAGATCTGCTCCCATATTGCCCTGAGCTCAGATGAGAGTTATTGTTTGCATTATTTTTCCCGCCAGGGTGTGCAGTTGGATTTCAGGTGCGTTCCCCATAAGCAGGTACAGGTGGATACATGGTAGCCTTGGAAAACTTGGGGCTGGCAGGAACCGTGTTGCTAGGCGGTTTTTTTTTGCTTTCTTCTCTCAGTTTCGCTTTGCAGTTAACTTGGGGATGCTAGAAAGACCCTTGGTGGTAGGATTTTTTTTGATCCTGCTCACCGGGGAAACCTTCCCCACTCTGTATCTGGCCATCTTTTTCGAACTGCTGTGGCTGGATCTAATACCTGTAGGCACCTTTATCCCTCCCAATGCCATTTTTTCCCTGGTAGCATCAGTTCTGCTCATGCATTTCTTTCAGCTGGAGGGGACCGGGGAACTCTTCCTATTGGTTCTGCTGACCCTGCCAGGTGCGTATTTAATGGCCAGGCTGGAGGGATGGGAAAGGGTGCGGCAGAATAGAAACTACAATCTTATCCTGCGTCAAAGCAGGGACAAGTGGGGAAATTTTCAGCCCGAAAAAATGATTTGGCGCTCCTTAGCCGGTTCTTTGGCAAACAAGCTGGCCGGCGCTAGTATCGGGATTTATCTCTTGAGCCTGATTTTCCCTCTCCTGAACAACCTGCTGGTTCTGGATCCCAAGCTGGACTGGCACCATCTGATCTTGGCATCCAGCATCAGCGGTCTGGCCGCATTGAGGGTGAAAAAGGCCTATGCCTCTCTTATCATGGGCATGACGCTGATTGTTTTATTTTTAATCTGGCAGCAATGGATAGGTATAGGTTAGCCACACGATCCTGCCGGATAGCAACTGCAAAAAGTCCTTTTTGCAGTTGCAGGGGTCAGGAGTCAATGAAAACAAAGACTCATGAGTTTGATTTATTGCTGAATTATTCACAATCCGACTTTTTGCAGGCGTATCCTGCCGGAGATACTTTTATTCGTCTATCCCGATCACCTGCTCCACCGGCAAAACAGCCGCCCGCAGATGGTTGTGGGCCTTTTTCCTTTCCCTGAAGGACTGCAAACGGTCCAGGACTCCCTGGAGCCTCTCATCCGGGACCAAGGCCTGCATCACTGTCACGCTCCCCGGAAAAACCTGGCTCCCATAGTGCTTTCCGTCCTGGTCTAGGCCCTCCATCATGGGGTAACGGACAAAATCTTCCACCCCTTCCTCATCCAGTATTTCTTCCACCTGGTCCGTATACTCGAAACGGAAACTTATATGCACAAGCTTCATGATCAACCCTTTGCTGCTTTGGGCTTTTTGCCGAACAGCCTCATTATAAAGTTCTGCAACTGGTCAAACAGGGTGTACACCACTGGAATAACTATCAAGGTCAAGGCGCTGGCGGAAAACAGGCCGAAAATCACGGCTACGCCCAAGGGAGCCCTGGCCTCGCCCCCGGCGCCATAACCCAAGGCAATGGGCGTAATCCCTATGATAGTGGAAAGAGCGGTCATTATAACCGGCCTAAACCGCTCCCGGGCCGCTTCCTGCGCCGCCTGGACCGGTGTTTTTCCCCTGGCCTTCAGGACGTTGGTATAATCCACCAGCAGAATGGCGTTCTTGGTCACCAGCCCCATGAGCATGATCAGGCCGATAAAAGCATATACGGTAAAATCCAGGCCTGTGAGCCACAAGGAGCCGAAAGCCCCCACGGTGACCAGCGGCAGGGCGCTCATGATGGTCAGGGGGTAAATAAAGGACTCGAACTGGGCAGAAAGAATAAGGAAAATAAATACAATAGCGAAAATAATGGCAATGGTCAGATAGTAAAAGGATTCCTCAAAGTCCTCGGACATGCCTGCCATCTGATAATCCGCACCTGCAGGCAGCTCAGCCTCCAGATACTGTTCCAGCTCATCCACAGCATCTCCCAGGGCCACTCCCGGCGGGGTATTAGCGGAAATCGTGGCCGAACGTAACCGGTCAAAGCGATGAATCTCGGTAGGTCCTATGGTTTCCTCCAGGTGAACCAGGTTATCCAGGGAGACCAATCCTTCTCCCTGGTTGCGCACGTATACCTTGTGCAGATCATCAGGGGTTAGCTCTCCCCGGCCCAGGACCTCGGGAATCACCTCGTAGCGCTTGGCCTCCCGGTCAATGTGGGAAATGTCGATCTCCCCGTACAAATACTGCAGGGTCCGGGAAATATCCGTGGCTGAAACCCCCATTTCCGCAGCCTTTTCCCGGTCGATCCGGACCCCTACCTGGGGACGGTTCAGCTCTAGATTGGTGCGCACTCCCACATACAGATCCGGCCTCTCCTGCATCCACTCCATAATCCTTTCCTGCATTCGGTCCAGCTCTTCCAGGTCCGGATTCTGCAGGACCACTTCCACCGGAGATCCCCGCGGACCGCCACCACCTGTATCCCGAACAAAGGCCCGGCCGTCCGGGATCTCAGCCAAACGCTGCCGGTACTGCTGCATTATCTCGCTTTGATGCATATCCCGGTCTTCCCTCGGGGTCAGAGTAACAAAGGCTATACCCTCGTGGGGATGCCCTGGCCCGCCTCCCCGGCTCAGGCCTACCCCCAGGAACTGATGGCTGACGTAAGGGTCCTCTGCCAGCAGCCTTTCAATCTTGCTAGCGAATTTATCCGTTTCCCCGATAGTGGCACCCACAGGGGTCTCGAACATAAGCGCGAATGCTTCCCGGTCCTCATCAGGCATGAATTCCCTGGAGGTGTCCCAAAAGGCCAGAATCCCGACTCCAAAAGCCAAGAGCCCGATAAACACTACCAACCCACGTCTCTTGAAGGCCCGCCCCAAGATCCAAGCATAAGCGCTTTCCAGCTTGTTCAGATGCCTTTCGGACATCTGGAACAAAAAGCCCTTTCTTTCCTTGTACTTCAGAATCCGGGAACAGAGCATGGGGGTCAAGGTCAGGGCCACCAGGGTGGAGGCAAAAACAGTGGCTGCCACGGTCAACCCGAACTCAAAGAAAAATCGCCCGATCATGCCCCCGGTAAAGGCCACCGGAATGAACACTGCTCCCAGGGACAGGGAGTTGGCTATGGTGGGAAAGGCCATCTCCGTAGTTCCCACCCTGGCCGCGGGAACTGCATCCGCTCCATGCTCCATGTGCCGAAAGTTGCGCTCCAGGATAACTATGGCGTCATCCACCACTATCCCGATCACCAAAATCATGGCTAGCAGGGTCAAAACGTTGATGCTAAAGCCCAGAACATTGATAACTGCCAGGCCGGCAAGCAAAGACGTGGGTATGGCCAGTCCCACAATCAGGGTTCCCCGAACGCTGCGCAGGAAAAAGAGGACCACCAGCACCACCATGGAAGCGGCAATGGCGATAGTTGTCTGCAGGTCCCAGATATTCTCCTCTATGAATTCCGAGCCGTCCATGGCTAGCTGGTACTGCAGACCGGGCGGAAAATCCTTTTCCAACTCCTGCATCGTGGTTCGGGCGTCCTCTGCCAGGTCCACCAAATTGGCCCCGCTCTGACGCACTATACCCAGGCCCACAGTGGGTTCCCCGGAAAAGCGGGCCAATCGCCTGTCCGATTCCACCCCGTCCACGGCTTGGCCTACATCTGAAAGACGCACCGGGGACCCGCCCCGGTGGGCTATAACCAGATCATTGAAAGGCTCCGCCTCAGAAAAACGGGCTTGGGTACGGATGGTGAATTCCCGGGTCAATCCCTCCACCCGGCCGGAAGGGATATCCACGTTTTCCTGCTGAACAGTATGTACCACCTCCTGTACGGTCAGGCCGTGGGCTGCGATAAGCTCCGGATCCAGGCTGAGACGCACTGCGTACTCCTGGGCCCCGCCCACGATAACCCGGCCCACCCCTCTCAGGGTCTCCAGCCTGGGCTTGAGCACATTCTCGGCATATTCGGACTTGCGGGTATCGCTCCAGCGCTCGTCCCCGCGCAAGGCAAACCACATTATGGGGCTGGCATCCATGTCCATCTTGCGCACCACCGGTGATTCGGCATCCTGAGGCAGATGCCGCCTGGCCCGCTCCACAGCGTCCCGCACGTCCTGGGCTGCCAGGTCCTGGTCCCTCCAGAGCTCGAATTCGGCCATAATGCTGGCGGATTGCTGCTCTGCAGTGGAAATTAGCTGGTCCAACCCCTCAATAGTATTCAGCTCCTCTTCCAGGGGCTCAACCACCTCCTGCTCCACTACTTCCGGGGCTGCCCCAGGCAGAACCACCATTACACTGACCACTGGGAAATCCACGTCCGGATTTTCCCGCACCGGCATCTGGGTAAAGCCGAATACGCCGAAGATGGCTATCACCAGAAATAAAACTATGGTAAGTACCGGCCTGCGGATACAAAGATTCCAGATCACTTAAATCATCCTCCATGCCCTGTTGTTTGACGGGCTTCCATATCGCTCAACGGCTCCGTCCCGGAAGGCCGCTCATCCCAGGAAGTGGCCCAGTCCGCATCCAGCTCTTGCACAATATTAACCCTGGCCCCTTCTTCCAATTCCATGTGCCCGGACTTGACCACAATATCGCCGTGGTCCAGGCCACGAACTATTTCCACCAGACCAGGTCTGCGCAAGCCTATCTCTACGTTTCTACCCTGGACCCTTTCTTCATCTTTATCCACAGTATAAACCATATACCCCTCCCGGGTGGAAACCAGGGCCTGCTCCGGCACCACCAGGGCATCATCCCGCTCTCCCAGAACTAGGCTGGACTGGGCGAAAAAACCGGGCTTTAGCTTGTGATCCGGGTTATCGATGGTGGCCCTAACCCTGAACTTGCGGGTGGACTCGTCTATGGAGGGGCTAATGTATCTTACTTTGCCCTTGAAATACTGTTCCGGGTAGGCAGCCACCCGGACCCGGACCTCTTGGTCCAGGGAAGCGCGGGCAGCATGTCTTTCCGGTACAAAGAAGGAAATCTCCAGGGGATGGGTCTGGTACATGACTGTCAGAGTTTCACCCTGATTAACAAAGGTTCCCGGGTCCACCAGGCGCTCAGATATATATCCATCGAACGGGGCGCGGATGGTGGTATCCTCCATTTCCTCCTGGATATGTTCCACTTCCGCCCTGAGCCGGCGAGTCTCGGCACGTGCCGATTCCAGGTCCGTTCGCACCTGCTCATACTCTTCTTCTGAGACCACTTCCTGCTCGTGCAGCATTGAAAAACGCTCGTAATTGCGCCTGATGTTCTGCAGCCTGGCCCGGGCTTCTTCCAATGCGGCCTGTTGAGCGGCTAAACGTCGCAACAGTTTTTGTTGCTCTATCTCGAACAAGAGCTGGTTTTTATTTACGAAATTTCCTTCCTGAAAATGTGTGGCTTTGATTCTGCCCCTGGCTTCAGGTTTGATCTCCACCCTTTGTACCGCCTCCAAAGAACCTACTCCGCGCACAGTATCCAGCAGGGTAAGGTGGGTCGCTGGTGCTATCTCCACAGCAATAGCACGTTCCTGGTCCGGTCCTGGCTCCTCTTTTTCCTGCTCCTCCATTTGCAAATACACCCCGCCTGCTGCAGCAAGCAACAAAATCACGAAAAGCCACGGGCTCAAGATACGTTGCCTGAGCCTCTTTCCCGGCTTCTGTTCCGGCTGTTCCTGCGAGGCGTCGGAATTATTAGCTTTGCTATTATCCATATTTATGATCTCCTGGTTAACCAAGGTTGCGTTGATTAATCCTATAAATTAGTTACTGGGTGTTCTACCGTTATGCCCCTACGTATTTATTATTTTACATGCTCCCCGGACAGTCAAAAGTTCTCGTGCAACACCTTGAATTTATTGCATTTTTCAAAATATCAATCATTCGGATGTTCTTAGGACATAAACCTTTAAAATCATGAAGCTTTTTTTCTTCAACAATTAACAATTAACTGATAACTTTTAACTCTCAAGATGCTCCGTGCCCCTAAAATTCCATAACACAATCTAGAATCCCAGGATACCTGAATTCCTACCTGAATTCCAGAATCCCATACAAAATAACATCCAGGATTTCCTCGGCTTGCTCCTCCCCCGACCTCAAATCCCCGGTAAAATAGGCGGTAAAAATGGTTCCGTACATCAGGGAGTTGAAGATATCTATTATCCGGTCCACCGACATCTCGCGGATCTGGCCCTGCTCCATGAGGCCTTGGAACAGGTTACGCCATCTTGGGGTGTTGGCCTCGCGGTATACAAAATAAGTGGGCTTCTTGCGATCCTTGAATTCGCTGCGTTCCTGGATAAAAAGCTCGATTATCTCCGGGTTGTGGTAAAAATAATTCAGATAAGCCTGCAGGGCCTTTCTTACCTGCTGCCAAGGGTCCTGAACATTTTGAACGGCTGTATCTATCCGGGTTTTCAAATTTTGCATCCCCTGATCCACAGCAGCCATGAACAAAGCCTCTTTGCTGGGAAAATAGCGGTAGATGGTACCCTTGCCAATATTCAGATCCTCAGCAATGTATTGTACATCGGTCTGGCGATAACCGTACCTGGCAAAGATCCTGGTGGCTGCCTCCAAAATCTCAGTCTTGCGGCGCACGGTCAGCTCGTTGTTCATGCATTGCTTGCTCAAGCTAACACCCTCCTGCTTAGGTGACGGACTCGTCCGTCACCTAAGCAAAGTAAACGCTTATATGATTCCAGTCAAGAAAAACCCTCTTGCCAGGCACTTAAAAAATGCTGCGCACGCCATTCCCTGACAAGAAGAGATAATTATGGCTGTCCGCCCCCTTAAAATTTTAAAAGTAAGGATAACTATTATTATGAAGGTGCAGTAAAAAAGGGTTATAGCACCTAAGCTATAACCCTGGAATGTCCTGCTGGTGGGCCACCAAGGACTCGAACCTTGAACCTCCTGATTAAGAGTCAGTTGCTCTGCCAGTTGAGCTAGTGGCCCTTAGCACAATGTGCTAAAAACAATATTTTTTGTTAAAATTATTATTTCTCGTTGTCAAGATTAAAACTGTTGTTGGGGCAAGCTCCTTTCTTCACCCTGAGAAAGCTTCGACACCCCTGTCCAGGAACACCCTACACCCCCCTGAATCCAGCCAATTGACCCGGGTGCAGCTGTTTGCTAGCGAATAAAACTAGACACTTTGAACAGAGGCACAATGACAACCTCCCCGAAAATATACATTGCAAGCGCTGATTATGACGATTCCCTAGACGCTGTTGTAGAGGAAATTTTCCAGGCATTTCCCCGTCAGCGGCGGGACAAGCTGGTCTTGGTCAAGCCCAACATCCTGGGTCCGCACCACCCGGAAAGGGCAGTAACCACCCACCCTGCACTGGTCAAAAGCGTGGTCAAGGCCCTTTGGAAACAAGGCGCTCGGGTCTTGGTGGGTGATAATCCTGGCATGGGAGGCTATGGCCGGGTGGAAAAATCCGCACGAAAATCTGGCATCCTGGAATGCGCAGGCGAGTGTTTTACCAATTTGGGTCACAGCCCAGTCCGCCAAGAAATAAGCTCCCGCCTTTTCACCCGGGCCACTATATCCAGGCAAATCCTGGAGGTGGATGAAATCGTTAACCTGCCCAAGCTCAAGACCCATTCCCTGACCGTACTTACCGGTGCAATCAAGAACACCTTTGGATACGTGGTGGGCGCGGACAAAATGCAGATCCACGCTTGTTGCCCGAGCCCCACTCAGTTTTCCCGGGGACTGGTGGATATTTACCGGGTGCGACCGCCCGAGCTAAGCATCATGGACGCTATCCTGGCCATGCAGGGCAACGGTCCGTCCAACGGGGAACCGGTTTACCTGGGCAGGATTCTGGCCTCGGACAACGCGGTTTCCCTGGATGCTGCCGCCTTGCACCTGCTAGGGGAAAATCCGACCCGCATACTTCACCTGAACGAAGCCGCCCGCATGGGACTCGGAGATCTCGACCCCGCCCGGATGAACGTCCAGGGAGATCTAACACCTGTAAAGGGGTTCAGCTTCCCCGGGACCTTCATCCCAGGGCTGGCGGGGCTGGTCATGAACCGCTACCTCTCCAGGTGGACCAATTGCCTGCCCCAGGTAATAAAAGAGCGCTGTGTATCATGCGGGGTATGCACGGACCACTGCCCGGTAGGGGCCATGCGCATGGGCCCCAAGGGGCCGGAGCTCAACCAGGACCACTGCATAAGCTGTTATTGCTGTCAGGAAATGTGCCCGGAAAACGCCATCAAGCTCTCGAGCAGAGTCCTGCGCTGGCTGGGGAGGGGCTGAAAACTATTTGATCAGTCTGTGCCGCATGACCTTCAGGGACAAAACATAAAATACCGAGGTGAAAATCAAGAGATACGCTATGCTGAGCCATGGGCTGGCTTCCATCTCTCCCAGGGTGAAGAGCCTGGTGAGTTCCACCAGGTGATACAGGGGAGTGGCCAAGGCCAGGTACTGTCCCCAGGGGGGCAGCTCTGCTACCGGGAAAAAAGTCCCGCTGAAGAGAAAAAGGGGCGTGATCAAAAGGAATATGGGCAAGTTGAAAATGTCTATGCTAGGGGTTATCCCGTTAAAAAACATTCCCAGGGCTCCGAAGGCAAAGCCCCCCAGAAAAGCCAGGGGCAGAACCATCAGGGCCCCGGGATACTCGGCAAATCCGAACAAGGATATAATAATCAGGATAACAACCCCGGACATCACCGCCTTGGTGGCACCCCACATTATCTCCGCGGTAACCACCTCTTCCAGGGACAAGGGAGTGGCAAGCATGGCGTCGAAGGTCTTTTGGTAATACATACGCACAAATGAGGCAAAAGTGTTTTCATAGAAAGCGTGGAACATGATGGAGATAGCAAGAATGGCCTGGGCTATGAAATGCACGTAACTAAGTTCCACCCCGGCATAAGCCACGCTTCCCACAAGCCCGCTCAATCCTATGCCAAAGGCGGCAATAAAAAAAAGGGGCTCGAACAGAGGGACCAGGAAATCCACTTTCCACAGCCGGCTGTAAACAATCAAGTTCCTTTTCCAAACCGCAAACAAGCGCCTAGACAAGTATAGATCCATCATTCCCTGAGCTCTCTTCCGGTAAGTCTTAAAAATACATCTTCCAGGGTGCCCTTGCGCAAAACGAATTGATCCGAGCCGAATCTCTTTCGCAGATCCTTGGTGGTTACATCTTGATCATTGATATAAATAATGATCCGATTGCTTAGTTCATCGTGGGGGATATCGTATTGTCTGACATAATCCAAAACCTGGGGACCAGGCTTTTGCATCTCGACCACCGTATCCCCTGCATATTCCCGGACAAGATTCTGAGGAGACCCTTCCACCAAAATCCGTCCCTGATCCATAATGATCAGCCTGTGACAAAGACTGGCAGCCTCTTCCATATAGTGGGTGGTTAACACCATGGTTAGACCTTGGGAGCGAAGTTCCATCAACTTATCCCAAACCTGGTGCCTGGACTGGGGATCCAGGCCTGTCGTGGGTTCATCCAGGATCACGAGCCCGGGATCATTGATCATGGACCTTGCCAACATCAACCTCCGGGCCAATCCACCGGAAAGCTTGCTTACCGGCTCCTTTCTTTTCGGGGTGAGAGCAAAGAAATGCAACAAATACTCTGCCCTCTCCCAGGCCTTTTGTTTATCCATGAGATAATATCCGGCAAAAACCAGGAGATTGTTCTCCACACTCAGATCCGGATCCAGGGTGTTTTCCTGCTGGCAAACCCCTATCCTGGAACGGATCTCCCTCCACCGGGAATCGATATCCAGCCCGAAGACACTCATTTGGCCCGCACTGAGCGGAGAAAAGCCGTAAAGCATCCTGATAATCGAGGTCTTGCCCGCCCCGTTGGGTCCGAGCAATCCGAAGAATTCACCCTTGTCCACGGAAAAGCTCACCCTGTCCACTGCGGTAAAGGATCCAAACCTCTTGCTTACATTAGCAGCCTGCACCAAAGGATCGCTCATATTCCTGCAACTCTTGACAAAAGATTGAAAGCTCGTTTTAATCTACCGGGTTATTATAAACATGAACACCCCGGAGTGAAGGATTAATCCAGCCAAAATCACCGAGTAGACACGCGCCACAAGTCAGGGCTTGTTCTCAAACAGATATCATATTATACACCCCTTCAAGACGTGACTGCAAAAAGTTTAAACCAGGATAATCTGTATGTCCGAGCGCGAAGTTACTATACAACTGGATCAGGACTTGATGGCCCAAGTGGCCGGGACAGGACAAGACCACACCCAGGCCATACAGGATCTGATCCGGCTGGGCCTTGCGTTTCAAAGCCAGGGCCAGGATACCTTGGCCACCCAGGAGCGTTTGGATCATCTCCTGGACCGGGTAAGCCACCTGGAATACCATGTGGCCACTGCCAGCCAGGTCTCCGGATTGCCCCGTATCAGCCAGGACCTGGAGCACCTGAAGCAACAAACCGGCAAGATGTCCCAGGAACTCACACAAATCAAGGAATCAACCAGATCCAAAAAAATCACCCAACTGGAAAAACGGTTGATTAACTTGGAAAAACACCTTCAAGCAACCCTTCAAGGCCTGGAAGATGGAATACATGCTCTCAAAAGACGCCTGACAATCTTTTTGGCGGTGATCATCCTGGCTGTTCTGCTTTACGGAACTTACCTCCTGGTTTAGACGAACATTATAGTCTCTCGTTCCTCCCGGGCGCCAAGGATTCCCAAAAAAACTGCATCTACTCACCACGTTTGACCTAAACTTTCCATTCCAAGAGCAGCTCAAAAACCTTCAAGCCTCCCGGAGCCGGATTGGTTCTTCAAAGCATCCCCAGTCATTTTCCTAGAATATACTTGTCAATTTAAGATCTGCTGTATTGTCAGGATGCTGAACACGTGCTAGTGTCAATCTTGAGTAGGTGAATCTTTTACCCCCAAAATAAGTTTCAGCAACCCACAGGAGGCATATATATGAGCCGGATTCAGGACTTGATCCGAGAACATCAACAGGAACGTAAAAAAGGCCCGGAGGAAGAATCCTTTCCCAAGAGAATTACTTGCGGGGAATATCTGGAGCTCGTAAAGGAGCAGCCAGAGATCGCCCAGCTGGCTCCGGCCAGGCTATACAACGCGGTCATGGACTACGGCGTGGAAGAAATACCGGAGCGGGAGCGCTGGGGAGAAGCCAGCAAGCGCTACCGCTTTTTCTCGGATCACATGTTCGGCCAGGAAGAAACCCATGAAAAGCTCATGCAATTTTTGGCTGCAGGGGCCCAAAGAACCGAGACCGGCAAGCGGATCCTGCTACTAATGGGTCCGCCCGCCGGGGGCAAGAGCAGTATTGCTTCCATGCTCAAGCGGGGACTGGAAGAGTACAGCCAAAAGGTTCCCCTGTACTCCATTGAGGGCTGTGAGCTCCACGAGGAACCCCTGCACTTGATTCCCAGGCACATGCGCCCCAAATTCGAAGAGGCCCTGGGAGTCCGGATCGAGGGGGACTTATGCCCGCAGTGCCGGCATAAACTCTTTGAGCATTACACCGTGCGGGACGAATCCGGGGATATAGTGGAAGTCAAGTGGGAGGAAGTACCTGTGGTGAGAACCAAGCTTTCCGAACGCGCCAGAGTTGGGATATCCACCTTCCAGCCCGGAGACCCCAAGTCCCAGGACATAAGCGATCTCATCGGGTACGAGGACGTGGCCAAATCCGCACGCTTCGGCAAGGCAGATCCCCGCAGCTATAGCCTGACCGGGGAATTGGAAAAGGCCAACAGGGGCATGATCGAGTTCATAGAGATGCTCAAGTGCGACAAGAAATTCCTGTGGACCCTGATCTCGGTTGCCCAGGAACAGGTAATCAAGGTCCAGGGTTCCACTTTTCCCCAGATCTATACGGACACTGTGATTCTCTCCCACACCAACCAGCCCGAGTTCGAGGAATTCGCCCGGGAGAAGGAGCCCGCCCTTCACGACCGCATCTACATGGTCCGGGTGCCCTACCCCCTGCGGGTGCGGGACGAAAAACAAGTTTACCAGAAACTTCTGGCCGAGAGCAACCTTAGCAACATCCACGTAGCTCCCTATGCCCTGGATATAGTTTCCATGTTTACAGTGCTTACCCGTTACGCAGAAAGCCAGATCTGCGAGGATCCCATCAAGAAGATGAAATACTATAATGGTGAACGGGTCCCTGAAGATAAGTACCGGGACCCTGTGGACGTGCGAGAACTGCGGGAAGAAGGCCAAAGGCACGGCGAGGGGTTCTTCGGTATCAGCTCCAGGTATGCCATAGACGCCATCAATACCGCCCTGGTCCGGGAAGGTGCACATTGTCTTACACCCAGAATGGCTATCCGTGCCCTACAGAGGCATTTTGAACACCACATGGGTTTCTCGGAGGAGGAAATCCGCTACTATGAATCCCTGCTCCAGGAAACCAAGGAAGGTACGGTCACCGGCGAATACAAGCAGATCGTGGAAAAGGAAGTCACCAAGGCTTTCCTGCAAACCTACGAGGATCTGGCCCGGGAGCAGTTCAACAAGTACATGCGCAATATCACTGCCTACTGCCGCAAGGAAAAAATCGTGGACGATTTCACCGGGGAGCGCAAGGAGCCGGACGAACAGTTCATGCGCTCCATCGAGGAGGTCATCGGGGTAACCGAGAACCGCAAGGACCAGTTCCGGCAGGAGATCCTGGTTTTCAAGGCCACCGAGGACAGATTCGATTTCGAGACCTACGAACCCTTGCAAGAAGCCGTGGAAAAGAAGCTTTTGCACCAGATGAAGGACACCCTGTCCCTAGTAGTTTCCAAGGATCGGCCCAAGGGTGAGGAAGAGCGCACCCGGGCCCAGGACCTCTATGACACCCTTATCAACGAACGCGGCTTTTGCGAGGTTTGCGCCAAGGAATTCATAGAGGACGCAGCCAGGTTCCTTTCCCAATAGGGCCTGATATAGCGGAGACAAGCTATGCCCATACACCAGCGCAAGCAGGAGACGAAACAAGGCCCCCTGGATGCCGCCCGGCACCGCAAAAAGCAGAGGGAAGCCATCAAGAGGGGGATGCGCGATATTGTCGCGGACGAGAACATTATTACCCGGCGCAAGGATGAAAAGGTCAAGGTGCCCATCCGGGGAATCAAAAGCTATCGCTTCAAGCACGGCAGCCCCCACGGCCAGGGTGCCGGGGTGGGACAGGGCGAAGGCAAGCCCGGGGACATCATCGGAGAGAAACCTGGCCGCGGTAAGCCGGGACAAGCCGGGGACCAGCCCGGAGAGGACTACATCGAGAGCGAGATCGAGCTTGCCGAGCTCATCCAGTACATGCTCGAGGAAATGGGCCTGCCCAACCTGGAAACCAAGGAGGTAGCCAAGCTGGTCACTCCCGAGGGCTGGACCTTCCGGGGCATCTCCAAAAGCGGATTGCGCCCCAATATTGAAAAGAAGCGCACCATCCGGGAGGGAATGAAGCGCCTCATCCACTTCATAGAAGAGCTGAAGCGAGAAACCGGGCGCTCGGAGCAGGAGTGCGAGACCGCCCTGGAACTCGCCGGAGGGGATATCAACCAGGCCCTGGAGATGCTCAGGGATCCAGGTTTCTCCCCGGAAAGATACCTGGAGGCATCCCCGGTTATCACCCAGGATGACCTGCGCTTCAGGACCATGGAGGAACAGGAGGAATACCACTCCAATGCCGTGGTCCTGGCCATGATGGACGTTTCCGCCTCTATGGGCCTGGAGAAGAAATACATCGCCCGATCCTTCTTCTTCTGGCTCACAGAGATCCTGCGGCATCTCTACAACAATGTTGAGATCCGATTTATCACCCATACCACCGAGGCTAGTGTGGTGGACGAGTACCATTTCTTCCACAAAGGGGAATCCGGGGGCACCTTTTGCCACACCGCCTTCGACCTGGCAACGGAGCTGGTGAGCTCCCAATACCCTACCAGCAAATACAACGTCTACTCCTTTCTCTTCTCGGACGGTGATGATTGGAGCCCGGAGATTACTGTCAAGTCCCTGCGCCGACTCATGGACCTGGGGGTAAACATGGTGGGCTACGGTGAAATCATGGAAAGGAGCATCATGAGCTTTCTCATGCGCTACATGGAGAATTTTTTCACCTTGAGGCCGGCCGCATCGGCGCGGGAGGAGGATATCGTGGTCTCAGAAAGTGCCACCCACCAGTTCCTAGCGGTACTCTTCGAGAATGAGCGCCAGATCCTGCCCGCGATCAAGGAGTTCCTAAAAAAGGAGCGTTGGCAATGAACAGGGAACTTGATCGCCTGGAAAAGATAGATGAGCGAATCAGGGAAATAGTATCCCAATGGGGACTTCTGGTCCCCCAGATAGAATTTGAGATTGTCCCTGCTCAAAGGATGTTCGAAATCATGGCCTACGGCCTTCCGGTCAACTTCCGGCATTGGTCCCGGGGGCGCGACTATGAAAGGCTCCGGACCATATACGAGCATTCCGGAGCTGGACTGCCCTACGAAGTGGTGCTTAACACTTCTCCGCCCAGGGCCTTTCTCATGGAGAGCAACCCCTTCCCCATCCAGGTGCTGGTCATGGCCCACGTATACGCCCACGTGGATTTCTTTCGGGCCAGCCGTCACTTTGAAAGCACTCCCAGGGACATCACCATACAGGCCTACGAGGCTGCCAAGCGCTTCGACGAATACGAAAGACAGCATGGCCTGTCTCGCCTGGAGCCATTGTGCGATGCTGGACTGGCCCTGCAATACAACATCGATCCGGACAATCCTTTTGGAAAAGAGACCCGGGAGGAGCAGATAGAGCGCTTGTACGGCAGGGACTGGGCCCAAGAACAGCCTCGGGACGAATTCTCTAGATTATACCCTGGGGAAAAACCCCAGTCCCCGGATTACCGGGAACTGGTCCATACCACTCCCCTAGAGCCGGAACGGGATCTATTCGGGTATGTACTCAACAACTCCCCCAAGCCCTTGCAGGATTGGGAGCGGGACGTGCTCTCGGTCATCCGGAACCAGGGAATGTATTTTTATCCCCAGATGCGCACCAAGATAGTCAACGAGGGCTGGGCCGCCTACTGGCACGAACACATAATGCGCCAGCTTTTCCAGGAAAGGTATCTCACTTTTGAGGAACACGGGTATTTTGCCCAGTACCATTCAGCGGTGCTAGCCCCCAACCCTTTTCAGATCAACCCCTACCTAGTGGGCAAACGGATATTCGAGGACATAAAGGAGCGCTGGGACAAGGGAAAGTTCGGAAAAAAATGGCAGGACTGCCAGGACGAGTATCTGCGCGAGCATTGGAACACCCATTTGAACCGCGGTATGGACAAAATCTTCCAGGTTAGATCGGTGTATTCGGATCGCATGCTCATGGAGCACTTCCTGACCAACGAGCTGGTCCACGATCTCCAGCTCTACATCTACCGCGAAAGGCAGAGACGGCACGGGGGCAAGGAATTGGTAATAGTGGAGTCCCGTCCCGAGATTATCCGGCAACAGCTCAAGGAACTGCATGCAGACGGGGGACAGCCCAGGATCCTGGTGGAAAACGGGAATTACCTGAACCGGGGCGAGCTGTATCTCAAGCACGTTTTCGAAGAGGCTCCCCTGGACTACGAATACCTGAGAAAAACCCTGGAACACGTTTATTTCCTGTGGGGCCGCAACGTGCACCTGGAGACCATGGACGTCATCCAAGACCGGCTAGGCGACATTGCCTACCGCAGAGTGGTGCATCACTACGATGGGAGCCTGCATATGACCACGGACATCTCCACTGGAGCCCTGTACGACTCCCGTCTTTACCGGCGCAGGTAGCGCTGAAGCGTAACAATCCTTTCTAGATGGATAATCAGCTTATAGGCGAAACCAGCAAAACCATGATCCAGGAGTGGGGATACGTCGGGGTCTTTACCGCCTCTTTTCTGGCTGCGGACGAAGCGATCATGCCATTTGCGGGTTTTCTCTCCGGGCAAGGGATGCTGCACCTGCCCTGGGTAGTACTGCTGGGATCCATAAGCGCCCTGCTGGGTTCCTTGCTTGTCTACGGACTAGCCAGATGGGTGGGCGAGCACAGGCTTAGACGCTTTGTCCTTGGTCCTGGCAGATACCTTTTTCTGCAGGCACGGGATGTAGATGCAGGCCTGGAGCTTTTCCGCAGATACGGTCCCTGGTTTGTTTTTTTAAGCAGGTTCTTCCCGGTGGTCCGCAACCTGGCCGCGGTACCCGCAGGACTGGTTGGCATGCCCCTGGCCTGGTTCAGCATACTTATCCTCTCCGGGTGCTTGATCCGCAACACCGCATTGTGCGCCGGGGGATATCTTTTGGGTACCAACTGGGAAATCCTGGTTGCCTGGTTGGGACATTTTGGTTCCCTGGTAAGCCTGGTATTGGTGTTGTTTCTAGTATTTTTCATCCTGAAAAGGGCAGGACAAAAACTTTAGACAGGGCACTTGGCTGATGGTGGTTTTTGAAACCCTGATCCGGGATGTCACCCGAGACACAAAAAAAGCCGGGAAACTCCCGGCTTTTGTTTTTTTAGGTGGCGGGGCCGACGAGATTCGAACTCGCGCCCTCCGGCGTGACAGGCCGGCGTTATAACCAGCTTAACTACGGCCCCGCATATGGCAGTGGTGGGCGGAACAGGGCTCGAACCTGTGACCCCCGGCTTGTAAGGCCGGTGCTCTCCCAGCTGAGCTATCCGCCCTGTTGCATTAAATTTCTTTAATTTCTATCAACTAGATTGTCAACATCTTTTTTCTTTTCAGGCCAGACAAAAGCCAAATGCCCCAGGACAGCTGAGAACAGATTTTCTTGGTCTGTGCTGCCGTCCAAGACCACAAACCTGTCCCTGTTGCTTGCCGCCAGTTCCAGGTATCCCTGTCTGACCCGGGTGTGAAACTCTAGTTGCTCCGCCTCGAACCTGCCTTCGGCCCGGGTTTTATCCAGATCCTGGTTTCTCTTCCTGGCCCTGCTCAGGCCAAGTTCCGGGGAGAGATCCAGCAAAAAGGTAATCCCGGGCCAGGTACCGGATATAGCCACTCGGTTCAACCCGTGCAAGGTATCCAGATCCATGCCCCGGCCGTAGCCCTGGTACGCCAAAGTGGAATCCACGTAGCGATCCGAAATCACGATCTTTCCCAGTTCCAGGGCCGGACGGATTATCTGCTGCACGTGCTGGGCCCTGTCTGCCAGGTACAAGAACAGCTCCGCCTCACTGCTGAGCTCGGTGCTGTCCCGGGACAGAAGCATACTGCGCACTCTGCAGCCCAACTCGCTCCCGCCCGGTTCCCGGGTAAGAAGCACTCCATAGCCGCGTCCCCCCAGATAATCCGCCAAAAGCTCGGCCTGGGTGGACTTTCCACAGCCTTCTATTCCTTCAAAGGTAATAAACACTGTCCTTCCTTTTTTCCGCCTTGGGACTTGGGAATGCTCGGCCTGGGGGTTCGGGCGGGCTGATAAACGAACCTGCCCAGGGACCTTTGGTAATCGGACCAAAAACCCTCTTCATCATCTACTTCTTGTTTATCTCCCAGGGCCCGGTCCAGGGTCCCCAGCTTGGCGTCCAAGTTGTCCGCGTAATGCAGAACAAAGGCCTCCTTGGTCTTGGGTCTTTTGGGAGAGCCGAATTCCAGTTCCCCGTGGTGGCTCAGGATAATGTGCTTGAAGTGCATAATGAGATCCGGTCCGAGCTCCTTGGCCCGGGCCAAAAAGGGTTCCATCATGTCCAACCCCAGGATGATGTGACCCAAAAGCTTGCCCTGGTCAGAATACTCCCGGCTCACCCCGGCGGAAATCTCCCGGGACTTGCCCAGGTCATGCAAGGCGGCCGCAGTAAGCAGAATATCCTGATCCAGGTCGGTATAGATATAACATATCTGCTTACAAATATTGCATACATTCAAGGTATGCTCCAGGAGCCCTCCCATGTAGGCGTGATGGATGGATTTGGCAGCAGGTGCCTTTAACAGCCCTTCCTTGATTTCGTCGTGCACCAGAATCTTTTTGGCCAGCCTTTTCCAGGGAGAGTAACGCACGCTTTGTTGCAAGAAAGAAAGCAAGCCCTGGTGAAGTTCCTGGGGCGGGGTGTCCGAGACAGGCAAAAAAAGGCTAAGATCCAGTTCTTCCCAGTCCAGAAACTCCAGGTCCTCGATATTTAGCTGAACCTGGTCCCCGTAAGTCTGGGCTACGGCCCGGATACGCACTGCCTGTTCCGGACCTATGCTTGCGAACCTGTTGCTCAGGGGGCTCCAGATTCTTGCAGGTATCTCCCCGGTCTTATCCTGCAGGTTTAGCTGCCAGTATGGGCCGTTTTTGGCCTGGGCAGCCCTGGCCCAGGTCACCGTGAAAACATCCGCAACCTGTTGACCGGGCCTTATATCCTGTACAAAATATTTTTTGGAGTGCATAATGTTGTCAAATATGTATCCTTAAAGTAGAATATATTTTGCAACTGTTCACCATATTTTAGCCAAAATACTCATCCCATCTTTTTGCATGCTTTTGCCGGGAGGCTCGGCACGCAAAAAGATTTGGGAATAGTTACTACAACTTTAACTTCCAAAAATGCATCATTGAAATCTTATCTCTATCAACCCGTTTACAACGATCACTACTTGATCACAAGGAAAAATATCATGGCTGGCAAAAAAGGCGAAAGCAGGGTAAGGATCTTTCAGGCTTGGTGCAAGGGCTGCGGCATCTGCGTGACATTTTGCCCCAACCAGGTTTTAGACCTGGACACCCAGGGCAAGGCCTATGTGGTTCAGGAGGACGAATGCATCAACTGCGGGTTCTGTGAAATCCATTGCCCGGATTTTGCCATCATGGTCCATCCCCGGGAAGAGCTCACCCCTTTCGAAGCCCATTTAGAGGAGGTAGGACCAGTTACATGGGAAGATCTGGAAAAAAGCAGGAGAAACAACTAGGAAGTTCCAGGCAATTGCCTGGAGTGTAAATCATGCTTGCTCCCAAGCACTCCTTGTGCCCCGGCTACCAAAACCCGGGATAGTTACAAGGCTGCAAAATATCACTTAGAAATCACTTTATGTCCGGTAAAAAGAACAAGAACAAAACCACCCAGATCTTTGCCCTGGGCAACGAGGCAGTAGTGGAAGGTGCCCTCCTGGCCGGCTGCACCTTCTATGCCGGCTATCCCATCACCCCTTCCACGGAAATAGCCGAGGAGATGGCCGCCCGACTGCCCCATTTGCGCGGGGGAACCTTCATTCAGATGGAAGACGAGATAGCAGGACTGGGCGCTGTGATCGGGGCCTCCCTGGCAGGTCGCAAGGCCATGACCGCCACCTCTGGCCCGGGTTTTTCCCTTATGCAGGAACACATAGGCTACGCCTGCATAGCCGAGGTTCCCCTGGTGCTGGTCAATGTCATGCGCCCCGGGCCTAGCACTGGCATGCCCACCAGCCCTGCCCAGGGGGATGTGCAGCAAGCCAGATGGGGCACGCACGGGGATCACCCCATAATAGTACTCTCAGCCAGCAATGTCCGGGAATGCCTGCACATGACGGTTACTGCCTTCAATTTCGCTGAAAAGTACCGCTCCCCTGTCATTCTGCTATTGGACGAGATCACCGCCCATACCCGGGAAAAAATCACTTTGCCCCAGCCGGACGAGATAAGTATCTACTCCCGGATGACCCCGAGCATGCCCCCGGAATGGTACCTGCCCTATGAAGACAATATCCGGGGTGTGGCTGCCATGCCTCCTTTGGGGGCCGGGTACCGCTACCATGTTACCGGGCTCATCCATGACGATTACGGCTACCCCACTTCCAAGCCGGATGAAGTGGACCTGATCATGGAAAGGCTCTTTCGCAAGATCGACCAATATTTCTATGACATCCAGCTTGTTGATGAAATCTTGTGCGAAGATGCCGAAATCTGCGTGGTGGCCTACGGTTGCGTGGCCAGATCAGCGGAGCTGGCAGTTCATCAGGCCAGGGAACGCGGAGTGAAGGCTGGCCTGATGAAACTCAAGACCCTGTTCCCTTTTCCCAGGCCCTCCATGGAGAAAATGCTTCGGAAGTGCCACACCATCCTGGTGGCGGAGATGAACATGGGCCAGATGTCCAGGGAGGTGAAAAGGGTAAACAACGGCCTAAGCAAGATACTCAGCCTGAACCGGGTGGATGGAGAAATCATCACACCTACCCAAATCCTGAACAAGATTCTCAAGGGGTAAGTCATGGCCAAGGTCACCCAGCTAATCCACAACTACCTCAGGCATACCAAGAAGTTTCCCCACGTCTTCTGCCCCGGCTGCGGACACGGCATAGTGCTGGGCTCCCTGATCCGCTCCGTGCATGGCCTGGGGCTGGCCAAGGACGACGTGGTCCTGGTGGCGGGCATCGGGTGTTCCGGCCGCATCCCGGTTTATGTGGATTTCAATTCCGTTCATACCACTCACGGCCGGGCCTTGACCTTTGCCACTGGAATCAAGCTGGCCAATCCCAAGCTAAAGGTGATAGTTATCATGGGGGATGGGGACGCCATGTCCATAGGCGGAAACCACCTCATTCATACCGCTCGGCGCAACGTGGGGATCACAGCCCTGGTACTGAACAACCATATTTACGGCATGACCGGAGGTCAAAGCTCTTGCACCACCCCCCAGGGCAGCTATTCCACAACCTCCCCTTACGGTCACCTGGAAGAAGAATTCGATATCTCCTACATGGCCCAGGTCAGCGGGGCGAGTTTTGTGGCCAGGTCCACCGTGATGCAGGCCGGGCACATGGACGAAATGATCTCCCGGGCCTTGGAGCACCCCGGATTCGGCCTGGTGGAGATTCTTAGCCCGTGCCACACCCAGTACGGCCGCAAAAACAACTTCAAGACCTGCGTGGACATGTATAAATGGCTACAGAAAAAGGCTGCTCCCATGGACAAATACCGGGAGCTACCTGAAGAAAAAAAGAAGGAAGCCATTGCCACAGGTATTTTTGAACAAAGGGATTGCATGGGACTGGAGCAAAAATATGTCCAAATGCGCCAAAAGCTCCGGGGAGAGATCTGATGCAGGGAAGTCAGACTCTGGAAAGATTTGAACTCCGCCTTTCCGGCCTGGGAGGGCAGGGGGTTCTTACCCTGGGCCGAATCATGGGTCAATCTTTGGCCTTGGAACACGGCTACCAGGTAGCCCAGACCCAGAGCTACGGTCCGGAAGCCCGGGGCGGGGCCAGCCGCTGCGATCTGATAGTGAGCTCTTACCATATCAGCTACCCCAAGACGCTTAACCTGGACTTGCTCCTAGCCCTCAGCCAGGAGGCTTGCAGCAAATACTGCGCCCACCTAAAGGCAGAAGGATTTCTGGTTGTGGATACCACCCTGGTCACCCAGACCCCCAGCAATATTTTCTGGGGGCTGCCCTTTACCCAGTTGGCTCAAGAAGTGGGCCTAACCCAGACCACGAACATAGTGGCCCTGGGAGCCCTGACCCACTTTTTGCCCTTCATGAATGCCTCCAAAGTTCGCAAGACCCTCAAGGAGATCTTACCCCAAAAGATAGTCGAGATCAATTTAAAGGCCTTTGACTCCGGTCTGAACCGGGCCAAAAAAGAATATTCAAGTACGGGACAAAAATGGAAATCCTATTGACCAACGACGATGGCATCCATGCCCTGGGGCTCAAATCCCTGTTCTGGGCCTTCACCCGAGCCGGGTTCAAGGTCCACGTGGTAGCCCCCATCACAGAGCAAAGCGCAGTGGGCCACTCCCTGACCATTTTCTCGCCCTTGCGGGTTAAGGAAATCCGCGAGGACGGTTTTCGGGGGATCGCCATTTCCGGTACACCCGTGGATTGCGTGAAATGGGCCATGTACTTTCACCTGGACAAAAACCCGGACCTGATAATCTCTGGGATCAACAACGGTGCCAACGTGGGCATAGACGTTCTTTACTCCGGCACGGTATCCGCCGCTACCGAGGGAGCCCTGGCCGGGGTACCCTCCATGGCAGTCTCTATAGACGACTTCCGGCCTGTGGATTTATCCGCCCAGGCCCATTGGGTGCAGCGCTTTGTCCGGGACTTTGACTGGTCCAGGCTCCCCTGGCAAAATGTACTCAACCTCAATTTTCCGGGCTGCCACTTGACCCAGTCCAGGGGAGTAAAAGTATGTTCCCAGACCACTGTGGTGTACAGGGATTATTATAACTATCGCCAGGACCCCAGGGGCAATCCCTATTACTGGCTGGGGGGAGAAATTCCCATGGATCAAGTGGATCCCGAGGCGGATAGGGCCCTGCTCAGTAAAAACTACATCACCCTTACTCCGCTTCAATTCGAGCTAACCAACTATGAGCTTTTGAACGAGTTGCAAGACGTCCTGGGGTCTGCTAATATCAATTAGCAATCTATTTATGAAACCCTGTTCCACAAAATGGCCTGTTATCCGGTTTTCCAGGATAACTGCCCCAGGTAACTGATAAATAGTGAATTGCTGTTTATGGCGTGCCATGTAACCTTTTTCAGTCAAAGGAGGTAATATGCCCTTAATCTCGCCCAAGGAAATGTTCGACAAGGCGTACCAAGGTGGATACGCCATAGGCGCGTTCAACGTGAATAACATGGAAATAATCCAGGGGATAATGAAAGCCGGGGAGGCGGAGCAATCCCCGCTTATCCTGCAGGTATCCTCGGGAGCCCGCAAGTATGCCGGGCAAACCTACATTATGAAGCTAATGGAGGCAGCCCTGGCTGAATCCGATCTGCCTGTAGTTTTACACCTGGATCATGGCCAGAGCTTCGATATCTGCAAGGAGGTGATCGAGGCCGGCTTCACTTCGGTCATGATAGACGGTTCCCATCTACCTTTTGAAGAGAATGTAGCCATGACTAAGCAGGTAGTTGATTGTGCCCACGAGAAGGGTGTATGGGTGGAGGCGGAACTAGGTCAGTTAGCCGGGGTAGAGGATGAGGTCAGCGCTGAGGAGAACATCTTTACCGATCCGGACGAGGCAGCGGAATTCGTGGAGAGAACCGGGTGCGATTCCCTGGCAATCGCCATAGGCACCAGCCATGGGGCCTACAAGTTCAAGGGAGACCCCACCCTGGATTTTGAGCGCCTGGAAAAGATCACCTCCAAGCTGCCCGGTTTCCCCCTGGTGCTGCACGGGGCGTCTTCGGTTCTACCCGAGCACGTGGACATGGCCAACCGCTACGGGGGCAGGATCTCCGGGGCCAAGGGAGTGCCTGAAAACTTCCTGCGCCGGGCTGCCTCTTCCGGGGTATGCAAAATCAACATCGACACCGATATCCGGGTGGCAGTCACAGCCGTTTTACGGGAGTTCTTGCATGAAAACCCGGAAGTATTCGATCCGCGGAAATATCTGGGCCAGGCCCGGGAAGCGGTCCGCGAAATGGTTCAGCACAAGATCCAGAACGTGCTGGGCTCCTCCGGCAAGATATAATTAAGCCTTCAACCCATTCAAGGAGAGATACATGGCAATCAAGGTAGGTATCAACGGTTTCGGAAGGATCGGCAAGTACATGGCCAGGCTCCTTGCCGGCAATAAAGACCTGGAGCTGGTTGCGGTCAATGCCCGGGCGGACAATGCCACCCTGGCCCACTTAATGCAGTACGATTCTGTGCACGGGATATTGAATGCCCAGGTCCAGGCCAACGATCAGGGCTTCACTGTGGATGGCACCCAGGTCCAGGTTACCAGGCAGCCCCCCGGGGAATGGATATGGGGCGATCTGGGCGTGGATATGGTTTTGGAAACCACAGGCAAGTTCACGGATCGCGAAAGCAGTGAGAAGCATCTTGCTTGCGGCGCCAAGAAGGTCCTTATCAGCGCCCCGGGCAAAAACGCGGACAACACTGTGGTAGTAGGAGTAAACGAGAGCGATCTGCGCCCCGAAGACAAGATAATCTCCAACGCCTCCTGCACCACCAACTGCTTAGCCCCGGCCACCAAGGTGGTGCACGACAGCTTCGGCATAAAACACGGGCTAATGACCACCATCCACTCCTACACCATGGACCAAAGGCTTCTGGACGGTTCCCACAAGGATTTGCGCCGTGCTAGGGCAGCGGCCATGTCCATGATTCCCACCACTACTGGTGCGGCCCGGGCAGTAACCCAGGTAATACCTGATCTCAAGGGCAAGCTGGACGGGATGGCCGTGCGCACCTCCACCCCGAATGTCTCCTTGGTGGACCTGGTGGCGGAAGTGGAAAAGAAAACCTCAGCCCAGGAAGTGAACCAGGCCCTGAAAGAAGCCTCCCAGGGACATCTGAAGGACATCCTGGGATATACAGAGATCCCCCTGGTCTCGGTGGATTACAATGGAAATACTTGTGGCGGTGTAGTGGATGCTCCCCTGACCTCGGTTATGGATGATACCATGGTCAAGCTCATTGTCTGGTACGATAACGAGGCCGGATTCTGCTACCAGCTCATGAGATTGATGCACAAGGTGCGGGAAACCATGTAGCCTGCTACTACCCCAGACGGAGAACCTGGCCCTGGCTTAGTGCAAAGCATTCCAGGGCCAGGCCCTGCTTATCCACCTGTTCCCGGACTTCCCAACCCAATTTATCCAGCTGCTCATCCGTGCGGGACTGATTGTGGTGGAACAGCCCCAACCTCTTCACCCCAGCCTCGGATGCCAGCTCCAAGGCATCCTGCCAGGTGGAATGCCCCCAGCCCCGGGTCTCGGCATAGCGCTGCCGGGTATATTCGCTATCGTGCACCAAAAGATCCGCGCCCCAGGCGAACCGGGCATAGTCCTGGAAATCCTTACCGCCCCGGTGGCGGTAGCGCAGTTCGTTATCCGTCAAGAACACAAATGTCGCCCCGTGGAGCCGGATCTTAAATCCCTGTCCCAGGTTGGGATGGGACAGGGGTATGGTTTCTATATCAAAATTGCCCAATTGGAACCGGGCTGGCACCTCTAGGTAGCTGATGCAACAGGGCAGAGCCTTTACAGAAACCGGGAAATGCGGGGCGCGCAGCAGATTCCGGAAAACCAGTTTATATAAGTTGCCCTGAAACTGGGGCCTTCCATAAAGATTGATCCCGAAGCCTGGCTGGTACAAGGGCCTGAACATGGGAATCCCCATGATGTGGTCCCAATGGGTGTGGGTATACAAAAGATCCACCCGGGAGACTTGCTCCTCAAGCAGGGAATCCCCCAGTTTTTTGGCCCCAGTCCCGGTATCCAGGATTACTCGGTGCCCGGATCCAGGATCCTTCACCTCCAGGCAGGTAGTTTCCCCGCCGTACCTTTCAAACTCCCTGCCACATATGGGCACTGCCCCTCTAACTCCCCAAAAAGTTATTTCCATTACCTCCCCTCCGGGCATAATTACGGACCAGATGAATGTTCAATACCATTTTTATCGCAGCAGAGCCACCATGCTAAATAGAGTGCCACCATTCACCATATTTGACAATATAGTGCAGAAATATTGCTTTACAACACATCTAACTAGAGTGTAAGAATATACTTACATTTCATCAACAAAACCGGGTGGAGCTCATATGATAGCTTATACCGTTTACATGCAGCAAGTCCAGGAGCTACTTGCAAAATGGAAAAGTGAATTTAGTGTTTACGTACCCACCAGAGTAGATGACCATTTTTTCGAATTCAGGCCCTGGCAACCGGGCATGCACATCGCCTGGGACTATGATCTGGCTTACACTCCCTTAAAACGCTTTTTTCTCCCCCCGAGAGAGGACTTAATCAGTTTTGATCTTCCAAGCTACAAAGCAGAACCCGTGATCCAAGCCCCCAAACAACTCCTGTTCGGGGTTCATCCCTACGACATCAAGGCCATCAACCAGTTGGACCAGCTCATGAGCACGGACAGCGTGGATGTCAACTATCAGGCCCGGCGGGACAACACTGTAATCTTTGGAATGGAACCGGCCCAGGTGGCTGATACCTCCTTCTGGGCAGGAGTGGATGCATCCCGGGTAGATTTGGGATATGACCTCTTCTGGACTCGGATCAGCCCGGAGGCTTTTTTGGTTCAGGTGGGTTCTGCGCAGGGCGAAAAGATGATCCAGATGAACCAGGGAGTGGACAAAGCCAGTGCCGCAGAAAAGGAGGCAGCCAGGAGAGTGCACCTCAAGATGGTGGCCAAGGCGGACAAACTGAGTCTGGGATTTTCCTGGAGACAAGTTCCCGGCACCATGGCCAAATTTTTTAAACACCAGCTCTATTGGCAGGAAAAGGCCAAAACTTGTCTTTCCTGCGGCTCCTGCAACCTGGTCTGTCCCACTTGCTACTGCTTCGATATCCAGGATGAGGTGGATGACAAGTTAGAGCAAGGCCGGCGCTACCGGCAATGGGACGGATGCATGCTGGAGGGATTTGCCCGCATAGCCGGGGGTCACAATTTTCGCCCCACCCCTTGGGAGCGCTACCGGCACAGGTACATGCGCAAGGGCAAGTACATATACGACAAGATCGGGGAGCTGGGATGCGTAGGCTGTGGACGCTGCGTCCGGGCCTGTACCGCTAGGATAGCCAACCCCAAGGAAGTTTTTCAAGAGATCTGGGAGGCGACCAAGTATGAAGCCTAATTTTTCACCTTATGTTCCTAGGCCTGCTACATTGGTCTCAAAAAAGGAACTGTCCTCAAACGTTACCCTTTTTGAGTTCGCCCAGGACAGCGGCAGGACCCTGGCCCATAGGCCGGGACAGTTCATCCAGGTTTCGGTCTACGGAGTAGGAGAGGCCCCGTTTTCGGTAAGTTCTCCTCCCCAGACCGAACACCATCGTTTCGAACTAGCCATCCGCAAAGCCGGGGCTGTCACCAATGCCCTGCACAACATGGAAGTGGGTTCCAAGGTGGGCATCAGAGGGCCTTACGGCTCCTATTTTCCCATGCAGAAGTTCGTGGGACAGGACTTTTTATTTATAGCCGGGGGGCTGGGATATATTCCCTTGCGGAGCGTACTTTACTACATGCTGAGACACCGGGACGAATTCGGACATATCATGCTCCTGGTAGGCACCCGCAATCCCAGCGAAAGGATATTTACGGATCAGCTCCAGGAGATAAGCCGGCGTCAGGATGTGGAGGTTCACGAAACAGTGGACGTGCCTGATGATAACTGGCAGGGTAATGTGGGGGTGATCACCACCCTGTTTTCCAAGATACAGATTAGCCCGGAAAACACTTATGTGGGCATGATTGGCCCTCCTGTCATGTATAAATTCGTTATAGACGAATGCAGCAATCTGGGCATCACTCGGGATAGGATATATGTCTCCCTGGAGAGGAGAATGAAGTGCGCCCTGGGCAAGTGCGGGCATTGCCAGATAGATGGGCTGAACTGCTGCGTGGATGGACCGGTTTTTTGCTACACCCAGATCGCGAATATACCCGAGGCCCTGGACAAAGAAACCTACATGTGGGGGCGGGATGCCTCGCGTCCTTAGCCGCTTTGACTACCCGGATTCCGAGATCGGGACAGTTTAAATCTGCCTTGGAAGCGAGGCAGTATTGAGAACAGGAGTGAACAATGGCTGCAAAACCCAAAGTAGCTTTTTTTGATTTCGCCGGATGCGAAGGGGATCAGCTTCAGGTAGCAAACCTGGAGGAGAGGCTGCTGGATCTGGTGGAGCACCTGGAAATAGTCAGTTTTAGGGAAATAAAGACCCAGCACCGGGACGATTACGACATAGCCTTTGTGGAAGGCTCCATCACCAGGCCCGAGGACGAGCCCAGGCTGAGGGAAATCCGTGCCAACGCCGGCATCCTGGTCGCCTTGGGCGCCTGTGCCACTATTGGGGGAATTAATTGTTTGAAAAATTTCATAAGCGAGCGCAAATACCGCACCTCGGTTTATGGTTCCCATGCCCTGAAATATTCCACTTATTCTGCCAAACCCTTATCTGCCGTGGTCAATGTTGATATGGACATTCATGGCTGCCCCATAGATAAGGACGAGTTCGCCCGGGCGGTCAAAGAGCTCTTACTGGGTAAGATTTATCACCCCCCGGAATACCCGGTCTGCGTGGAGTGCAAGATGGCTGGAAACATCTGCCGCTATGAGCAGGGACAGCTTTGCCTGGGCATTGCCACCAGGGCCGGATGCGGAGCATGTTGCGTCACCGAGGGCAGCCTGTGCTGGGGTTGCCGGGGATTAGCCCCGGACGCCAACCTGGAGGCGGCGGTCCAGGTTATGGAAGAACACGGTTTTTCCCGGATCAGCGTCCAGGATAGAATGAGGCTCTATTACGGCTGCACCAAGCGAATGGTATAATTCAGGGCCACACCGAATCAAAAATATCAACATGCCAGGCTCTTATATTGTTCCGTTTATGCGGCAGGGCTGCAACAATCGTTTCTTAACAAGATTTGCCCGGAGAAAGGCTTTATGACCAAGAAAAAAACCAAGGATACCAAAAATCAGGAACAATCCTCCCAGTCCCAGACGGAATCCGTCCGGGAAAATCCGGAAGTCATCCAGGTGGATCACCTGACCCGGGTGGAAGGGCACGGAAATATCGTGGTAAAGCTGGATCCCGGCGGAGAGGTCCAGGAATGCACCTGGGAAGTGGTGGAAGCCCCCAGGTTCTTCGAAGCCATGGTCCAGGACAGACCTTATACCGATATCCATCACATCGTTTCACGCATTTGCGGGATATGCTCCATCGGGCATCAACTCTGCTCCATCCAGGCCACAGAAAATGCCTTCGGCCTGGAGGTATCCAACCAAACCCTGAAGCTAAGAAAACTGGCCCTACACGCGGAAAACCTGCAAAGCCACCTCTTGCATATGGGATACCTGGTTTTGCCCGATCTTTTGGGAGTGGATTCCATTCTACCCGTGGCAGAGACCCACAGGGAGGAACTGGTGAATCTAGTGGCATGCAGGCGCATCGCCAACGAATTCAGCCAAATCATATGCGGCAGGACCACGCATCCCCAGAGGCTGGTAGTGGGGGGAATGGCCAAGCTCCCGGAACAGGAAGAGCTGAACAATTTAATGGCCAAGCTGGAGGAGGCAGGTAAACGTTTGGAAAACGTGGTGGACCTCTTTGTTGCCCTAGGGGATAAGTGGCCAGAATTCGAGAGGCCTACCGAATATGTAGCCCTTACCTCTCCCGGGGAATATGCCCTGTACAGCGGACAGATCCAGACCTCCTTGGACCAGCGGCGCCCGGCGCTTTTTTACGAGCAGGTGACCAACGAATATTGTGTGCCCCATTCCACCGCCAAGTGGACCAGAAACGTCCGGGATTCCTATCTGGTAGGTGCCCTGTCCAGATTCAACTTGAACTATAACCAGCTTTTCCCCAAGGCCAAGGCCGCCGCTCAAAAGCTAGGTCTTGCCCCCCAGGTGCACAATCCCTTCCTGAACACCCTAGCCCAGTTGGTGGAGTGCGTGCACTCGATCCAGGAATCCATGCAAATCATCTCCGGGCTGCTCCAGGAGGGCATTCGTGAGGAAAAGCCGGTCCAGCCGCGGATAACCGCCGCTCAGGGCGTGGGCGCGGTGGAAGTTCCCCGGGGAATTCTTTTCCACAAATACGAGTACAATGACCAGGGCCGGGTAATGGCTGCGGACTGTGTAATACCCACCAACCAGAACCATGCCAACATCCAGAAGGACATGGATGCTATAAAGCCACAGCTCTCGGGGCTAGATCCCCAAAGCATTGAGCTAAGGCTCAGCATGCTGGTCCGGGGTTATGATCCCTGCATCTCCTGCTCCACCCACATGGTGGATCTATCCTCATCCCGGCAGCGACTGGTCCGATTTGTATAGCACATTCCGAAACCATAACCCAATGGCTTGTACAAAAATGATTGACGCTGAATAGTTACCCTAAATCTAAAATTTGACAACCTGTTTGCGTTGGGGGAAGCCTAGGCTGGAAGAATCAAGGGTTGGGGAAAAGGAAGGCCTGTCTCGGAGGCGGATTATACCCGAATGACAACATATTCCAGGCATAAAAAGATATTTGGAAAAGGCCACAGGCCTGCTCAAACCATGGGAACCATGGAAAGCATCTTATAGACAGATGCACAAGTAACCCTTAAAGGGCACACCCGGTCTGCGGCCTTACACTAGACTGAAACAAGGGCCTTAGGCGCTCTTGGCCATAGGTTTTACCACAGCTCCAGAGCGCAGACACCTGCTGCATACGCGTATCCTTTGCACCCGGCCCTGGGACAGCTGAGCCCGAACCCTGTGCAGGTTGGGTTTGAATCGTCTCTTGTTGTGCTTGTTGGAGTGGCTGACATAATTGCCCACTTGGTGTTTCTTGCCACAAACCTGGCATACCTTGCTCATTTTGACCTCCTGTATTCTGTAGATCAATTCCAAACTCGGAAGTATTTACAAATCGCTATTTTCAGCTTAATAATAGTTCTTGGCTTATGTATTCAAAAAACTCTAAGCTCTCACGTAATAAACGAAAAACGCGTCAGTATATCTCGGGAAGGAAACTCCCTTCCGTCAACGACAATAAGCTAATACAATAACCTTAAACTAACAAAATGGCAAGGGAAAATTCTTGACATTTCACAAAAACTCAAGATAATAGCTTGTTTTTGAGTTCATTTATGATGCTATTAGAAGAGTGGCTACCTTTATCCGATGTCCCACCTGAAGGGAAGGACTTTTCTTTTCAGGACGATCCCAAGTGGTCCTTACTCTGGGAAAGGTACGAGATCGATTGCCGTATGATCCAAAGCTTGACCACTGTTCTGGAGGTTCTTCCCCAGGCCCAGGGAGTATACTTCCGGGGCAAAGTACAGGGACAGGTTTCCCTCATCTGCTCGCGATGCCTGGAACGGGGCACAATAGACATAAAGTACCGGATCGAGGCCTATGAAAACTACACCCAGGACCCTGAGGAGCTTCCCCGGGAGCGCCCTTTGAAACTGGAGCAAGGCCGCTGGTGGTTCAGCCCAGAACTTCTGGCATGGGAGCACTTTGTTTTGGCGTTGCCGGACAAACCCCTGTGCGATCACGAGTGCAAAGGGCTGTGTCCCAAGTGCGGAGAAAACATAAATTTCGGGTTATGCTCCTGCACCGAGGAGACACTGGATCCCAGGCTCGCAGTACTGCGTAACCTAAAAATAAACCGATAAAGAGGTCCGAAAATGGCTTTACCCAAGAAGAAAACATCCAAGTCCAGAAAAGGTATGCGCCGGGCACATCACCACGTCCCGGTCCCCAACGTGATATATTGCGATTGCGGCGAGCCTGCTATCGCCCACAGGATATGCCCTCAATGCGGCGCTTACAACAAACGCAAATACTTAAAGCCAACCCAGGATGCAACAGATTAGGCCCATAATCGCTGTGGATGCCATGGGCGGCGATTCCGGGCCGGAAGTGACCATCCCTGGCGCTGTAAACGCGGCCAAGCAGGATAATCTAGGGCTGATCTTGACCGGAAATCAAGAGCAAATAGAACAAGCCCTGAACAAGGAAAAAATCCACAACCTGGAGATCGATATCCGAGATGCCCCGGAAGTTGTGGGCATGCAAGAGAAACCCTCGGAAGGATTGCGCCGTAAAAGGAACTCCTCCATCCAGGCAGCCTTTAAAACCGTGCGCGAAAAAAAGGCCCATGGAGTGGTCAGCGCAGGCAATTCCGGGGCCACTCTGGGATGCGGCATGTTCACCCTGGGCCGGGTTAAAGGCATTGAACGACCTGCCCTGGCTTCCATACTCCCCACTGAAAAAAAGGAACCTTTGGTACTTGTGGATGTCGGGGCAAACATTGAATGCAAGCCCTACCACCTGGTTCAATTCGGGCTTATGGCGGATGTCTTTGCCAGAAACGTGCTGCACATTTCCAAGCCCAGGGTCGGGGTGCTCACCATTGGCGAGGAAGAGGGCAAGGGCAACAAACTGGTCATGGACGCCATTAAGCTCTTCAAAATGTCCTCCATGAACTTTATCGGCAATGTCGAAGGGCGGGACTTTTTTTCCGGCAAGGCGGATGTCGTGGTTTGCGACGGATTTGTGGGAAACATCGCCTTGAAGCTCATGGAGGGACTGGCCATCTCCCTTAGCAACACCCTGAAAGCAGAGGTCAAAAAAAGCTTGCTGGCCAAGCTGGGATTTTTGCTAAGCACTGGGGCTTTACGTAAATTCGGCAGACATATTGACTATGCCGAATACGGAGGTGCGCCCTTGCTGGGATTAAAAGGAATAAGCCTCGTCTGTCACGGCTCCTCCAATGCCAAGGCCATAACCAATGCGGTCCTAATGGCCGGAGAATTTGTGCGCAACCAAGCCAATGAACACTTGGTCCAGGGCTTGGAGGAAAACCAAGAGATTGGACTTTTCAAAAAAACCCCTCAACCCAAAGACCAAGTTTTATAGGGCAGCCCTGTCAATACTTACTCATGAAAAACGATTGCTACCTCACAGGATACGGGTTTCATGCACCCCAGAAGGTCATGACCAACCAGGACTTTGAGCGTTTGGTGGATACTTCGGATGATTGGATTACCGCCCGCACCGGCATCAAGGAAAGACGTATCTGCACCGGAGAAAACTGTACCGATCTAGCCTACCAGGCATCTATACAGGCCCTGCAAGAAGCTGCCCTTACTCCAGAGGACCTGACCCATGTTATTTTGGCCACCTTCACCCCGGATACTTTTGTACCCAACGGTGCCTGCTCGCTCCTGGAAAAACTGGGGCACAGAAACATAGCTGCCCTGGATGTAAACGCTGCCTGCACAGGTTTCCTATACGCCCTGGAGCTGGCCAGGGGACTTTGCATGCTGCCGTCTCCAAGCAATATACTAGTGGTGGCATCCGAGGCCTTAACCTCCAGGGTCAATTTTCAAGACAGGGGCACCTGCGTGCTCTTCGGGGACGGGGCAGGGGCCGCTGTTATTTCCGATCAACCTTCTCGAAACCAGGAAATAAACAGCCACCTGGTGGACGTTTGCCTCAAGGCGGACGGGGCACTGGGCAACCTGCTCACTGTCAAGGGAGGGGGATCAGCTTATCCCTTGAGCCTGGGAGATACAGTAGGGGAGAATTTTTTTGTCCAGATGGAAGGCAGGGAGGTATTCAGGCAAGCGGTGCGCTCCATGTACAACGTGAGCCAGGAGATCCTGGAGAGAAACGGCTTGCGCCCGGAAGACGTGAATCTGGTCATTCCTCATCAGGCCAACATACGCATCATAGAGGCCCTGGCCAAGAAATTGAATCTTGACCCAGGGAATCTGTTTGTTAACGTCCAAAAATACGGCAACACTTCAGCCGCATCCGTGCCCATAGCGCTGGCAGAGGCTAAGCTGCAGGGTCAAATAAAACCCGGGGACCTGATCTTGCTGGTTGCCTTCGGCGGAGGATTTACCTGGGGCGCAGCTCTGGTGCGCTTTTAGTTTGACCTCCACCAGCATACCCCAAAACATTTTGCAAAAGCGGGTATAGCTATGCACCAGATCTTGTTGCGAACCTAGAGAATAATTGCAAGCGAGTTTTATATGTCCCATCTTGAAAAAACTGCCCTGATTACAGGAGGATCGCGAGGTATAGGCAGGGCATGCGCCCTCCGCCTGGCCAGTGATGGTTATCAGGTTTACATCACCTACGTAAGCAGGCCGGAACAGGCAGAACATACATGTGAGGAAATTGCCCGAGCCGGAGGTACTGCCCAAGCATTCGCCCTGGACATAAGCGATCCTGATTCCATCGTAGATTTCTTTCAACAAAGCATAAAAGACAAAGTAAACCTGCAGGTCCTGGTCAACAATGCCGGTTTGACCCAGGACGGTCTCATGGTCCGCATGAAACTGGAGCAGTGGGAGCGCGTCATCAATGCCAACCTGACCGGCTCCTTTGTGTGTCTGCAGCAGGCTGGCAAACTCATGATGCGCAACAGATACGGCCGCATTATCAATATTTCCTCGGTTACAGCCCAGACCGGCAACGCGGGTCAGGCAAACTATACCGCCTCCAAAGCAGGCCTTATAGGGTTGACCAAAACCGCGGCCCGAGAGCTTGCTCCCAGAAATATCACTGTGAATGCCGTGGCCCCGGGCTTTATAGAGACAGATATGACCGCCGAGCTTTCAGAAGAATTGCGGAACCAATTCCTCCAGGATATCCCCATGCAAAGACTCGGCACCCCGGAAGACGTAGCCGAAAGCGTGGCTTTTCTGGCCTCGGAACAGGCCGGATATATCACCGGCCAGATTCTAGGGATTAACGGAGGACTCTACATGTAAACCCTCAGGAAAAATCCAGGCCCCAATTTCTCTTTTGCCAGCTAGCCGGGGATTTTGGACGTGATTCCCCAGGCCAACTACAGCCAAAAGCTAAAGGGTCGAACATGGTTATAGCCATTTTAAGAGATTGCTTAAAAATTGGAGATCAAAACTTGCAACACAAGCCTGCATGATATAAGAGTCTTAATGGCAACAAATCCCACAGGCAATGTTTGCAAAGTCAACTTAACAGTCTTAAGGAGCACGAGATGTCAGTAGAAGAAAAAGTCAAGGAAATCATTGTGGACCAGCTGGGAATTTCAGCAGAGGAAGTAAAGCCTGAAGCCAGGTTTGTTGAGGATCTGGGCGCCGACTCCCTGGATTTAACCGAGCTTATCATGGCCATGGAAGAGGAATTCGACATGGAAATAGATGACGAAAAGGCCCAGGAACTGCTAACTGTTCAAGCCACCATAGATTATATAAAGGCCAACCAATAACTGGTCTTCGGCTCATCTAAAAATCCCTTCAGTTTCTTTACTTAGCCTGGTCCATCAACATCCTGAGTATGCTTTAGCCTGTTCAAAATTTACAGGTGTATCCGGGCACTGGTTGTAAAGAAACTGTAAACCCAGGCAGGAATAGAGGATAATGCCAAGAGTAGTTGTCACAGGTATCTCAGCAGTCACGCCCATTGGCACAGACCTGGAACAAAGCTGGGACAATCTGTTAGCCGGCAAAAGCGGCGTGGACCGCATCACCCGATTTGATACTTCCCAGTACACCACGCAAATCGCAGCAGAAGTCAAGGACTTTGACCCCACTCTCTACATGGGATTCAAAGAGGCCAAGCGCATGGATCGTTTTTGCCACTTTGCAGTGGCAGCGGCCAGGATGCTGATGCAGGATTCCGGTCTTGGCCCAGAAAACATGGATATGGATCAGTGCGGCGTAATCATGGGCAGCGGCCTGGGGGGATTGGAAACCATCGAGGAGTTCCATACCAAGCTGTTAAAATCTGGCCCCAAAAGGGTCTCCCCATTTTATATCCCCTTGCTCATAGGCAATATGGCAGCGGGACAGATATCCATCATATCCGGTGCCAAGGGTCCCAATTTAGCCACAACCTCGGCCTGTGCTTCAGGCTTGCACGCCATCGGCTACTCCTTCTCGGATATCAAGTTGGGCCGGGCCCAGGCCATGATCACCGGAGGAGTGGAATCCACCATCACTCCCATGGCGTTGTCCGGGTTCAATGCCATGAAGGCATTGTCCGTCAAAAACGAAAGCCCTGGGCATGCCAGCCGCCCCTTTGACCTGAACCGGGACGGTTTTGTGATCGGAGAGGGCAGCGGCCAACTCCTCCTGGAGACTCTGGAAAGTGCCCAAGAAAGAGGGGCCAAAATCTATGCCGAGGTAGTGGGATTCGGGGCATCGGCTGATGCCTACCACATGACCGCCCCGGACGACTCCGGGGAAGGTATGGCCCTGGCCATGCGGCAGGCCTTGCGGGAAGCCGGGGTCACTCCGGAACAGGTGGATCATATCAACACCCACGGCACATCCACCCCCTTGAACGACATCTGCGAAACCAAGGCCATCAAGGAAGTATTCGGCAAGCACGCTTACGACATGTTGCTTACTGGAAACAAATCCATGATCGGGCATACCCTGGGCGCAGCCGGTGGGATAGAAAGCGTTTTCAGCATCAAAAGCCTGTATCACGGCAAGATACCCGGCACCATCAACCTGGAGACCCCAGATCCGGAATGCGACCTGGATTACTGCGGCATGGGCACAGTAAACAGAAAAATCAACTATGCCCTGTGCAATTCCTTCGGCTTCGGAGGAACCAACGGGTGCATACTTTTCAAAAGATTTGAAGAATAAATACCAAAACACAAAATCACATCAAATCAGAAGAGGGACTAAATAATGAGTATCGAGGAAATAAAGAAAGTGGACCCGGAAATAGCCCATAGCATTGAACTGGAAGAACAGCGGCAACTAAACAAGCTGGAACTTATTGCCTCTGAAAATTTTACCTCCATGGCGGTGAGGGAAGCCATGGGCACAGTCATGACCCACAAGTACGCGGAAGGCTATCCAGGCAAACGTTACTACGGTGGGTGTGAATACGTGGATATAGCCGAGAACCTGGCCCGGGACCGGGCAACTGAGCTCTTTGGGGCCCAATACGCCAATGTCCAGCCCCACTCCGGATCCCAAGCCAACATGGGGGTTTTCTTTGGAACCTTGAAGCCCGGGGACACCATCTTGGGCATGGACCTGTCCCACGGCGGACACTTAACCCACGGCTGTCCAGCCAACTTTACCGGGAAACTGTACCAACCAGTGTTTTACGGGGTGGAAAAAGAGACCGGCCTTATCAACTACGATCAGGTAGAAGAAATGGCCCTGAAACATAAGCCTGCCATGATCATTGCTGGTGCCAGTGCCTATCCCCGTATCATAGACTTCAAGCGTTTCCGGGAAATCGCGGACAAGGTGGGGGCCAAGCTCACCGTGGATATGGCCCATATAGCCGGTATCATTGCAGCCGGGCTGCACCCCTCACCTATTCCCCACGCCCATTTTACCACCACTACTACGCACAAAACCCTGCGCGGCCCCAGGGGAGGAATGATCCTAAGCACGGAAGATAATGCCAAAATGCTGAATTCCCAGATCTTTCCCGGAATCCAGGGGGGACCTCTCATGCATGTAATCGCTGCCAAGGCCATCGCCTTCAAGGAAGCCCTAAACCCCCAGTTCCATACCTACCAGCAGAAGGTAGTGGAAAACGCCCGCACCATCGGGAGCAAGCTCATGGAGGCCGGTTTCCAGTTGGTTTCCGGGGGCACTGACAATCACCTGCTCCTGGTGGATCTTAGCAACAAGAACATAACCGGCAAGGATGCAGAAATTGCCTTGGACAAAGCCGGCATAACCGTAAACAAAAACACCGTCCCATTCGAAACCAGATCTCCCTTTGTAACTTCCGGCATTAGGATAGGCTCATCTGCTCTAACCACCCGAGGGATGCAGCCGGAACACATGGAGAAAATAGTGGAATGGATGGTGGATGCCATTCACAATTACCAAGACGAGCAACGCATCCAACAGATAAGCAAAGAAGTGGAAGAGTTCGCTTCCGATTTCCCCCTGTTTGCCTGGTAAGAAGGAGGAAGCGCTCTGGAACCCGGAGAAAGGGATTGAAGGATAAAAGGCTTTCCTGGCATGAATACCACATGCGGATTACCCACTTGGTGGCCCAACGTTCCACGTGCCTGCGCCGCGCGGTGGGAGCCATTGCAGTGAAACACAAGCGCATCCTGGCCACGGGTTACAACGGAGCCCCGGCTGGGATGGATCACTGCCTGGACGTGGGCTGTCTCCGGGAGGAGCTGAACATACCCTCAGGCCAGCGCCACGAGATGTGCCGGGGACTGCACGCCGAGCAGAACGTAATTCTGCAAGCCGCCATCCATGGTGTGAGCATCTTCGGGTCCACTATCTACTGCACCACTCAACCCTGCCTGATCTGCACCAAAATGCTCATCAACTGCGGGATACAATTTATTTATTACAGCCAGAGCTATACGGACCAATTGGCCCAGGACATGCTCACCGAAGCCGGAATCGGGTTTGAGCTTTTAAAGATACCTGAAAACTGAAGACAAGTGCTTTGGGAGACCCCCCATGAATCAAAGTGAGTTCATGTTGCAGGCGGTACAGCTGGCTGAGAAGGGCAAAGGGTTCACAGCCCCCAACCCTTGCGTGGGCGCCCTGGTGGTCTCCGGGGACCGGGTTCTGGGCCGGGGCTGGCATCGGGGGGCTGGCAAGGATCATGCCGAGGTGGAGGCCATAAACCACGCCCTGCAAAAAATCTCGGATCTATCCCTGTGCACCCTGTATGTAACTTTGGAGCCCTGCAACCATCACGGCAAGACCCCGCCTTGCACCCAAGCCGTTTTAAATGCGGGAATAAGGGACGTGGTTATCGGCACTCTAGATCCCAACCCCGGAGTTCAGGGCGGAGGGGCCGAATATTTAAAAAGCCGGGGGGTTCGGGTGACTCAGGGGGTGGAGGAGGACAAGTGCCTAGATCTGATCGCGGACTTTGTTCTCTGGCAGCGGAGCAAAAGAGCATACCTCTATCTCAAGACCGCCTCCACGCTGGATGGTCGCATCGCCGCCCGCACCGGTCACTCCAAGTGGGTCACCTCCCGGGTTTCCAGACAAATGGTTCACGAGCTGCGCTCCCGCGTGGGGGCGGTTCTAGTGGGCGGGAATACCTTTTACCAGGACGATCCCTCCCTGACCTGTCGTCTGGATCAAGACATCAGGCAACCGCTGGCAATTATTCTGACCACCCGGCTGCCCGCCCCGGACAAGGATTATTACCTGCTGCGCCAACGCCCATCTGAGACCGTGTTCTGGACTGACACCCAAAGCGCTAACTCGCCCCGTGCAGAGGAGCTCACCTCCCTAGGCTGCACAGTACTGGATTTGGGTAGCGCAAGGAACGGACTGGACCTTGATCAGGGGCTGATATGGCTGCGCCGAGAAAAAAACGTCTTTTACGTGCTTTGCGAAGGCGGGGGACAACTGGCCCTTAGCCTGTTAAAAGAGCACCTCGCGGATGAGCTCTGGGCGTTTCTGGGACTTAAGATCCTGGGAGACGAGCAGGGGGTGCCGGTATGCAGCGGCAAAGACACCCCTGTCATGGATCAGGCAATCCCATTGCGCCTGAGCCAGATCCGGCAATCCGGCCCGGATTTATGGCTAAGGATGTTTCCAGAAAACAGGCAATAAAATATTGACTGCTGCTGGTTAAACGCAGACAATACAGGACTATGTTCACCGGTTTAATACAGGACACAGGCAAAGTGGCCAGTTTGGAAAGTAAAGGGGCCGAGACCCGAATCCGCATCAAGTCCCGGTATGATATACAGGATTTATCCCGGGGCGAAAGCATCTCTGTCAACGGTGTCTGCCTTACCGCGGAAAGCTTTACTCGGGACTCTTTCGAGGTTTATGCCTCATCCCAGACCCTGTCAACTACAAACCTGGGTCAGCTTAAAACCTCGGATAGGGTCAACCTGGAACGGGCCTTAACCTTAAACGACAGGCTGGGCGGCCACTTGGTCTCCGGACATGTGGATTGCCTGGCCCGGGTTAAGGACATTGAAGCCCAGGGTGAATCCCGGATAATTATCCTGGACTTCCCGGCAGAATTCGGATCCCTGATAGTTGACAAGGGTTCGGTGGCTTTGGACGGGGTGAGCTTGACTATAAGCGATTGCGGCAAAAACTATTTACAGGTAAATATCATCCCTGCCACCTGGAAAAGCACCAACATCAACAACTGGAAAACTGGAACCCGGGTGAACATGGAAACCGATATCATAGGGAAATACGTGCAAAAGATGATGGAGCCCTGGCTTGGCAATCAGGGTGCTCAATCCGGGCGAGATGGTATAAGCCGGGATTTTCTCCGCCAGCACGGATTTTAGGAACAGGCAGAAAGCATCTGCAACCATGCAACATTAGACGGCACGGGACAGCCGGTTTCTCGGAGAGTTAAACATGTCTGTAAGCAGCATTGAAGAGGCAATCGAAGACATAAGGCGGGGTAAAATGGTCATCCTGGTGGATGACGAAGACCGGGAGAACGAAGGCGATCTAACCATTGCAGCAGAGCGCATCACCCCGGAGGCAATCAACTTCATGGCCAAATACGGGCGGGGCCTTATTTGCCTGGCCCTAGCCCCGGAATGGGTAGATAAGCTGGGCCTGCCCATGATGGCTCCCAAGAACACCTCCAAATTCGAAACCGCTTTCACGGTGTCCATTGAGGCAGCCCAAGGGGTAACCACGGGCATTTCCGCCTTTGATCGCGCCACCACCATATCCACTGCCATCAAGGACGACGTAACCCCGGAAGATATTGCCACCCCGGGGCATATCTTTCCCTTAAGGGCCAAGAAAGGCGGGGTTCTGGTGCGGGCGGGTCAAACCGAGGGCAGCACTGATCTGGCCCGCTTGGCCGGGCTCAAACCGGCTGCAGTTATTTGCGAAATCATGCGCGATGACGGTGAAATGGCCCGCATGCCGGATCTAGTGGAGTTTGCCAAGAAACACGGTTTAAAAATCTGCACCATAGAAGATTTGATCCGGTACCGTTCCAGATTCGACTCCATGGTCAGACGAGTGGGAGAGGCAGATCTGCCCACCTTCTGCGGCAATTTCAGGGCCATAGCATTTGAGAACGAGGTGGATGATCACACCCATGTTGCATTGGTCAAGGGCAAAATAAAAAAGAACGAACCGGTTCTGGTCCGGGTACACAGCCAGTGCCTCACTGGAGACGTATTTGGCTCCCTGCGCTGCGATTGCGGCAAACAGCTGCAGGCATCCATGCGCATGGTGGAGCAGGCAGGCAAGGGGGTCATTCTTTACATGGGCCAGGAGGGCCGCGGTATTGGATTGGGCAACAAGATCAAGGCCTACGGACTTCAGGACCAGGGCAAGGATACCGTGGAGGCCAACGAAGAACTGGGGTTTGCTCCGGATTTGCGCAATTACGGTATAGGAGCCCAAATCCTGGTCAATCTGGGCATAAAGAAAATGCGCCTTTTGACCAACAACCCCAAAAAAATCATTGGGTTGGAAGGATTTGACCTGGAGGTGGTGGAAAGAGTACCCATAGAGGTTCCACCTTGCGAGGAAAACCTCTGTTATCTCATAACCAAAAAGGAAAAACTGGGCCATTTCCTCACGGTTTCAGGCAAACACTAAATACTATTTCCCTGGGAGAACCTTAAAATGCAGGATATTAAAACCATCGAAGGCCAACTGGACGCCAAGGGTTTGCGCATCGCCCTTGTCGCCGGCAGATTTAACGAGTTCGTGGTGGAGAAACTTATCAGCGGGGCAGTGGATTATCTGCTCCGGCATGGAATGGAAAGGGACAACATAACCCTGTACAGGGTGCCAGGGGCCTTTGAGATTCCCATGGTAGCCAAGCGCCTGGCCGAACAAAAGGACCTGGATGGCATAGTATGCCTAGGGGCGGTAATCCGTGGGGCCACACCCCACTTTGACTACGTGGCCTCCGAGGCTACCAAGGGCATGGCCCAGACCTCTCTGGAAACCGGCATTCCCATAGGCTTTGGCTTGCTGACCACTGAAAGCCTGGAACAGGCCATTGAACGTGCGGGAAGCAAAGCCGGCAACAAGGGTGTGGAAGCGGCTTCAGCAGTTTTGGAACTCATCAGGGTTTTGGAACAGGTAGATTGATCCCGGTAATGGAGACTCACAACTCATCTTCCAGCCTCAAGCGGGAACATTCCAGACACGGGCAACGTATTTACGCCTTTCAGGTGCTTTATTCCCTGAAGTTCAATCCCGCTGAGAGCCAAGTCCAGACCACTTTCGAACATTTCCTAGATGAAAACCAGGGCAGGGAGTCCCAGTACGCCCTGGAGTTGGTCCAAGGAGTCCTGCAGCGCCTGGAAGAGCTCGACGCTGTAATTGGCAGTTATTCCCGCAATTGGAGGGTGGAGCGGATCGCACTGGTGGAGCTGACCATCATGCGACTGGCCCTGTTCGAGATGTTGTATCGTCCGGATATCCCAGTCAAGGTGGCCATCAATGAAGGCATTGAGCTGGCCAAAACCTTTGGAGATGAAGGCTCGAGCAACTTTGTAAACGGAGTTTTGGATGCAGCAGCCAAGGATGTAAGAAATGGTAAACTTAGGACTGATAAAAGACCTTGAATCCTGTCCAGATCACTACCCTAGACTTTTTTTCCAGCTTCCCCCGCAGTGGGAGGATCAAGGCCCGATTTTAACCGCTTCACCGGAGCAGGGCCAACAGATCTGGAAGCTCTTCTTCCCTAAACAGGAGAGCACCGATCTTGCCTCTTGGGTAAATCAGCTTGCCCAATGCTTGCAGAACTTGCGCCAGCCCAAGTGGTGCGTTAACACCCAAGACCTGGTACGAGTAGTAAACCTTCCCCTGGACCTGGCCCTGACCAGGTGGGGAGATCTTTTTTGGCCTCAGTTCAACCAGGATACGGTGTTCATATTCGCTACCCATGAGGATACCTCAGCGGTGCGGGAGATATTGAGCAGATGGCATAAAACCAGAACCAACCTCTGTCTGCGCAAACACTACGATTTGACCCAGCAGGACAAGGGCTGCTCTATTACTGCCTCAAAGCAGGAAAAGGGAAACAATCACCATAAACTAAAATTCCCAGCTTTTCTTTTAAAAACCAGACGCAGCAAGCCTTGAATATAAAGCAGAAAGCGGAGACCGCCATGTCAGACAACAGGTACAACCCGGAACAAATAGAAAAAAAATGGCAAAAAATCTGGGAGGAAAACGACTTTTTCCGGGCTACGCATGAAAACGCTGACCTGCCCAAGTATTACGTTCTAGAGATGTTTCCCTATCCCTCCGGGAACATCCACATGGGCCATGTGCGCAATTATTCCATAGGAGACGTGGTGGCCAGAATGAAAAGGATGCAGGGCTACAATGTCCTGCATCCCATGGGGTGGGACGCCTTTGGCTTGCCGGCTGAAAACGCGGCCATCAAAAACAAGTCCCACCCTTCCCAGTGGACCTATCAAAACATAAAGTACATGCGTCAGGAACTTAAAAGGCTGGGTTACTCCTACGACTGGAGCAAGGAACTAGCAACTTGTCATCCCGGGTATTACCAATGGGAGCAGCGTTTCTTTCTGGAGCTCTACCAGCAGGGCCTTATCTACCGCAAAAAGGCCCCGGTAAACTGGTGTCCCACCTGTGTCACCGTTTTGGCCAATGAGCAGGTGGAAGCAGGATTGTGCTGGCGCTGTGACAGCCAAGTGCAGAGAAGGGAGCTCTACCAGTGGTTCTTGCGCATTACGGATTATGCGGAAGAACTGCTCAGGGACCTGGACAAGCTTGGTGAGGGCTGGCCGGAACGGGTAATAAGCATGCAGAGGAACTGGATCGGTAAGAGTCTGGGCATGGAAATAGATTTCTACATACCCGATCTGGACCGGGTATTAACCGTATTTACCACCAGACAGGACACCTTGTACGGGGCAACCTTTATGAGCCTCGCCCCGGAGCATGATCTGGTTCCGGAACTCATCCGGGACAGACCGGACCAGGATCAGATCTGGGAATTCATCAACCGGGTCACCAGCCAGGAACAGGAGGAAAGAACAGCTGACGAGGCAGAGAAAGAAGGCATTTTTACCGGCAAATATTGCATTAACCCGGTCACCGGAGAAAGAATGCCCATATATCTGGCCAATTTTGTTCTTCTGGAATACGGCACTGGCGCGGTCATGGCTGTTCCTGCCCATGACCAGCGGGATCTGGAATTCGCACGCAAGTACCATCTGCCTGTTAGGGTGGTAGTGCAGCCCCAGGAAGGTGAATGGGACTGGGAAGACATGTCCTTTGCTTACGAAGAGCCCGGGGTCTCGGTAAATTCCGGGCAATTCAGCAACAACCCCACTCATCGGGTCCAGGAGGAAATAGCCGATTTCCTGGAGGAAAAAGGCCAGGGCCGCAGAACAGTAAACTACCGTTTGCGGGATTGGAACATCTCCAGGCAGCGTTTCTGGGGTGCTCCCATACCCATGATCTATTGCCCCCAGTGCGGGATAGTTCCGGTTCCCATTCAGGACCTGCCGGTTCTTCTACCCCAGGACACGGAAATGCCCCCGGATGGACGATCCCCCCTGCCGGACCTGGAAGAATTCGTGCATACCGAATGCCCGAGTTGCAAGGGACCGGCCAAACGGGAAACAGATACCATGGACACCTTTGTGGAATCCTCTTGGTACTTTGCCCGTTTTACCTCGCCCCGCGAACAGGAAGCCCCGTTCGATGCCCGGGCAATAAATTACTGGCTTCCTGTGGATCAGTACATCGGAGGGATAGAGCACGCTGTGCTGCACCTGCTGTATGCCCGTTTCTTTGTCAAGGCCCTGCGGGATCTGGGTTACTGGAACCTGGACGAGCCCTTTACCCATCTTCTTACCCAGGGTATGGTCCTCAAGGACGGGGCCAAAATGTCCAAGTCCAAGGGAAACGTGGTGGATCCGGATGAGATGATAGATCGCTTCGGAGCGGACACTGTCCGTCTTTACTGCCTTTTCGCGTCTCCCCCGGAAAAGGACTTGGAGTGGAGCGATTCCGCCATTGAAGGTTCGCACCGCTTTTTGAACCGTCTTTGGAGGCTGCTCCAGGAACTTTCCCCGGTTTTATCCCCAGTGGGTCCGTGCCTGGACATACTCCAACAGGATTTGAATCCGCAGGAAAAAGAGCTCCGCGCCAAGGAACACGAGACCATGCGCCGAGCCACCCGGGACATGCTGGATAAATTCCAGTTCAATACCGCCATTGCCGGCACCATGGAACTGGTCAACGCGGTAAACCAGGCCAGGGAAGAACTGACTTCCAGGGAGAGCGGGTGCAAACTCCTGTCCTCCTCCCTTTCCACAGTTCTAACCATTCTTGCACCCATTACCCCGCATATCTGCGAGGAGCTCTGGGCCCAGATGGGCTACCAAACACCTCTGGCCCAAACCCGGTGGCCAACTTACGACTCCCAGGCCCTGCAACGCGAGGAAATCTTGATCGTTGTCCAGGTTAATGGCAAGGTACGATCCAAGATTCAAGTACCTGCGGACTTGGACCAGGAAGAGCTCAAATCCATGGCCCTGGAGGATCCCAAGATCCAGAGCCACATTCAGCACCAAAGCGTGTCCAAGGTAATCGTGGTCCCCAAAAAACTGGTGAACATAGTGGTGCAATGATCTCTATGCGCTTGCTTTGCCTTTTACTGGTTGTATCTGCCTGGACCCTGCCCGGGTGCGGCTATAACTTTGCAGGCACTGCGCCGGTCACCTTGCCCCAGGATGTCCGAATGCTTTACATCCGAGACGTCCACAACCCTACCCAGGAACACTGGCTGGATTCCTACCTGCGCTCCAATTTCCAGGATGAATTCACCAGGCGAGCCGAGGTTTCCTTTGTAAGTGAAGACCAGGCAGAATCCTGGATTCGTCTGGAGGTAAACAGGTACAGTACCTCAGAGGGACTCACCGGAGCCGGGGATGCACAGGTAAGATCCGATATAGATATAGACTTGGAAGCCACCATGTTTGACTCTGATACCGGGGATCAAATTTGGTCCTCTGGCAGTGTCCGGGGAAGCAGCTCCTTTTATGAGGAACCAGAGGAAAGAGCTGCTGCCCGGGAAGCTGTAGATGAGGCTTTACGCCGCATAGCTGATGGCTTGAGGCAGGATTTTTAGGGTTAGCTGGGCATGTCTAGACCGGGTTTTTACTTCTGCTTCTGTCCGGATTCCAATCTGCTCAAACGGCAGATAAACAAGATCATCTCCCAATGGAATCAGGAAGAATGGGAGATGGTCACATTATGGAGCGATGACCCGGAACTGGAACAAAGGGTTTGGAATTCCCTGAATCTGCCCAATATGATGGGACCATCCCGGGCGGTGGTGCTGCGCAGATGCGAGGATTTCAAAGAGGAGTTCTGGTCCGGCATGTCCCCTGCCCTAAAGGGATACAAACCAGGCATTTGGCCCTTTTTCTGTCTGGAGGCCCCCTGGAAGAAAAACACTCCCCAGGTGCCAGCCGGGCTGGCCAAACAGCGCTATTACCAAATCGCCAAGCAGAAGAACTGGATCTGGCAGTTCCCTGGCATTACCAGACAGAACCTGCCCAGGTACCTTCAAAAAAGGGCCAAGGAATTGAACCTCACTATTAACTCCCAGGTGCAGGAAAAGCTGCTCTGGATTCTACCCCTGGACAGTCACGGGATTGACCAGGAATTGGACAAGCTTTCTCTCTTGGCCCCGGAAAATGGCAAGATCGAGATGGAACATCTGGCTATAGTGGAATCCAAGTCCCATTTGGATATCTTCACCTTGTTGCAAAAGGTGCAGCAAAGTCAAAATATTACCCAAGTATGGCACAAGATCTTTGAGGATCAGCAATCCGGTCATGAGAGCTTATTTCCTTTTCTGGGACTATTGTTGCGCGAGGCTAGAATCCTGTGGCACCTGGCAAGTAACGAGCAGGACAAGGTGTCCTTGTACCCCCGGGTAAAGCAGGAAAAGAACGCTCTGGCCAAAAAGTTGGGCCAAGAGAATATATCCAGGCTATGGAGCCTGATCCTGGAAGCAGAGATGGGAGTCAAATCCGGAACTATCCTTCCGGAACAAGCCATGGAAAACTTGGTGGCCAACCTTTTCCAGCTGTTCGGTTCCCGGGAGTCCGGGTAGGTATAGAAATCTGGAACGTTTGTATACCAATTTTTTTGCACACTTCCAGCGGAAATAACTGGAAAGAGACGCATGGATTCCAAACAGCCGCACTACATAGGACACCGGAAACGGCTTAGGGAGCGCCTGCACTGGGATCCAGCCAGCCTGCAGGACTACGAGATTCTGGAGCTTATCCTGGGCTACGCGCTGCCCCGCAAGGATACCAAGCCCTTGGCCAAAGCCCTCATGGAACGCTACCCTAGTTTCAAAGATCTCTTGGCGGCCAATCCCAAGGATCTGGAAAGCATTCACGGCATCGGTCCCGGCATTACAACCTTCTTAAAGCTCTGGTCCGAGTTTTGGGCCAGGACAGAACAGTCCGGCCTAACCCCAAAAACTCCACTCAACTCCCCGGACAGCGTGGTTAGATTGGCGCGTTCCAGGTTACAGTTCAAATCCGTGGAAGAGTTCTGGAATATTTTAGTGGACAACAAAAACAGGCTTGTTGATTTTGACAAAATCAGTCAAGGTACTGTGGATCAAGCCCCGGTATTTCCCAGGGAGGTTCTGACCAAGGCCTTGGAAAAAAGGGCTAGCGGGGTTATATTGGTCCACAATCATCCGGGTGGAGATCCGAACCCTTCTGTGCAGGACCGGGAACTTACTTCTCAAATCCAGGAAGCTGCCAGGGCCTTGGGCATAAGGTTATTGGATCATGTGATCATCTCCGAGGACAGCTTTTTCAGCTTCCAGGAAAATAACCATTTGTGAGGCAACTATTCACCATATTTTACCCAAACTATTCACCGGATCTTTTGCTAACGTAGTGAGTAATTTCCAAACTACTAAGGAGAGATTATGAAATCGATGCATTGTTTATTAAGTGGAAAAGTTCAGGGTGTATCTTTTAGGTTCTGGACCCGGGATCAGGCCAAAAGCTTGGGCATAACTGGCTGGGTCCGGAATCTGCACGACGGTCGCGTGGAAGTACTGGCCCAAGGCGATGATGAGACCTTGGCCGAATTCAAGACAAGGCTTCTACAAGGTCCGCCCATGAGCTCAGTCAAAAACGCGGAGTGCAAAACCATTGATGATGACCAGTCCTATTCCGCCTTTGAAATAGTCTAACCGAATAAGGGGGTGAAGACTAAAAAGTTTTCACCCTTTGGGTTCAGACCGCCCCAGATATATACCCGGCTCCGCTTTCGACCTGCTTTCAGCAGATGGGTGCATTACTGCTTATCAGCCTGGTTGACTAGCAGGGTAAACAACTTATTTTAAAATGTTCAAGCTTTGTATATAGGTTGGGGCTAATACTACAACGAAACTTATTGTCCAGAGGTCCGAGGATTCTGCAAACAGGCCGTAAAAACTCACTCCAAGGCAGCGTATATCAAAATCTATATTTCTGGGTTCCCTGATTTCAGGAAGTGCTTGAATAGGGACCGAGAGCTTTTTATAGGCCTACGATTTTGATGAACGCTGCCTACGTCGCTCACACAGTTTACGCCCTGTTTGCAGAACCCTCGGACCCAGGGAAAGAGTTGTTGCCATAATAGTAAGGCTGTCTATAGAGCCATGGTTACAGAGCCAAATTTCGTTGTAGTACTAAGGCATTCAGAGAAGATAAATATCCGGTAAAAAGACAAGAATTTTTTGCAAAACCCTTTGTCCATTTAGGAGGAGATAAAGGTGTCCTTCCTTTAAAACTCAAATAAATACCATTTTGCCTTGCTTTTTTTTCACCTAAAAAACCTGAATCCATAAATAATATTTTCTGAGATACTTGTTTATCAAGGCCTTGCTGATCTTATAACCAGGGATTTTTGCGACCTTTTTGCTATAGCCCTGCTTTCTCGGATTTCAGGATAAGATTACTAAAAAAAAGACGCAACTATGCACAATGTTTTATCCAAACTATTCACCGGCTCTTTTTGCGTTCATTGGCCGGGAGGCTCACCGGTTTTCTTGGCGAGGCTTATGGGGGAAGCCGGACCGCACAAATGCTACTGGATAAGACTATAGGGAAAAACCTCTATTTTGCACCTGACTTGATAAGGTGCACATAGCTAAGAGTCCGGTAGGGGCAGGAATGCCCCTGTAAGCCGAGCCTAGAAAAGCGCGAGCCTGGAGGCGCGGCACGAAAAAAGATTTGGTGAACAGTTACAAAAAGACTTTTATTGTCAGGAGAATAATAATTATGAGTGAAAACAATCTTTTTGATGCGGAGCCTGGAGAAATCATAAACACCACCGAAAATAACACTCAAACCGAAGCTGGCGGAGGTGAAGGTGAACTGGAAGTCCCTTCCCAGCTTCCCCTCTTGCCTGTTCGTGATATTGTGGTGTTCAACTATATGATCCTGCCCCTGTACGTAGGCAGGGACAAGAGTATCCAGGCCATAGATCACGCCTTGAACAACAACCGCTACTTGCTGATCTGCACCCAAAAGGACGAGCAGACCGAGAACCCTGGACCTGAGGACTTGTACCACACTGGTACCGTGGTCATGATCATGCGCATGCTCAAAATGCCCGACGGAAGGCTCAAGGTCTTGGTCCAAGGCATCAGCAGGGCCAAAGTCAAGGAATTCGTCCAGACCGACCCCTTGGACATAGTGGAGGTAGAGGTAGTCAAGGACAAGGAATTTTCCGATCCCACCTCGGAATCCGAAGCCCTATTGCGTACTGCCAGAGAACAGACCGAAAAGCTATTGGGCCTAAGGGGAGTGGATTCCTCGGAAATCATGTCCGTGCTTAACAGCGTGGACGATCCTGGGCGCCTGGCGGATCTGGTAGCTTCCAATCTCCGGATGAAACCTTCCCAGGCCCAGCAAATCCTGGAATGCCACGATCCTATTCAACGCCTGAAAATGGTTAATGAACAGCTGGTGCAGGAAGTGGAGGTGGCCTCAATGCAGGCCAAGATCCAGAACATGGCCAAAGAGGGTATGGACAAGGCCCAAAGGGAATATTTCCTGCGCGAGCAGCTAAAAGCCATTCGCAAAGAGCTTGGGGACGTCACCGAAAGCGGGGACGACCTGGAACAATTGCGCGAATCCCTGAAAAAAGCCGGGTTGCCCGCCAAAGTAATGGAAGAAGCGGAAAAACAGCTGCAAAGACTGGAAAACATGCACCCGGATTCCGCAGAAGCCACCGTGGCCAGGACCTACCTGGAATGGCTGGTGGAAATCCCCTGGAAGAAAAAGACCAAGGATCGTTTGGATATCAGGGAGGCGCAACGAATCCTGGACAGGGACCATTACGACCTGGAAAAGGTCAAGGAAAGAATCCTGGAATACCTGAGCGTGCGCAAGCTTAATCCCAAAATGAAAGGCCCCATCCTTTGTTTCGTGGGCCCCCCGGGAGTGGGCAAAACCTCTTTGGGTCAATCCATTGCTAGGTCCCTTAACCGCAAGTTTGTCCGCATGTCCCTGGGCGGAATGCGGGATGAAGCCGAGATTCGCGGTCACCGCAGGACATACATCGGATCCATGCCCGGGAGGATCATCCAAAGCATGAAGGAAGCCGGCTCGGTTAACCCGGTCTTTATGCTAGACGAAATAGACAAGGTTGGAGCGGATTTTCGCGGGGATCCCTCTTCCGCCCTGCTGGAAGTCCTGGATCCGGAGCAGAACCATACCTTTACCGACCACTACCTTAATGTGCCCTATGATCTGTCCAAGGTCATGTTCATCTGCACTGCCAACATCCTGGACACCATACCTTCCACCCTGCTGGATAGGATGGAGGTTATCCGCATCCCGGGCTACACTGAGCAGGAAAAAATCAAGATTGCCCGCAAGTATCTTCTGCCCAGGCAAATCAAGGATAGCGGCCTGAAGCAAAAGGATGTCCAGATAAGCGACGGCGTGCTCAAGGAGATTATACGACATTACACCCGGGAGGCCGGGCTAAGGAACCTGGAGAGAGAAATAGGTAGAGTCTGCCGGAAAATAGCCAGACAGGTAGCAGAGGGTAAGACTGGTCCCTTCAGGGTCACGAAACAAAAATTGAACAAACTCCTGGGAGTGCCTCCCTACAGAGTGGAGGAGCGGGAGAAGGAATTGCCTCCTGGAGTGGGGCTGGGCCTGGCCTGGACCGCCTACGGGGGCGAGATACTCCATGTGGAGGTCAGCCTGATGCCCGGAAAGGGCAAGCTGATTTTGACCGGCCAGATGGGGGAGGTCATGAGGGAGAGCGCTCAGGCTGCTCTCAGCTATGCCCGCAGCCGGTCCTTGCAGCTGGGCCTGGAGGAGAACCTTCTGGACAACCGGGACATCCATATCCACGTCCCTGCCGGGGCCACTCCCAAGGATGGTCCGTCCGCGGGTCTAACCATAGTCTCCGCCCTGGTTTCTTCCCTTACGGAAAAGCCTTTGCCCAATGATGTGGCTATGACCGGGGAAATCACTCTGCGGGGAAGAGTGCTCTCAGTGGGCGGGATCAAGGAAAAAATCCTGGCAGCAGTTGCCGGCGGGATTCAAACCGCCATCATCCCGGAAATCAACAAAAACGACTTTGAGGAGGTTCCCAAGGAACTGCGCAAAAACATCAACATTAAAACCGTGGAGAATATTGATCAGATCTGGCCTCTGCTTGGAATCGGCCAAGAACAGGAATAAGTTCTAGCCGACTCAATCGAAGTCCGCCAGCAAAGCCCCTATATGCACGGACTCCAGAAGGGTTTGGTGCTGGTAGCGGTTACGGATTTTCCATTGAGCCTGTTGAAGCTGCTCATTGGTTATTCCGTTCCTGGTGGCGGTGTAGGCCTCGATAAAGGCAGCCAAGTTGTCACAGACCTTGATCAGGGGGCCATCCTTGGGATCGAACTCGTCCCGATTGTAGTTTTGGTGCAGATCGATTTGATCCAAGGAATAAATTCGCCCCCCTGATATAATAGTGCTGTCAAACTCGGAAAACTCCTCAGTACCCAGATAGTAGCGCAGCCTAGAGGTCAATTCTTGGTATTCAGGCCCCCGGAGCAAGGTGAACACCCTGTTTTCCAGTTCAGTCTGCTCGTATTCCCGGATCAGGTCCTTGATCCTCTGCACGGACTGTTTGACAGGGGAAATGATATCCCGGGTCAAAAGCTCGGGCAGATCGTGGATCAAACCGGCAAAAAAATTGTTCTGGCTGCGCTGGGAGCAAGCCCCCAGGGATAGGCTGAAAAAGTAGGCTAGGCAGGCCACGATAAACATGTGGCCAAGGACAGACGTTTCCGGGATGCGCGGGGTCTGGGACCATCTCTTCTGGAACCTGAGACGGCCGCAGAGATTAACCAGGCCTCCCAGGCCGTCCTGGGAACCCTGGACTATCTCCTGCATCCCGCTTAGGTCAAAGTGCTGCTGCAGGAGATAGTCGAAGTTGGCCTCTATCTCTTTTAGCTCATCGTCGCCGGGGTTAATCCCCTTGATCAGCCCGAATTCCCAGCTACTGGCGAAAATATGTGCAGCATTCAAGATCTTGCCAGGCAGGCCGGTGCCATCAGGGTCCCGGAGGTAGGTGCAAAGGCCTTCCCAGAAGCTGCTTCCCAGCGGTTGCACCCGGGGTTGGAGCTGTTCCAGGACCCAGTCAGTTAATTGCTGGTAATGTTCTGGATTGGCCTTGATGCGATAGAATATGGGCGGCTTTATGTCGGTTATCACCAAACGGTACAAGTATTCGTAAATTCCGCCCAAAAGCACCTGTTCTCCTAGACGCACCCGTTCATCCCGGGAAAAGTTTTTTGTGTTCTGCAAATAAAGGATGTAGGCCACAAACATTTTGTGGGCCTGTTTATCCACTTCCACTAGTTCCACCGGGCGCAACTTGTCGTTCCAGCGCTTCATGAAAGAACCGGAAAAAATAAGCTGTAACAGGCCCTTGCGTACACTCGGAGCTTGTTCCTGCATGGTTTCCTCGCTTTTGAAATAAGTTTTAGATGTAAAAAATTTGGTGAATAGTTACCATTAGATTTTAATTCCAGGGACTGGACAGTTAAAATCATGAGACTCTCACCCTAGAGCCATGAACTGATAGCTTTTGACTCTCAAATCGGGAACCTATCACAGGAATAGCTTGTAATCTTTTGCTAGACAAGGTCCGGCAATAACTTATCTTTAGGTGTTGACCCTTAACTTTTAACTATCAACTGTTGACAGCAAAGCCCAAAAAGAATATAAATCTTGACTTTCGATAAATTGACTATGGAGTGATTAGAAATGAAGACATACAGTCCCAAACCCGGAGAAGTCACACGCAACTGGTACGTAGTGGACGCGCAGGACAGGGTCCTGGGGAGGCTGGCCACCCATATTGCGACCAAGCTAAGGGGTAAAGATAAGCCAGAGTTTGCTCCTCACGTGGATACCGGAGATTTCGTGGTAGTGGTTAATGCCGCCAAGATCAAGGTCACCGGCGATAAACTGGAACAGAAAAGATACTATTACCATTCCGGATATCCCGGAGGTATCAAGGAAATGCGCTTGGACAACCTCATGCGGGAAAAGCCGGAGCGAGTGATCAGAAAGGCTGTAAGCCGCATGTTGCCCAAAAACAGGCTGGGACGCAAGCTGCTCAAGAAACTCAAAGTATATTCCGGGCCTGAACACCCCCACGATGCACAACAGCCTGAAAAACTCCACCTCTAGTTTATTCTGGGAGAAAAAATATGAAAGATGAATTTTTCTACGGCACAGGCAAAAGAAAGAATTCGGTAGCCAGGACAAGGCTATACAGCGGCTCTGGACAAATCCTCGTCAATGGGAGGCCTTATCAGGAATATTTTCCCCGGGCCACATTGCAGATGGTTATCAATCAACCTTTGAAATTGACCCATGCGACAGGCAAATTCGATATCAAGATCAATGTTCAGGGAGGCGGGATAGCCGGACAGGCAGAGGCCATACGCCACGGCATCAGCCGCGCCCTATTGGCAGTTGATTCCGAGAATCGCCCTATTCTTAAAAAAGCCGGCCTGTTAACCAGAGACGCCAGGATCAAGGAAAGAAAGAAATACGGGCAAAGAGGGGCCCGCGCCAAGTTCCAATACTCCAAGCGTTAACTGTCTTGCGGCGCACCTGGATCAATGTTTCAAAAAGGCAGGGCTTATAAGGCCCTGCTTTTTTTATTGGAAGGGGAACCAACATGACCGGATCCAAAATCCCACACCTGGTATATGCCGATTCCCAGGGGAATATCTACGAGGAATCAGGACTGCTCATGCTGGTTCGCAGAGGACGCGAGCTCTCCTTGCCCCGTCCCCAAGAAATGATTCCCTTGCCCGAATCCAGCGACCTGTTTTTACTGCCGGGGAGGCAAGCAGCCGGACTAAATCCGGAAACGGGTGAGGTGGAACAGGTGGAGGGCTTGGCCCTGGCCGGTTTCGCTCCTCCCGGGCATACCCTGCATGCCACCACTGCTTTTATCCGGGAAGAGAACGCACCATATCTGCCCCTTTTTGCCTACGGGGCAGTGGGCTTATACCAGGATCGCCTTTGGATCGCTGCCAAGCTTCTGGATCCGGACCAAAGGCACGATTTTTCCCATACCCCCCAATCCCAAATAAATCAAAAAACCGGGGAGCTGCTGCAAAAATACCCTAAAAACAGGTTGATCCACCACTTGGCAGGGTGCGCCAGAAATTACTGCTGCCCCACGGCCAGGGGGTTGGCCCTGGGAAGAATTGAAGGCCCTGTGCCTATTGCCCCGGAATGCAATGCCGCATGCATTGGCTGCATCTCCTACCAACCCCAAGATTCTGGATTTTCTTCCACACAAAGCCGGCTGGATTTTGCTCCTGGACCCCGTGAAATAAGCGAGGTAATGCTTGAGCACTGCCGAGGAAAAAAACGCGCCATACTTTCCTTTGGCCAGGGATGCGAAGGCGAGCCCCTTACCCGTGGGGATACGATACTTAAGTCCCTGAAAAGAGTAAGACCTAGCATCCCTCAGGCCACAATCAACATCAATACCAATGCTTCACGGCCAGATTATATCCCCGAGTTAGCCCGTGCCGGCCTGGACTCCCTCCGGGTCAGCCTGAACAGCGCCCACCAGGATTTGTACCATGCCTATTACCGCCCCCGGGACTACACCTTGGATCACGTGCTCCAAAGCATCACCCTGGCCCGGGAACACAATATCTTCGTCTCCCTGAACCTTTTGTTTTTCCCCGGGATAACCGACACAGAGACCGAATTGGACGGAATTGTCACCTTGATTCGGGATTGCGGGATAAACTTCATCCAGATGCGCAACCTGAACCTGGACCCGGACATATACCTGAATTTGGTAGGGGATAGGGATTTGGGCCCTCAAATGGGACTGGAAAACTTCCAGCGCAGGATAAAAAAAGAGTGCCCCTGGATTGAATTCGGATATTTCAACCCCTGCTTAACCCGCCAATGATTTGCTGTAGAAGCTGTTACAAAACTGGAGCCCTAAACCATAGTTGCCAATAAATCAAAACTCGACACTTACCCTGGGACCGTCTTTTTTGCGGTTTTCCTGGATCCTGCCGATCTCCCAGGCCGGGCACCCCATGCCCTGAAGTCTGGAGCAGACATCCTCGCTGTCTCCCGGGGCAACCACCACAATATATCCTATACCGCAATTAAAGATCTGGAGCATATCCTCCCAGCTTAGATCACCTTGCTCCCGCACCCAATGCATAACTGCCGGGATCTCCCAGCTACCGAAGTCTATATTGGCCACATGACCCTTGTGCATGATCCTGGGGATGTTGTCATAGACGCCTCCCCCTGTCACGTGGATCATGCCCTTGACCCGGATATCGCGCATCAAGCTCATGACCTCTGGAACGTAGATGCGGGTGGGGGCAAGGAGTACATCCCGAACCTTTTCAGAGGTGCCTGGAAACGCATCCTCTGGCCCCAGCCCGGTTTGGGCAAGTAATTTCCGGACCAGGGAAAACCCATTGGAATGCAAGCCGTTGGAGCCCAGTCCGATTAACACGTCCCCGGCCCTTATGTCCTTGCCGTCGATCAACTGGGAATCTTCCACAACTCCCACGCAAAAGCCGGACAAATCGTATTCCCCTGGGGGATAAAAATCCGGCATCTCCGCGGTTTCGCCGCCCAAGAGAGCACAGCCAGCCTGGATGCATCCCTGGGATATCCCTTGGACCACCTGTTCACTCTTCTCGGTATCCAGCTGCCCGGTTGCCAGATAATCCAAGAAAAACAGTGGCTTGGCCCCCTGAACCAACACATCGTTCACGGACATGGCCACTAGATCAATACCCACTGTATCATGCTGATCAAAAGCAAAAGCCAACTTAAGCTTCGTCCCTACCCCGTCCGTGGAGGCCACCAAAACAGGCTCCTTGAAATCGTTGGTATCCAGCCTGAACATGCCCCCAAAACCCCCGATATCAGTAATTACTCCCTTAACATGGGTTCTGGACACCAAAGACTTGATTCTGTCCACGAACCTGCTGGCCTTGTCCATGTCCACGCCTGCATCTTGGTAAGCTTGTCCTCTTTTAGTCATGGAAACTCCCTGCGCATGGTTACTAGCTTTGTCCCTTGATAAGTGACGTTAGTTCTTTTTGCTTTCAACCTCAAGTTTTTTCCTGAAGATACAGTATTACTATAACGAAACTTGGCTCTGTAACCATGGCTCTATAAACAGCCTTACTACTATGACAGCAACTCTTTCCCTGGGTCCGAGGAGTTCTGCAAACTGGGCGTAAACTGTGTGAGCGACGTAGGCAGCGTTCATCAAAAT
>CAZNYT010000002.1:0-41494 GCA_964577315.1 uncultured Desulfovibrionales bacterium
TATTCCTCATCCAACACCAGATCCACTTCCAGGCGGTCCAGGTTCACGTTCTGCAGAACCACCTTCACTCCCTGGCCCAGGTATAGCCTCCTGCCCGTGCGCCGGCCCAAAAGATCCTGGCGCTCCTGCCGGTACACGTAATAATCGTCTGTCAGGGACGAGAGCCGGACCATGCCCTCGGCCATGATATCTGTAAGCTCCACCCAGAACCCGAAATCCGTGATCGAGGCTATGATCCCATTATAGCTCTGTCCGATCTTATCTTTCAAGAAGATTATGGTGGCTCTTTTCAGGATTTCGCGCTCCGCCTCCATTCCTCTTCTTTCCAGGGAGCTAAGGGATTCCCCCAGTTTTTTCAGGCTTTTCATCTTGGGCTTTAAATCCACCTCCTGCCCCTGGACCCTTTTCAAGGCCCTATGCACTACCAGATCCGCGTAGCGCCTTATGGGTGAAGTGAAGTGGCAGTAACAATCCGAGGCCAGCCCGAAATGCCCCTCATTTACCGGGGAATACTTGGCCTGCATCATGGAGCGCAACACCAGGCGGTTCACCAAAAATTCCAGGTCCGTATCCCGGGCGGTATCCAAAAGCATTTGAATGCTTTTGGCGTCGCGTTTCTTGGGCAGCTTGGGGCCCAGGTCCGTGTTGGAGAGGAGCTTGAACAAAGCCTCCAGCTTGTCCTTGTCCGCCTGGGGATGGATCCGGTACAAAAATAGGGCCTCTCTGCCCTCCAGGTACTCGGCTACTGCCTCGTTGGCAGCCAGCATGAACTCCTCTATGATCTGATGGGCAAAATTCCTGGATTTGGGCTTGATCTCCAGGCTCCCGTCCAGGATATTCTGAAGCACCTCCGGCTCCGGGAGATCAAAATCTATGCTCCCTCTTTTCTGACGCAGCGAGAGCAGTTTCCTGGCCAGTCCGTCCGCGGTTTGCAGCATGGGCAAGACAGATGAGAGCTCTTCCCGGACCTCTTGGTCCTCCAGGTATAGGGCCTGGTTCACCTGGGAATAAGTCAGCCTTTTATGGCTCTTGATGACCGCGGGATAAAACGTGGCCTTTTCCTTGACACCCTGGCGGGAGAAATGCACCTGGGCCACCATAACCAGCCTGGGTACGTCCGGATTCAGGCTGCACAGCCCGTTGGAGAGCTTTTCCGGGAACATGGGCTCCACGGAAAGAGGGAAATAATAGGAATTTCCCCGGCTCAGTGCCTCGGAGTCCAGCTTGGAGCCCTGTTGCACGTAATGGGACACATCCGCAATGGCCACGTACAGGATATAATCCTGATCCGTTTGTTCCACGCAGATAGCGTCGTCAAAGTCCTTGGCCTGGGACCCGTCTATGGTCACAAAAGGCATCCGGCTCAGGTCGCTACGTTTCTTCATGTCCGCTTGACTAGGCTTATCCGGGAGATTCTTTACCTCCTGGAGAACTTCCTTGGGGAATTTTTTGGGAACCTTGTGGTGGTGCTTGACCACTTCCTCCTGAACCGGGAGCTCGTTCTCGGAACCCAGAACTTTCTTCACCTTTGCGGACCACAGCCTGGACTCCATTTGCTCTTCCGGGGCGGCCAGAACCATGATCCCCTGGGTTAGCTGATCCTGCTCGTCCTCCAGCGCCAGGGAAATATCCATCTTGGGATCAGCTGGCTTGCCCAAGTAGAGCCGAGGCCCCATTTTCTTGACCACCTTCGCAGGCATCTCTTTTATGGAGCGCTCCACGATGCGCACCACTCGGCCCTCGGGATTCTTGCCCCTGCCGCTGTGCGTTATGGACACCAGGACCGTATCCCCGTGCCAGGCCTCCATGAAGTTCCGAGGATGGATAAATATGTCCTTGCGCCTCTTGTCAAAGGGAACCGCGAAGCCCACCCCGGACCTTTGCACCTCCAAAACCGCCTTGACCACGGGCAGTTCATCCACCAGGCAATAGGTCTTTTTGGACTTGAAAATACGGCCCTCTTTCTGAAGATTGCGCAGAATATCCTTGAGCCGGTTGGTTTCCTTTTTGCCTACATTCAGCCCCTCCATTATCTCGCGCACGCTTAGCGGTTTGTTCCGGGACTTGAAATATCTAAGCACCTTCTTCTGATTGAGTTTACTCATAATGTTCCTTATATATTAAAAATTTTGGTGTAATTATAATGCATCATTGGACCTTGCGGCTTTAAGCTTAAGTGAGTGGCAAGGAAAAACATGACATTGTCAAGACCCCAACCACCCGGATTCAGCCAAGACAATGGCTCAGATAATTTTGCAGCTCAGTTTCGCCCCCTTCCCAAAATACCGGCTCCGGCTCCATGACCCAGATGTTTAACTCCGGAACAGGTCTCAACTTGACCGCATCCTTGGTGGTGCAAACCACATCCTTTACCTGATGTCTGCGGGTCCAGTAAATAGTATCCTGTATTGCTCGCTCTCCCAAGGGATGATGATCCGGGTAGGCTAGGTGTTTTTCCGGGGGGTATCCCAGAAAATCGTAGGCTGAGGAAAGGATCTTGGAAGCCCCGGCTACGCTGGTAACCAGAACATAAGGCCTGTTATCAATATCCCGGACCCTGCTGCCGGAACCCAACTGGTTCAATTTATGGGTCTGGATGTCAAAAAAAATTATTTTTTTGTTAAACCCCTGAAGCCTCTCTTGGGCCATGCCCTGAATCCTGGAGGTAAGTTCCCGGCCCTGGAGGTTGATCAAGAAGGCATCAGCTCGCTTCAAGGCCTGCCTGCCCTCGCGCCATCCCCCCGCAGGAAAGGGCCGGTCCCAACCAAAACCCAGATCGTGCTCCGTGAGGAGCACCAGGTTGAGATCCCTTTGAATGCGCAAGTGCTGAAATCCATCATCCAGGATGAAAAGAGTGGGGCTCAAGCGTTCAAGGGCCCAGGCCGCGGCTCGGACTCGGTGAGGATCCACGATCACCCTGGCTCTAGGCGAGGATCTTGCCAAAAGAATGGGCTCATCACCGCTTATCCCGGGATCGTCACCGGGGTGAACCGGGTGCGGGTATTTATCTGGTGCGGACTTATATCCCCGGCTTAAAAGCACCGGGCGGTGCCCCTGTCTTGCAGCCCATTTAAGCAGGTAGGCGCTCAAGGGAGTTTTGCCGGTCCCGCCCATACTGATATTGCCCACGGACACCACCGGCACTGATGTTTTCCATGCCCTAGAAAGGAGATACCTCTCTCTGCAAAGCATAGCCCGGGCATATATTCGGCCCAAAACATTTCTTACTCCCAAGATCTGGTCCCAACTACCTGAATCTTGCAATCCTGGTTCCCATATTCTGGATCTATCTCAAGCACGGCACGAGTCAATCGTTCTGACAATCTCAGCCCGGGCAGCAAAAGATACGTTTTTACCTCTTGTATTTACTTGGGTTGCTTGGTTTCCCGCTTTTTCCAGAGCTGCATCTCGTGCATTTTCTTGCGTCTTTCCCTGGCCAGGGACTTTGCCACCAAAGAGGCGTTCTTTTTATAACCCCATTTATTCTTGTATTCCTCAGGGGTCAGATTATGTTTGGCCAGATGTTTTTTGGTTATGACCTTGAAGGATTTTCCGCATTCCAGGCAAACTATGCTCTTTTCCCGGATCGCCTTGGCCGGATCCACCGGGGGCTCGGATGCAACACTTTTTTCCTCCTGGGGCTGGGTCTCTTCAGCTGCGCTTTTAATTCCTTCGGATACAGTCTTGATCATGGAATTAATCTCTTCTTCAGTCATGTTGCGCACGCTGGCCTGGGCTTTAACAATCTCCAACGCTTCTTGGACATAATCCTCCATACCTAAAACCCTCCTTAATTTTAACAATGATATATGCTGATTTTTTTTCTTTTTTGTCTGCAGCGAACAACTTGGCTCATATCATATTTTTATTTTAAATCAAATAGGCGCACAAGTAAACTATTAATATTTCCAACAGCTGATTACTACAATTCTCGATTTTGTTTTTTTGATTTTTTCCTGGAATTCAAGCTCCAAGAAAAAGAATCGTGTATGCCATGTGCCGACAATTTTAACCAAAATTGTGCTCATGTAAGGACCGAACAATCGTGATTTGCCTGAAACATGCTGAATTCTCTTGATTTCTTTTCCTTCTAGTCCAACCCTAGACTTCAGGACATTTTTAGGCTAATCCCCAAATCGGCAAGACGTGATCACTAATTCCCTTCCTGCTTTACCATTGGGGATATATTTGAATCAGTTCGGTAACAATCCAGGTCAAACCAATCAAAGCTAGCTCAAGAAGGAGTTAAAATGCCAACTCGCAAAGATCTAGCCAATGCCATTCGCGCCTTGAGCATGGACGCCGTCCAAAAAGCCCAATCCGGACACCCTGGCGCCCCCATGGGCATGGCTGACGTGGCCACAGTGTTGTGGCAGGATTTCTTGGCCCACAATCCCGGAAACCCTTCCTGGTTCAACCGGGACCGCTTTGTGCTCTCCAACGGCCATGCCTCCATGCTGCTGTATTCGGTGCTCCATTTAACCGGTTACCACCTCAGCATAAATGACTTGCACAACTTCCGGCAACTGCATTCCAAAACCCCGGGACACCCAGAATACGGCACAACTTCTGGAGTGGAGACCACCACCGGCCCCCTGGGCCAAGGTCTGGGCAATGCAGTGGGCATGGCCCTGGCTGAGCAGATCCTAGCCTCGCGCTTTAACCGCGATGAGTTGGATATAGTAAACCATTACACCTATGTTTTCCTGGGAGACGGATGCTTGATGGAAGGGATATCCCATGAAGCCTGCTCCTTGGCCGGAACCTTGGGCCTGGGCAAGCTCATCGCCATGTACGACGATAACTCCATATCCATTGACGGCAGGGTTTCCGGGTGGTTCACCGAGGATGTGCCTGCCAGGTTCCAGGCCTACGGGTGGCACGTTCTAGCCGATGTGGACGGACATGATCCAGAAGAGGTGCACCAGGCCATACAAAAGGCCCGAGAAATACAGGACCGCCCCAGCCTGATCTGCTTCAAAACTGTGATAGGTTACGGCTCCCCCAACGCTGCCGGCCGAGAGAATTGCCATGGTGCCCCATTAGGCGAGGAAGAAGTCCAAGCAACCCGGGAAAACCTGGGATGGCACTACCCGCCTTTTACCGTGCCCGGAGACATATATGCTGCCTGGGACGCCCGGGATCAAGGGGCAGAGCTAGAAAAACAGTGGAACCAAAAAATGCAGGATTATACCCATCGCTATCCCCAGGAGGCCCAGGAATTCAAGCGCCGCATTGCTGGCGAGCTCCCCGGGGACTTTGACCAGTTAACCCGGGATCTTATCTCGCGCCTGGAAGACAAGAAGCAAAACCTTGCCACCAGAAAAGCCTCCCATCAGGTTCTCGAGGATTTAATCCCGAGCATGCCCGAGCTTTTCGGGGGTTCAGCGGATCTGTCCGGCTCCACTTCTGTCAAGTGGTCCGGTGCCCAAACCGTTTCCCAGGAGTGCCGGGACGGGGATTTTATCCATTACGGGGTACGGGAATTCGCCATGGGCGCCATCATGAACGGGCTAGCCCTGCACGGCGGATTTATACCCTTTGGCGGAACTTTTCTAGTGTTCTCGGATTATTATCGCAACGCCTTGCGCTTGAACGCTATGATGGGGCTGCGCTGCATCCACGTCCTGACCCACGATTCCATCGGGGTGGGCGAGGACGGGCCCACCCACCAGCCCATAGAACAAACCGCATCCTTGAGGCTGATTCCCAATCTGAGCGTCTGGCGCCCCTGTGACCCGGTGGAGACAGCTGCAGCCTGGAAAGCGGCTTTATCCAGGAAAAATGGCCCTACTGCCCTGATTTTGTCCCGCCAAAAGCTTAGCTACCAGGAACGCTCCCCAGGCAACCTGGACCTGGTGGCACGCGGGGGATACATCTTAATGGACTGCGAAGGCACACCTGAGGCAATAGTGATTGCCTCGGGCTCCGAGGTAGAGATGGCCCTTCAGGGAGCCAAGGATTTGGCTGCTGCCGGCAGGAAAATCCGGGTAGTTTCCATGCCCAGCCTGGACGTTTTTCTCTCCCAGGACCGAGAATATCAAGACCAGGTTTTGCCCCCGGAGGTAAAATACCGCCTCGCTGTTGAAGCCGGGGCCCCGGATTCCTGGTATCCCGTGGTAGGGGAAAAGGGCGCGGTCATGGGCTTGAAACGCTTCGGGGAATCCGCTCCCAGTAATGTGTTATTCAGTTATTTTCATTTGACACCGCAGGCGGTTGCCAACAATATTATAGAACTGCTAGAGGGTAACAATCAGTAATCTCGCTATGTAAACGTAAACCCCTTTTCTATCAAAACTCAGGAGGAAGGAGATGGCTCAAGAAGCACCTCAAAGAAACTTGGCCCTGGATCTGGTCCGCATTACAGAATCCGCGGCCCTGGCCTCTTCCCGGTGGCTGGGCAAAGGGGACAAAAAGAGCGGGGACATGGCTGCTGTGGATGCCATGCGCTTCAGCTTCAACGCCATAGAGATCGATGGTGTGGTCGTGATCGGCGAAGGCGAAAAAGACAAAGCCCCTATGCTCTATAACGGGGAACGGCTGGGAACCGGGAACGGGCCCAGCATGGATGTGGCAGTGGACCCAGTGGAGGGTACTAAGCTTTTGGCTTACGGCCGCCCCAATGCCATTTCAGTAGTTGCCCTGGCCCCCAGGGGCACCATGTTCGATCCCGGGCCGGGCTTTTACATGCAAAAAATCGCAGTGCCTCCCAAGGCCAAGGATTTTGTGGACATTACCGCACCTGTGGACAAAAACCTGAAACAAATAGCCAACGCCTTGGACAAGTCAGTGGATGACCTAGTGGTTTTCGTCCTGGACAAGCCCAGACACGAAAAGCTGATCCAGGACATACGCCAGGCAGGCGCCCGGATTCAACTCCATACGGACGGGGACGTAGCCGGAGCACTCATGGCTGTAAGTCCCCTGGGAGACGTGGACGTAATGATGGGCACGGGCGGCACCCCGGAAGGAGTATTGGCCGCAGCAGCCATCATAGCCATGGGCGGGGAAATGCAGTGCCGACTGGATCCCCAGTCCCAGGAAGAACGGGACAATCTGCTAAGTGCCGGGCACGATCTGGAAAAGATCATGACCGTAAAGGATCTGGTCCAAAGCGAGGATGTCTTCTTTGCAGCCACTGGCATTTCCGGAGGAACATTTTTACAGGGTGTCAGTTTCACCGGACAGGGCGCCTTGACCCGCTCCATGGTGGTCCGGGGAATGACCGGGACCCTCAGGCGCATTGAGTCCCTGCACTCCTTTGACAAATTGATGCAGATAAGCTCCATCAAGTACAAATAACTCCCTGGCAGCACACATGTTGCCAGGAAAGGCAAAGAAAAACGCATACGCAAGCAGGCACCCTTAATGGAGACCGAAATGAGCCATGACCAAGATATTATTCTCTCTCCCTCGGTGCTATCGGCGGATTTCACCAACCTGGGCCGAGAACTGCAGGATTTGGAAGAGGCTGGCGTGCCTTGGGTCCACTGGGACGTAATGGATGGCTCCTTTGTCCCCAATATCACCTTCGGCCCCCCGGTAATTTCCAAATGCCGCAATCAAAGCAAACTCTTTTTCGATGTACACCTGATGATAGAAAATCCGGATCAGTTCCTGGAGGAATTCTCCCGGGCCGGAGCAGATCTTATCTGCGTTCATGTGGAGGCCTGCAGGCATTTGGAACGCACGCTTTCCGAGATCTCCCGTCTGGGAGCCAAGTCCGGGGTGGCTCTTAATCCCCACACGCCCCTGGAAATGGTGGAATACGTCCTGCCCCAGGTAGACATGGTCCTGATCATGAGCGTTAATCCCGGATTTGGGGGGCAAAAGTTCCTTCCCTTCAGCCTGGAAAAAATCCGGCGGGTGAAAGCCCTGATCCAGGCGAACAACCTAAACACCCTGATCCAGGTGGATGGAGGGGTTTCCCCGGAGAACTCCCGGGAGCTGGTTCAGTGCGGAGCGAACGTTCTGGTCTCTGGCTCTGCATTTTTTGCCCATCCCCCGTACAAGGAAAGGCTAAACACCTTTATGCGCTCCGCCCTTGCAGGAGAGGCCGTGCAAGGTTAGTTCCGGAGTTCTGCCAGGCGAACATAAAAAAGCCACGTGAGGATTCACGTGGCTTTATATTTTTTGGCTCCCCGGGACGGACTTGAACCGCCGACTTGGTGATTAACAGTCACCCGCTCTGCCAACTGAGCTACCGGGGATCATGTCGGGATGCAGGGCATAAGCTAGAAACTCATGCCCTGCATCAATTTAAATAAACAAGCTGGATGTAAAAGTCAACACTTTTAGTTGCCCAGCCATTCCTGGACCTTTTCGGGATTTTCTTCGATATAGCGGACTGCGTTGGCGTAGCGGTCATCAGGATATTCCTCGTTCCAATCCATGACTACCGCCATCTCTTCCTGAGGAAACTCAAAGTTATTCAGGAAATTGTAAACCTCGGGGTGATCCTCCTCAAGTCCCTGCCTGGCGATCTTGCCGATATATTCGGCATCCCCGTACACGTTCTTGGGATCATCCAGGTATTTCAAATCCCACCTGCCGAATTTCCAGTGCGGGGACCATCCAGTAACCGCTATCCAATCGTCATCCCGGATAGCATCAGCCAAAGCAGCCGCCATGGTGGCACCGCTGCCTTCCTGGAGCTCAAAGTCGGTCAGCTCGTATTCTTCTATGACTTCCTCGGTCCTGGACATGACTCCGGCTCCGGGATCAATACCGGTAATCGTGTTATCAAACTGATCAGCATATTGATTGAGATCCTCTATACTGTCCACGTCCACGTAATCAGGAACCACAAGGCCGATCTTGGCCCCTTCAGTGAGAACGCCAAGATCTACCACCTCGCCTTCTGCGGCTTCCATATACTCCTCGTGAGTAACCGGGAGCCAAGCTGCCACGTGGGCGTCCATGTCACCTGTTCTCACACCTTCCCACATGGCGGAAGCTCCCACAGAGATCCTTTCCACATCATAGCCCAGCTCTTCCTGCAGCACAGCCGCTGCCACGTCAGTGCTGGCCACGGCACAGTCCCACTCCACATAAGGCATAGAAATTCTTTCCCGGGGTTCCTCCTCATCAGGTGCGCACCCCATAGCTACCAGTAAAGCTAAGACTGACAATATCACTGAAAATTTCTTCCACATGTTTCCACCTCCTTAGATTTGGTTTCCATCAATTCCTTGGGAGTAAAGATTATCACTCAATCCACCCCCGCCATATATTTTGCCTTTCCACGAAAACCCGCGCCAGATAACTAGTTGGGTACAATATCGCAAGTTAAGGGCTCGTGGAAGCTAATATTATTTTTTTAACAAAGTTATTTCTGAGAAGTCAATTGTTGCAGAACCCTATCCAGAACAATAGCCACGATCACGATGGCTATGCCCGCTTCAAAACCTGCACCCGGCTGCAGACGCTGAATTGCTCGCCAAACTTCTCCTCCCAGGCCGCCGGCTCCGATCATGGCAGCAATAACCGCCATGGATAAAGCGAGCATAATGGTTTGATTCACTCCTCCCATTATCGTGGTCTTGGCCAGGGGCAACTGGATCTTGAACAGCTTCTGCCACCGATCCGCCCCAAAGGCGTCTGCGCATTCAGTAAGCTCCTTGGGGACCTGTCTAATACCCAGGTTGGTAAAGCGTATCGCCGGGGGCATGGCAAAGACAAAAGTAGCGAATATGGCTGCCACTCTGCCCAGACCGAAAAAGGGAATAGCGGGTATTAGATACACAAAAGGGGGCAACGTCTGCATAAAATCCAGAATGGGCCGGACAACCTTGTATATCGGATCGCTCATGGCGGCTAGAATCCCAACTGGAATCCCGATAATAAGCGCAATAAGCGTGGCCACCACCACCAGGCTGAGCGTGGTCACTGCTGCCCCCCACAAGCCCATATTCCATATAAGAGCCAAGCCGATAAAGGTAAAAACCGTAACCCCGCGCTGCCTGGTAATCCAGAAAGCTAGGGCGGTAACCACTACTACAATCACCATGGGATGGGGATACAACAGCACCCCCTCCAAAAAGCGCAACCCTTGATCCACAACGGCAGAAAAAGCACGGGTGGCCAGGGCCAGATTGTCCACCAGAAAATCCAGGGTCGCTTCTATGCCCTTGCCCAGTGGTATCCTGGGTATTTCCCAACTCATACTTCACCTCCACGTTCGGCAATCGCTGTAAATAATCGCCCCTTGACTATCACGCCCAGGAATTTGTTCTCTTGATCCACCACAGCCACGGGATAGGAAATGGACTGCATAATGGGGAAGAGCTCGTGGGCAAGGGTATCCGGGTGGACTTTCGGGATATCCGTGTGCAGCACCTGCTCCAGATCGGTTCCCCCGGCATCCACCAGCTTGCGGACATCCTCGGCAAAAACAATCCCGGCCACGCTCAGATCCCGGTTCAGCACAAAAAGGGATGCTATAGCGTTTTTGCGCATTTTGCGCAAAGCAGTGTTGGGACCGTCACTGCCGATGTAAGCCACGTCCTCGCATTTTTTCATTACGGATTCAGCGGTTAGCACCTTGGTAATGTCCACATCCTCCACGAATTTGCGGACGTATTCTGTAGCGGGCTTGGTAAGTATCTCCTCCGGAGTACCTATCTGGTCCACCTGGGCGTCCTTGAGAATGACCAGACGGTCCCCGATTTTCAGGGCTTCGTCCAGGTCGTGGCTAATAAAGACAATGGTTTTTTTCACGGATTGCTGCAACTTGATCAACTCATCCTGCATATCCCTGCGGATAAGCGGGTCCAGGGCGCTGAAGGCCTCGTCCATGAGCAAAATATCCGGGTCCAGGCACAAGGCCCTGGCCAATCCTACACGCTGCTGCATCCCTCCGGACAGCTCGCCAGGATATTTATCTCCCCATCCCTTGAGTCCCACCATGGTCAAGGCGTTTTCAGCTTTCTCCTGCCTCTTGGATTTCTCCTCGCCTTGAACTTCAAGGCCGAACTCAACATTATCCAGTACTGTACGGTGGGGGAACAGGGCAAAATGCTGAAACACCATTCCGAATTTCTGACGCCTGAAATCCCGCAATTCAGTGGAGTCCAGCTTCTGCACCTCCTGGCCGTCTACGTATATTTCCCCGGCAGTGGGCTCAAAAAGTCTGTTGATGCAGCGAACCAAGGTAGACTTCCCGCTCCCGGACAAACCCATAACCACCACGGTTTCGCCCTCGGCAACGCTAAAGGAAACCCCTCCCACGGCTACCACATGGCCTGTCTGTTGATAAATCTCCGGAAACGACACCCCTTGATAGAAAAGATCCAGAGCCTTTTCAGGGGAATCACCAAAAATCTTGACCACATTGTTAAGCTCAATCTTATCCATAACAAACCTGCAACTTTAAATAGTATAGCATATACCCCTCGGCTGATTCGGACTTGTTATCATATTCCAAAAGGATGTCAAGCCACCCCTGTATTACGTAATCAAGCCCCTGTCCAATTGTTTTTTGTCCGGCACATGCCATAATACTTTTCAATAGGGATTTATATCCTGTTTTTTTCAAAAAAAGCAAAGATTTTGTGCAATAGGCACCCTCTCTCTTTACCATCCCCAATATGGCAACGGTTCTTGACGAGCTTTTCAATTTGAAATATATTTATTTATTTTCATAGCCGTGAAATCGAGCTCTCAAGGGGCTCTTGCAAAACCTGCTGGGCACTGCTGGCATGTCCCAATCTTAAGCCCTTTGCATTACATGCTCCGTGTGCCTGTCTTCGGTCCGCGCCAAGACCTTTACCGGCTTTGCACCCTGTTGCCTGATTTTTTCAAGAATATGCTCAACACTTAACCCTGACTCTATTCGAGCCAAGTTCAAACCAGTATCAAGATTATGAAAAACTTCGATTCCAAATCCGCTCCCTCCGGGGACTCCAACGAAAACCAGATACTTAGGCACCGGCAACAAAAGGCCCAATTCCTTGAAGAGCAAGGGATAGACCTCTTCCCCAACAATTTCCGCAAGGACACCGACATCTCCGAGATCCACCAGGAAGCAGGTAGCCTTGACGCCTCGGAGCTGGAGGATAGTTCCCGGGAACATACCGTGGCAGGCCGGATCATGGCCCTGCGCTCCTTTGGAAAGGTCACCTTTGTACACATCCAGGACCACAGCAGCAAGATCCAGGTATTCGCTCAAAGAGACGTCCTGGGCGAACACCAGTATCAGATATTTAAAAAGTTCGATATCGGGGATATCATCGGGGTAACCGGAACCCTGTTCCGGACCAAGACCGAAGAATTGACCATAAAGGCGGACAAAATCCAGCTTTTGGCCAAATCCATGCGGCCCCTGCCGGAAAAATACCACGGCCTAAAGGACGTGGAAACCCGTTACCGCCAGAGATACCTGGACCTGTTGTTCAATCCCTCCTCCCGGGAAATCTTCATGACCCGGGCCAGAATTATCCGCTTGCTGCGCGATTTCCTGGACAACAAGGGGTTCACCGAGATGGAAACCCCCATGATGCAGATCATCCCGGGCGGCGCCACTGCCCGCCCCTTCAAGACCCATCACAATGCCCTGGACATGGAGCTATTTTTGCGGGTGGCTCCGGAGCTGTACCTGAAGAGGCTCCTAGTGGGCGGTTTTGAAAAGGTCTACGAGATCAATCGCAACTTCCGTAACGAGGGCATCTCCACCCAGCACAACCCGGAATTCACCATGCTGGAGTTCTACTGGGCCTACGTGGATTTCAGGGATCTGATGAGCTTCACCGAGGAAATGATCACCTCCCTGGTTCATTCCGTCCTGGGCAAAAGCGCAATCACTTATCAAGGGCAAAGTATCGATTTCAGCCCGCCTTGGCCCAAGCTGTCCTTCTACCAGGCCCTGCAAGATCTGGGCGGTTTAACGCAGGCAGATTATCAGGAACCGGAACGGGCCAGGAACCTGGTTCTCAACAAAGGGGAAAACGTGGCCCCCCAAGAGAAACTGGGCAAGATCCAGGAAAAGCTCTTTGATCTGTTCGTGGAACCCCATCTGTTCCAACCCCATTTCATATACCACTACCCCACGGAGATTTCGCCCCTGTCCCGGCGCAACGATGAAGACCCCAGCATAACGGATCGTTTTGAGCTGTTTATCGCCGGCCGGGAGATAGCCAACGCCTTTTCCGAGCTCAACGATCCCGTGGATCAAAAAAAGCGTTTCATGGAGCAGATCCAGGAAAAGGAAGCCGGGGATCTTGAGGCCCATTACATGGACCAGGATTATATTCGGGCCCTGGAACACGGCATGCCTCCTGCCGGAGGGGCAGGCATAGGTATCGATCGCCTGGTCATGCTGCTCACAGATACCGCCTCCATCCGGGAAGTCATCCTTTTCCCGCTCCTTCGCCCGGAAGGTGATTCAAGCTGATGCGTTTCGAATTCTTTATTGCACTTCGCTATCTGAGGGCCAAAAAAGAACAGGCCTTTATCTCGGTAATCTCGCTTTTGTCCGTCTTGGGTGTCGCCCTGGGCGTGGCCGCCCTTATCATTGTCCTGGGAGTAATGAACGGTTTTAGCGAGAACCTCAGGGAAAAGATCCTGGGACTGAACGCCCATGTCATTGTGGGCAGCCACACCGGTACCATAGAGGACTACGGTCAACTGATCCAGAAAGTTGAGGAGATCCCGGGTGTAAACAGCGCCACCCCCTTTGTCTACTCCGAGGTCATGTTAAGCAACCCCGGGGGAGTAAAAGGCGTGGTCATGCGCGGCATAGACCCCGGAGGTGCGGATCGTGTCCTGGAGCTGGACCAGGAAATGGTCCAGGGATCGGTCTTTGACCTGAAAAACGACCAGGAGGACTTTCCGGGCATAATAGTGGGACAACAACTAGCCTCCAGGCAAAACATCTCGGTGGGAGACAGGGTAAATATTTTGGCGCCCTCTGGGGAAAGCACCGCTGCCGGATTTACTCCCAAAGTGGAATCCTTCCAGGTCCAAGGCGTCTTCAGTACCGGGATGCAAGAATACGACACCTCTTTTGCCTACACCACCATCCCGGCAGCCCAGGAAATCTTGGGATTCACCCGGGATCTGGTCACCGGCATGGAAATTCGCCTTCACGATGTAGACCAGGCTCATGAATTATCCGAACGGATCACCCAGAGCCTGGGCGGTTATCCGTATTACGTGCGCAACTGGAAGGAAATGAACGAAAACCTTTTTGCCGCCCTGGAACTGGAAAAACTCGCCATGGGCGTTATTCTAACCATGATCATACTGGTGGCATCCTTCAGCATTATCACCGCCCTGATCATGCTGGTCATGGAAAAACGCAAGGACATAGCCATACTCATGTCCATGGGCACCACCAGGAGAATGGTGCGCAACATCTTTATTTTTCTGGGCCTTATGATCGGGGCCCTGGGCACTGCCCTGGGTTTTGCCGTGGGCTTGGGCGGTTGCTATCTTCTGGAGAATTACCAGTTCATCCAATTACCTGCGGATGTCTATTTCATGGATCATTTGCCGGTACTTCTGCACACCCGGGACTTGATCATCATAGCCCTGGCAGCCATGGTGCTTTGTTTCCTGGCCACCATTTACCCTGCGCGCAAGGCTTCCAGGCTGAATCCGGCAGAGGCTTTAAGGCATGAATGAACCTTTGTTCCAGCTAAAACAGCTAAGCAAATCCTTTACTTCCGGCCCGGAAACCATCACTGTCCTGGATGGGATAGACTGGGTGATTGAGCAGGGTCAAACCATTGCTGTCCAAGGAGCCTCTGGCTCCGGCAAAAGTACCTTGCTGCACATCCTGGGCACCCTGGATGAGCCGACCCAGGGCCAGGTCCTTTTCAGCGGCCGGGATCTGTCCCGGATCAGCCCTGCTCAAAAGGCTGTGCTCAGACGCTCCGAGATGGGATTCATCTTTCAGTTTCACCATCTCCTGCCCGAATTTAATACCCTGGAAAATGTGGCCATGCCTGCGATCATAAGCGGAATGCAAAAAAACAAGGCCCATGGCATGGCTTTAACCGCCCTGGAAAAGGTGGGCCTAAGAGACAGGGCCAAGCAGGACGTGCGAACCCTTTCCGGGGGAGAAAGCCAAAGAGTTGCCCTAGCCAGGGCTATCCTGCCCCAGCCCAAGGTTCTTTTGGCGGACGAGCCCACTGGCAACCTGGACCAGGCCAAGAGCCAGGAGGTTGGGGAATTGCTTCTGAATTTGAACCATGAGCTTCGTATGACCCTGATAGTGGTTACCCACAATCTGGACCTGGCCTCGCGTATGAACATAAATTTCGAAATCAAATCAGGTGAATTATATGCGCTTACCTCCTAAGACCCTCCTGGCATGGCCTGCCATTTTCCTAGCAGTGGCGCTTTGGGTGCTGCATTTAACAGCAACATCCGGTTTCGCCCAAACCGATGAAGTCCTGGTTTTGCCCTTTGAGATCAACGCCCCGGATGATATGGATTACCTGGAATCCGGGTTGCCATCCATGCTTACAGAAATCCTGGATGCAAAAGGTGTAGACATGATCTCCCCTGAAACTGGCCCCACCCTTATATACCGCGAGGGCATAACCCACCTGGACGTAGATGCAGCCAAGCGTCTAACCCTAGAGGCAGAAGGGCGTTACGCGGTTTATGGAACCTTTACACAGGCCGAGGACTATATCAGTCTGGAGGCGCACCTGGTGGATGGACTGGGAGAGAGGGAGCCGGCTTCTTTCCACGTTGTCCAGGAGGATGTTCTCAACGTCCCTCCTGCAGCGGAGGAACTTGCAGAAAAAATCTACCAGGAGCTATTGCAGGAGGAAAAGATCTCCAGCATTGAAGTAAAGGGATTTAACGTGCTGGATCCGGAGGTGGTGCTTCTCCGGCTGGATATCCAGGAAGGGGACCCCTACGACGAGGACAAAATCAACCAGGAGATCAAGCGTATTTTCGACCTGGGCTACTTCGATGATGTCCAAGTCCGGACCCAAGCCACCCCCCAGGGCAAAGAAATCACCCTGGAGGTGGAAGAAAGGCCTTTTATCAAGAATATCAAGGTATCCGGGGCAGACGAAATAAGCGAGGATGACATCCTGGAAGCTTTGACCATCAGCACCGGTTCCGTGATCAATCCCCGGATTATCAGCGAGGATTTAAGGCGTATCCGGGGGATGTATCGAGAGGATGGATACTACAACGCCACCGTGGATTACGAGGTGGTCAAGGTCGATGACCAGGAAGCGGACCTGGAGATCAAGATAGATGAAGGGGAGCGCCTTTACATCCGAGGAATAGAAATCCAGGGAGCACAAGAGATCAGTGAAAGCACCCTGAAAGATGAGATGGAGCTCAGGACAAGAGGGATATTCTCCTGGATCACAGGTCGGGGGATTCTGCGCGAGGAGCTTTTGGACCGGGATATTGCCGCCATGGAGGCATTTTACGCGAACAAGGGATTTATAAACGCCCGGGTGAGTCAGCCGGATATAGAGTATAAAGAGGATGGCATCTACCTCACCTTCCATGTAGAAGAAGGTGATCGCTATAAAATGGGGGACTTGGATTTTCGCGGGGACCTGCTGGTGGATGCGCAGGATCTGAGGGAAATCACCCGACTGGACGAACTCGGGGAAAAAGAGGAGTACTTCAATCGTTCCCAGATGCACCAGGACAGCCAAAACCTGTCCGATTTTTACATGGATTACGGGTATGCCTTCGCCCAGGTGGATCCGGACATGCATGTGGACGAGGAGGAAAAAAAGGTCAATGTGGTTTACAACCTGAACAAGGGAGAAAAAGTATACATTGGCAGGGTGCTCATAGAAGGCAACCACACCACCCGGGACAATGTCATACGCAGAGAGCTCCGCCTTACAGACGGGGATCTTTTTAGCAGCACAGACCTGCAAAGATCCAGTCAGGACCTGAGACGCCTGGATTTTTTTGAACAGGTGGATGTTCAGCCTGTACCCACGGGCCGGGACGACGAAATGGATCTATTGGTCCAGGTGGAGGAAAAATCCACCGGAATGCTTTCTGCAGGAGCAGGCTATTCCTCATATGACAGCGTCTTTCTCTCGGCCAGGATCCAGGAGCGCAACCTGTTCGGCAAGGGATACCGCCTGAATTTGAGTGGCCAGTTCGGGGGCAGAACCACTACTTTTGACCTGGATTTCTGGAATCCCAGGGTGCGGGACAGTAGGCTAGGCATGGGAACCAATCTGTACAGCACTGATGATGACTACTTTCTATACGACCGGGAGGCCTACGGGGGAAGGCTGAGATTCGCCTACACCGTAGGGGATTACAGCCGCTTGCACTGGCATTACCGCCTGGACAACTATGAGCTTACAGATATAGATGAGGATGCCCATCAGAATATTCATGACCGGGAAGGGGAAAACTGGTCCAGCGCGCTTTATACCGCACTTACCCGGGACACCAGGGACCGGCGCATCAATCCCAGCCAGGGCACCCGCAACACCTTGTCCGCGGAATACGGGGGGGGAGTACTCCAGGGCGACGACAATTTCGCCAAGTTCATATTAACCTCAGAGTACTACACCCCAGCCATAGGGAAAAGCATTTTCCATTGGAAGGGCTCCGTGGGGCATGTCATGGAAAACACATCCAAGGACGTTCCCAATTTCGAGTTGTTCAGACTGGGGGGCATTGGAAGTGTCCGGGGCTACAAGCACCGCAAATTAGCCCCCCGCTTTGATGACGGCGAAGTCAAGGGAGGGGATACCAAGTTCTATACCAATTTCGAATTGATTCGCCCCTTGAGCGAAGACTTAGGGCTGATGGGGCTTGTCTTTTTTGACGCGGGCAACGTATGGGATACCGACGAATCCATGGATCTGGATCTATATACCAGCGTGGGCACAGGCATCCGCTGGTATTCCCCTATGGGACCCATCCGGGTGGAATACGGATATGCCCTGAACGATCTTGAGGACAGCAGCCGCTCCCAGGTCCACTTCCGGCTGGGACAACAGTTTTAAACCCAAAACCTGATTTGGACAAATTCTATTGACTGGTATGACTGGCGAGTTTAAGCAACAACCAATGTTTCCCAACGACTTTTAACCCCAAACAATCCCACCAAGGAGGGATCTTGAATGAAAAAAACAACCCTTATGTTAATCCTTTTTTTACTTTTACCCAGCATAGCCCTAGCCGGGAACAAACTGGGCATAGTAGAAGTACAGCGTGTGATAGAAGAGTCCGATCCTGGAGAAAAGGTCATGGGGGAGCTCACAGTGCACTTTGAGGACATGCGCGCTGATTTGGAACAGGAAAGAGCACAGGTGGAGCAGTTAAGGCAAGAGCTGGAACAACAAAGCATGGTTCTAAGCGACGAAGCCCAGCAAGAAATGGAATCCGAGCTACAGCAAAAAATCCAGGAGTTCCAGCAGAAATCCCAATCCTATCAAGCCCGGATGCAACAAAAAGAACAGGAATTAACTGATCCCATATATGATCTCCTTTTTGACGTAGTCAACGATTATGCAGAGGAAAACGGCTATGACATGGTTTTCAACACCCAGGGAAGCGGCTTGATCTATGCCCAGGATGCCATGAACATCACGGACGAGATCATTGAGGAGCTAAACAGGGCCTGGGAAGCCCAAGAAAATTAAGGTAAAACCTATGTGGCTTTCACACCTGGCAAACCTTTTAGGCCTGGAATACACCGGGGAGGATTTGTTTATTTCCGGAGTAAACAATCTGGAAAGCGCCCAAGGGAATGAGCTTTCCTTTTTGGCGGATTCCAAGTACAGCCATCTTTTGCAAACCACCCGAGCCGGGGCGGTAGTGGTCTCTGAAGAGCACTCGGAAAAAGTCTCCAGGGCCCTGGTGAGCAAAAATCCATACCTGGATTTCACCCGGGCCATGGAATACTTCGCCTGTGAACAGGGCCTGCAGGAAAGCTGTCCTGATCAGGCTTTTATCCATCCCTCTGCCCGGGTAGATCCCACAGCAATCATTCATCCCATGGCTTTTATCGGGGCAGGAGCAGAGATCGGCCCGGAATGCCGCATTTTTCCCCACGTTTATATCGGGGAGAACGTAAAAATAGGCCAAGGATGCAAGCTATATCCTCAAGTGAGCCTTATGGCGGACGTGGTTCTGGGTTCCAGGGTGATTGTCCACGCAGGAACTGTTATCGGCAGTGACGGCTTCGGATATGTCCAGGACGGAGAAACCCGGAAAAAGGTTCCCCAAATGGGCAAGGTGGTGGTGGAGGACGACGTGGAGATTGGTGCCGGAACCACCATTGACCGGGCGACTCTGGGCGAGACCAGAATCTGCCGGAACACCAAGATCGACAACCTGGTCCAGATCGCCCACAATGTTCAGGTAGGTGAAAATTGCGTTTTGATCTCGCAGGTGGGCATTTCCGGCAGCACTTCCTTGGGAAAAAATGTTGTTCTGGGAGGACAGGTGGGTATAGCCGGACACTTGCGCATTGAAGACAATTGCCGGGTGGCAGCCAAATCCGGAGTGGGCAAATCCTTGCCCGCAAACACCGATGCCGGCGGAATCCCTGCCATGGATCACAGCACTTTTCTGCGCAACTCCGTGCTTCTGCCCAAGCTCTCCCAAATGCATAAAAGGCTCAAGCAACTGGAAAAGGCTATTCAGGACAACCCTCGATACCCACAAGGAGATGACCAGTGAACACTTCCCCCAGTGAAGTAGCGATCCAGGAGATCTTGGAACTGCTCCCTCACCGCTATCCTTTTTTGCTGGTGGATCGGGTACTGGAGCTGGAACCCTTCCAATACCTGAAGGCAGTTAAAAACGTCAGCATTAACGAACCCTTTTTCCAGGGACATTTCCCGGACTACCCGGTAATGCCCGGGGTGTTGATCCTGGAATCCCTGGCCCAGGCCGGTGGCATCCTGGTGGCCAAGAGCATCCCGGAACAGATGCAGGGCAAAATCTTCCTCTTTACCGGAGTGGAAAAGGCTCGCTTCCGCAAACCGGTTTTGCCTGGGGACAGCATGTTTCTGCACATAACCTATGAAAGACACAGGTCCAGTTTGTGGCGCATGAGCGCACAGGCCCTGGTACAGGACAAAGTGGTGGCAGAGGGCACTTTTTCCGCAACCATCTTAAATAGGGAAGAGCAGTAGTGAGCACCAACATACACCCCACGGCCATAGTCCATCCCGAAAGCGAGCTGGGACCAGACGTATCCATCGGTCCCTACTCCATTGTCGAAGAGCACACCAGCCTAGGGGAGGGCACCCGTGTGGATGCCTTTGTCCATATTCAAAGATTCACCTCCCTGGGCCGCGGCAACCAGGTCCATTCCTACGCCTGTTTAGGGGGAGGCCCCCAGGACATCAAATACCAGGGAGAGGAAACCTGGCTCAAAATCGGGGACAACAATATCATCCGGGAATACACCACCTTGAACCGGGGCACCCCGAACAGCACAGGAGTCACCCATATCGGATCCGATTGCTTTTTAATGGCTTACACCCACGTGGCCCATGATTGTCGGCTGGAGGACGGGGTAATCATGGCCAATGCCGCCACCCTGGGAGGTCATGTCCAACTGGGGCGCAGGTCGGTAATAGGAGGACTTTGTGCTGTGCATCAGTTCGTCCGGATTGGCGAGCATGCCTTTATCGGCGGCAAAAGCGGCATAGCCCAGGACGTGCCCCCGTACATGCTTGCGGTGGGGGAACGAGCCAAGCTCTACGGGCCCAATCTTGTGGGACTGCGCCGGGCCGGATTCCAACGCCAGGAGATTTCCGCACTTAAAAAACTCTATTACTTTATATGGAAATCAAACCTCCCTCAGGAGAAAGCCCTGGAGCAGGCGGAAAACGATTTTGCGGGATACGAGCTCGCCCAGAACCTGATTGCCTTTATCAAATCCAGTACCCGGGGAATCATTTCCCTGGAGCGCTCATCCGAAGAAAATGAACAGAGCTGATACCCTGGGATTAATCGCAGGAGGAGGGAACTTTCCTTTACAGGTGGCCCAAAGCGCCCGCGAACAGGGCTATAAAGTGGCTGCTGCCGCCTTTGCCCATGAAACCCTCCCTGAGATCGAATCCTGCACAGACGAGCTTGTATGGCTAAAACTCGGCCAATTAGGGAAATTGATCCGTTTTCTGCATCAAGTGGAAGCAGGGCAGGTGGTCTTTGCCGGCCCCATCAACAAGCCCCGCGCTTTCAATCTTCTCCCGGATCTGCGAGCTGTCCAGCTGCTGGTAAAAATGCGCAGCCGCAACGACAACGCCTTGCTTTCCGCAGTAGCGGATGAGCTAAACCGAGAAGGGATGGAAGTTGTTTCTGCCATCCAATTCGTCCCCCAGCTTATTTCCCCGGCAGGCCTGCTTACCAAACGGACTCCCTCCGGGACCGAAAAAAGGGATATAATCTTTGCCTGGCCCTTAATCAAACAAATCGGACAGCTGGATATCGGGCAGTGCATCGTGGTGAAGGAACGGGCGGTGCTGGCAGTGGAAGCCATAGAGGGAACGGATCAAACCATCCTGCGGGGTGGACAACTGGGGGGCAAGGACATCACCGTGGTCAAGACCTTCAAGCCGGGACAAGACCAGCGCATTGATCTCCCAGCTATAGGGGTTACCACCATCGAAACCATGATCCAGGCCAGGGCCTCGTGCCTGGCATTCGAGGCCGGGGCCAGCCTACTTTTCGACCGCGACCGGGCGGTTGCCTTGGCTGACAAGCACAAAATATCCGTGGTGGGCATTGACCCCGAGAACCCGGAAAAAGTTTTGGAGCTTTAGCAACGAAACTTATTATCCCGGGGTCCGAGAATTCTGCAAACAGGCCGTAAAAACTCGCTCCAAGGCAGCGTATATCAAAATCTATATTTCTGGTGACCCGATTTCAGGAGGTGCTTGAATAGGGACCGTGAGCTTTTTATAGGCCTACGATTTTGATGAACGCTGCCTAAGTCGCTCACACAGTTTACGCCCAGTTTGCAGAACCCTCGGACCTCGAAAAAGAGTTGCTGTCATAATAGTAAAGCGGTTTATAAAGCCATGGTTATAGAACTAAGTTTCGTTGTAGGGTTAGCCGATTGGAACAATTGCACCTTGCGCCGGAAGGTTTAGGCAAGGACAGGGCTGGCAACAACCTAATAGGTCTAACCTGGAGTGGTTGTGTCAAGTATTCGTATAGTCGGTATCCTGTCCCGAATCAGAGTCAGACTGGGACTGTGAGGTCTGAAGAAGCAAGCGCTTGGTCCAGAACTGGCAACGCTTCAGCTCTTGGTGCATTTCGGATAACTCCTTTTTAACCCACTCCTCCAAAGCATCCTGCCTAGAGCTTATTTCCCGGATTTCTTGGCGTAAATCCTCCAGCTCCTCCCCGTTCCCGCCCGGAGAACCTTGTTTGCCGCCAAGGCTCTTTTTATAATTCTTCCACAGAAGATACACTGCCTTGTGCAATTTATCCTGCCTGCTGCGCACTCTGCCTAGTTCCTGGTAAAGATCCCGCTCCAGATGCACCGCACGGGATAATTGGTCCAAAGCCCGGGACTGGGCGGCAAGGGCTTGTTCCAAGCTGGCACTTTCTCGGGAGACGTAATCTCCCTGGGCTGGGGGGCGCAGGTCACCCTCTGGCCCGGTAACCTGGCTGGGGTTTTGGGAAAACATCCGCGATAGCCGTTCTTCGATCTCTGCGGTGGATTTGTTGTGGGCCAGTTCCTGGACAATGATCTCAAAAACCTCCAGGGCCTCGGGCCTGAACCTTTTCTTGCGCCCCTCGCCTACACTGGGCAGGAATTTGTCGAATTTATCCCGGTAATATCGGATATTGCTCTCGGGCAGGCCCAGCCTTCTGGCTATTTCCTTGATGGTCAAAAGTTCCTTGCTCATGTGGGTACACTGTTGTCTATCAAGATCTCTTGAGGCTGTTCATCTATTAAGTCGTCCATGTAGCGCTTGCAGCAGTACTTACAAACATCGTGCAAATTGCCCCGGCTGAATTGCTCCCGAAACTCCTTGTATTTTCTGCTGAACCAGATTTTTTTCAGGTTGGAGCTCGAGAGGCGGCCAAATTCCAGGGGATACAACAAATGCTTCTCTCCCTGGAAATACTTGTATACCTGTTCACCCTCGGCTACATCCGTGTATATGCAAGGCAGAACACGGCCGTCCACGTCCGCATAGCAGGCATTAAAAATATTTTCCGAGCACATGCCGCCTTCCTGGTAGGGATTGTATATATGAAAGAACACTCTGTCTTCCCCCTCGTCCACATCTTTTTGCATATCCAGGAGCTCATGCTTGAACCCCTCGAAATCCTGCGGGTCCTGGGCCGGATACATTTCTTTCTCCATCTCCGGGCTTATCGCTAGGGTCAGGGAACTGACAACTATATGGTCCAGGCCCAAAGAGTTAAAGAAATGCGGCATCCTGGGAATGTCGCAGCGGCGGGAAGCCAAAAGCATGTATGCCATATGCAGGCTGGGAACACTACTCCCCTTCAGGGCCCTTATCCGGTGCACCATCTCCACGGCCCTCTGGATTTGCTTCAAGGTGCTGCCGGGGCGGATTTGATCGTTTACCTGGTCTACACCTGCCACTGAAAGACCCAAGACATCCAGTTCCAAATCCACCAGCTTCCGAACCATATCCTCGGTGAGCATGGTGCCGTTGCTAGTGGCTCCCACCTGAGCACCCTTTTTTTTCACCAGTTCGATCATGGACATAAATTCCGGGTGCAGCATAGGCTCCCCCCACCCCTGAAGATAGACCAGCTCGCTACGGGCAAAGGCTGGAGCCAAGGCAGAAAAATCCTGCATGGACATATGCCTGCTCCGGCCATGCTTCTTAAACATGGGATGCGGGCAGTAGATACATGCAGCATTACACTCGGTGGTTACACCCACTTGAATCCAATCCAACTTGGGATATCCCCAAGAAGCCAAAAAGTTCCCAACTACCATTATATTCTCCCTAAGGCAGGATTATTGTATTGCAACTACTCACCATATTTTATCCATTTTGTGTTCCGCTTGCACCGGCTCTCACTTTACATGGCAAATCAACTTCTGCTATATAACAATTACTTGTTCTAGTCCAATCATCCTTATCACCCTTAACCAGGAGGACAAATATGTCCAGATTGCTGCGCATCAACACCCGGACCCGCAAGGTGGAATTCGAGGATCAAACCGGAGAATATGCCGGTCTGGGAGGCCGGGCCTTAACCTCGCGTCTGGTGCGGCGGGAAGTCCCCCCCACCTGTCATCCCTTGAGCGATGCTAACAAGCTGGTTATGGCCGCAGGACTCTTAACCGGGACCACAGCCGTTAACACCGGCCGTTTATCCGTAGGGGGCAAGTCCCCTCTGACCGGAACCATCAAGGAATCCAACGCCGGTGGGACCTTTTCCCAAAAGCTTGCCAAGCTGGATATCATGGGGTTGGTGCTCGAGGACAAGCCTCAGGACCAAAAGCATCCCTTGACCATCTTCATAAACAAGGATGGGGCGCAACTCTTGGAAACACCAGAACTGCAAGGCTTGGGGACCTACGAGGCCTCCAGCAAGCTGTTCGAGCGTTTCGGCTCCAAGGTGGGCGTCATGGTGGTAGGTCCAGCAGGAGAACACCACCGCTTGGCTGCCTCCATCATGTTCACCGATCCCAAGGGGAATCCCAGCCGGGCAGCCGGCCGCGGAGGTTTGGGGGCGCTTATGGGTTCCAAGAAAATCAAGGCCATAGTACTGGATGCCCAGGACGGCCCCGGCCAGGAGGTAGCTGACAAGGAAGCGTTCAAGGAGGCCGGCAAGAGATGGGCAGAGATCCTGGCCAACCACCCCGTAACCGGTCAGGGGCTACCCAGCTACGGCACCTCTATTTTGATAAATATTATCAACGAGGCCGGGGCATTGCCCACCCAAAATTTCCGCTCCGGGCGTTTTGACCATGCCTCTGAGATTAGCGGGGAAAAAATGGTGGAGATTATCAATGAACGCGGCGGCGTAAGCAAGGAAGGTTGCCATGCCGGCTGCGTTATCCAGTGCTCTCAAAAGTATTGTGACACCCAAGGCAACTACCTGACTTCAGGGTTTGAGTATGAAACGGTTTGGGCCTTTGGCTCCAACCTGCTCATCTCGGATATGGATCAAATCGCCCAGATGGATAGGTTGTGCGACGATCTGGGCCTGGACACCATTGAAATCGGAACCACCTTGGGCATGGCCATGGAAGGCGAAGTGATCCCCTGGGGAGACGGCCAGGCAGCTATCGATCTCTTGAAGCGCATTTACGATCCCAGGGACTACCTGGGGGCCATCCTGGGCAACGGTACTTCTTTTACTGCCCAGGCCCTGGGCGTGGATCGCGTCCCCGTAGTCAAGAAACAATCCATCCCTGCCTATGACCCCAGGGCTGCCAAGGGTATCGGCGTGACTTACGCCACCAGTTCCATGGGGGCGGATCATACTGCCGGATACGCAATTTGCCAGAACATTCTCAATGTAGGCGGTAATATCGATCCCCTAGGCAAGTCCGGGAATGTGGATACCTCCAAAAACCTGCAGATAGCCACTGCAGCAGTGGATGCCACTGGTTTTTGCCTGTTCGTGGCCTTTGCAGTGCTGGATACTGAAGACGCCCTGGACGTGATAGCCAAGCTGATAAGCGCCAAGCTAGGAGTGAATTTTACTGCGGACGACATAGGCAAAACCGGCATAGAGATCCTCAAGGACGAATACCAGTTCAACCGCGATGCCGGATTTACTTCTGCCCATGACCAGCTCCCGGAATTCTTTATCCATGAGGAACTTCCGCCGCATAATACCATTTGGGATTTCAGTATTTCTGAACTGCAAAAGGCCAAGGTGGAGAGTTAGATGGGACTCCCCTCCTGCAAACGAAAATAGCATCAAAGCACTCCGGCAGGTTGCAGATACATGCAGATTCAAATCGAAGCCTTTGCTACACTCTCCAGGTATGCCCCTTCCAGTGGTTATCTGGAAATCCCCTCCGGGGCAACTCCTCGGGACGTAATCCGCAAGTTGGGCATACCTGAAGAGGATGTGAGCATTGTTTTCGTCAATGGCAGACATGCTGGCCTGGATGCTCAACTACAAGAAGAAGACCGCATGGGGGTTTTCCCCCCTATAGGCGGAGGCTGGACCCATGTCCCAAGACCCTTTTGTCCGGGAAGTCCTGGAGGCTAGCTCGCGTTCGGATCAGTACCCGTTTAACTATATTTCCGGGCAGGTTCTTTTGAACCTAGCCCAGAAATACAGCCTGGATCCCGGAACTGCTCAAGAGTTGACCCTTGAGCAAGGCATCAATCTGGAAAGATACCTGCGCAATTATCAAACCCTGGATCTGGATATGCAGCTGTCCCTGGCCAGATCCAGGGTTTTACTTGTTGGTTTGGGCGGTTTGGGCGGTTTCGTATTGGAGATGTTAGCCCGTTGCGGGGCAGGATATTTTTGGTTGGCGGACGGGGACGTGTTTGAAGAGAGCAATTTGAACCGCCAGCTTTTGTGCACTATGCCTGGTTTGGGAAAACCCAAATCCAAGGCTGCTCGGGAAAGAATTCCCCTTATCAACCCCTTCTCCCGGGTGGTAAAGAGTATGGACTTTCTCGGGCCTTCGGATTTGCCCGGGCTTATACCTCAAGTGGACCTGGTCCTGGATTGTTTGGGAGGCACGGAATTCAGGATGAGCCTGCTTCAAAGCGCGCAGCAGTACCAGCGTCCTTTGGTTACTGGTTTCTTGGCCGGAAGGACCGGCCTGGTATCCACCGTATTTCCCGGGGACAAAAACCCGGCCCATTTTTGGGGGAAAAGCCGGGAACAAGGCGCGGAAATCCCTCTGGGAAACGTTGTCACTACCGTGGCCATGGTGGCAAGCATCCAGGCCGAGGAAGCCCTAGCCATAATTTCCGGGCAGGAACCCAGGCTCCGCAGCCAAGTCTTTATGGGAGATTTAAGCTCAGGCACTTTTCAAACCCTGAAGCTTTAACCTTTTTGCAAGAGGATTGAGAAGGATCTTTTATGATCCCAGGCCTATCTTTACTTGCTATTTTCTTGATAATTATACTAAATTCCCTTTTGCTTAAAACTTAACTACAGCTAAACTTGCATCGCTTCAGAATATGTCCCATGCAATCAAAGAAGATGTTTGCAATCTACGGTTCCAACATTCTTCTGCTTTTTTTCTACACTTGAGAGTTAAAGGCAAAAGTTAAAAAGAAAGAGAAGAAAATCAGTACGTTAAGCTAGAGATATCAAGGGCATAGAGAGAACCCCAAGAATTGTCAATAAAAACAAGGTGTTGTAAAGAACTTTTGACTCTCGAGTTCCCCAGAAATACACTGGGTGGAAAAAATAGGACGGAACCGCAGACCTTAGACCAGTGAAACAACAAGAAATTGCACGGGGCACAGGGTAAACCGATCTTCTCGGATTATGGAAAAAAGATCTGGTGCATAGTTACAAAAGATTTTAAACATACACATTGCGTCCGGATAATGAATTGCGCTTGTGATAGGAATCGTATATGAGCGTCGATATCACCACCTTGGTCCTGGCCACCCGCAACCAGGGCAAAATTCAGGAGCTTAGGGAAATCCTATCTACTGTTCGATACGATTTGGAAGTAATCGGTCTGGACAGGTTTCCCGGGATCGGCAAAATACCAGAAACAGGCTCCACTTTCGAGGAGAATGCCCGGATCAAGGCAGAAGCGGTTAGCCGTGCTACCGGCCTGATAGCCGTAGCTGACGATTCCGGCCTGGAAGTACCTGCCCTGGGTAATGAGCCCGGGGTATATTCCGCCCGCTACGCCGGAGAAAGCGCTACAGACGAGGAGAACAACAGCCTGCTTTTGCAGAGGCTGAAACATCTAAGCTGGGAAGATCGCTGGGCCAGGTTTGTATGCGTCTTGGCCGCTATATCACCTGGAGGTAAAGAGTTGGTGGTGAGAGGAGAATGGCCGGGTTTGATTCTCGAACACCCCAGAGGCGAGGGCGGATTTGGTTACGATCCCATTTTTCTGGATACTGAACTTGGCCTTACTGCCTCTGAAATGAATCTCCGAGACAAGAACCAGCGCAGCCACCGAGGGCGAGCCTTGAACCAGTTGGTTGCCATGTGGGACGATTTCTTGGAAAGACTAAGCCCTTAAAGGAAAGCTATCCATGTGCGGCATTATTGCTTATACCGGACACCGCCCTGCTGTACCAGTAATCGTACAAGGCCTGAAAAGCCTGGAATACCGGGGATATGACTCTGCTGGACTGGCTTTTGCACATTCCGGGAGCCTGCATTTGTACCGCTCCCCAGGCAAGTTGCACTCCCTGGAGCAAAAGCTGGACAGCGGACAAGTATTGCATGCAACTTCCGGAATCGGCCATACCAGGTGGGCCACCCATGGCTTGCCCAACGAAAACAATGCCCATCCCCATTTGGATGTAGGATCCCATTTGGCCCTGGTGCACAACGGCATTATTGAAAATTATCAGAGCCTGAAATCCATGCTCGAGGACCAGGGAATCACTTTTCGCTCCCAAACCGACAGCGAGGTTTTGGTGTGCTTGATCTCCCACGCCCTCAAGCATCATGATTCCGTTTTAGATGCTCTGTCCTGGAGCATGGAGCAGTTGCAAGGCTCTTATGCTTTTGCCTTGATCAACAAGGAACATCCCCAAAGGATTTGGGCTGCCCGCAAGGCAAGCCCCTTGATTTTGGGAGTAGGCACAGGAGAAAACTTCGTGGCCTCGGATATTCCTGCCTTTTTGCCATATACCCGGGAAGTGGTGTTCCTGGAAGATAACGAGCTAGTGGAATTATCCCCAAAAAATTATCATATTTATCAGTCTCAGACCCTAACCCCCATATTCAAGTCCACGCACAGGATCAACTGGGATGTCCAATCCGCCCAGAAGAATGGATATAAGCATTTCATGCTCAAGGAGATCTTTGAACAGCCCCGGGTGATAACCGATTGTTTGGCTGGCAGGGTGGACCCAGAAAACAACCAGATTGTACTCCAGGAACTTGAAGATCTGCCTGTGCCTGAGAAGCTGCACATAGTGGCCTGCGGGACTTCCTATCATGCCGGGATGTGGGGGAAATATATACTGGAAAGCCTGGCCGGGATACCGGTAAACGTGGACATAGCCTCGGAATTCCGTTACCAGGATTTAGTCCCGGAACCCGGAACTTTATTCTTAACCATCAGTCAATCCGGGGAAACAGCGGACACCCTGGCTGGTCAGCGCATGGTCAAGGAACAGGGCTTACCTGCACTGGGTCTTTGCAATGTTGTTGGCTCCAGCATTGCCAGGGAAGCGGATCGGGTTTTATATACCCAGGCCGGCCCGGAAATTAGCGTTGCTTCCACTAAAGCCATGTGCAGCCAATTGGTGCTTTTATATCTTTTGGGTCTTTACTGGGGCGCTGCAAAAAACATGCTGCCCGCGCATAACTTGAGCCGCCGAGTACAAGATTTGACCCTGTTACCGGACATTTTATCCCGCTCTTTACCTGCAATGCAATCTACGGCCCAAAGGTTATGCACCCGTTATTCCAGGGTTAACAGCTTTTTTTTCGTGGGCCGGGGGCTTTATTATCCACTCGCCCTGGAGGGAGCATTGAAGCTTATGGAGATATCCTATATCCATGCCCAGGGCTATGCCGCTGGTGAGCTGAAACACGGCCCCATAGCCCTGATCGAGCCGGACCTGCCCACCTTTGCCCTGGCCTTGGATAACTCCTTGCTGGGCAAGATGCAATCCAACCTTATGGAAATAAAGGCCCGCAGCGGGCCCATAATAGCCTTGACCCATCCGGATACTGAATTAGATATAGATGAGAATTGGGAGATCCCCAAGCTGGATGAACCCTTGAATAGTTTCCTTGTTCTGCCCGCCCTGCAGCTTTTCGCCTACGAAGTAGCTGTTTATTTGGGCAAGGATGTGGATCAACCCCGTAACCTGGCCAAAAGCGTAACGGTGGAATAAACTATGCGTGTCCACGTGCTAATAATCTCGGTGCTCGGTGTTTTTCTGGCCTTTCTTTTTTTTAATCCCACCTGTGCTTATGCTCTATACCAGCAAGGTCTGCAGGAATTTGAAGCCTTGCAAGAAGACGAAAACCGGGCCCAGTACCGTTCCCATTGGATGGATGTGGCCAGTTATTTTGAACAGGCTTACGAGCAGGATCCGCAAGGCTCCAAGGCGGCTGATGCTTTGTTTTATCTAGGCCGGACATATGAAGAGCTCGGTAAGCGTTCCTACCTGGAATCTGATTTTGAAAAGGCTGAAAAATACTACAAGCAAGTAACCCGAGAATTTACATCCAGCTCCAGGGCATCCCAGTCCCAGTACCGGGTGGCTGAAATTCACCTAAACCATTACCAGGATTCTGCCCAGGCTTATATTGAGTATCTGCGAGTGGTGTATAATCATTCCCAAAGCCAGGTCACATCCCGGGCTGAGGAAAGATTGAAAGAGCTGGACCGCCGCAACCTGGAAAAAATAGGTAAGCAGGATCAGCTAGCCGAGGATCGCGGGCCAGCGGATTCTTCCCAAGTTGAGGCAGCTTCTCAGGAAGTTGCCCACGAAACCAAGGATCCTTCTAGTTTTCTTGATGCAGAATCAAGCACAGGCCAAGAACCCACGGATGCGCGTGAAGGGGATGCAGAACTGGTAAACATCCGCCATTGGAGCAGTGACGAGTATACTCGGGTGGTATTGGATCTTGATGGTCAGGCGGAATATTACCACAAACTATTGGATCCGGATCCGGAACTGGGCACCCCGCACCGTCTTTTTGTCGATTTGGAACAGACCCGCTTGGACCCGGACAGTGACCGAGAGAAGAATGTAGCGGACGGGATATTAAATCGAATCCGGTCAGCTCAGCACACTAAGGAAAAATCCCGGGTGGTTCTGGACATTCAGGATCTTGAGGACTTCCAGGTTTTTGCCCTGGAAAACCCCTTCCGGGTGGTAATAGATGTGTATGCCCCGGACGAGCCCCATACCATGGCCAGTTTGGACAGGGAGCCCCAAATCCGTTTGGACCCGGAGAGCAAGGAAATGACTGCCCAAAGCCTGGTAGAACAATTAGGGCTTAAGGTGCGCACCATAATGATCGACCCCGGTCACGGGGGCAAAGATCCAGGCGCAGTAGTTGACGGGGTCAAGGAAAAGGATATTGCTTTGCGGCATTCCAAGATCTTGGGTGACAAGCTGGAAGACAAGGGGTTTGAGGTTTTGTACACCCGGACCCAGGACGAATTTGTTTCCCTGGAGGAACGTACTGCCATGGCCAATTCCCAAAAAGCGGACCTGTTTATCTCCGTGCACGCCAATTCCCATCGAAATTCCAACGTGAGAGGATTCGAGGTTTATTATCTCAATTTTGCCCAAGACGAAGATGCCAAGCGAGTGGCTGCCCGGGAAAATTCTGTCTCCACCCAGAAGATCTCGGATTTGCAATATATTTTAACGGATTTAATGCTGGACTCCAAGATCAACGAGTCCAGAGACTTGGCTAAAACCGTTTACGAGCAAACCGCTAACAATACCAGCAGCAGGTTTGCCAAGTTCGATAGCAACGGTGTGCGCCAGGCTCCCTTTTATGTGCTCATGGGGGCCCAAATGCCGGCTATACTGTTGGAACTAGGCTATATGAGCAATGACAAGGACGTGAACCTCCTTCAATCCGAGGAATATCTTTCCTTTTTAGCAGAGGGCCTGACTCAGGGCATTGACAATTACAAGAACCAGATCGAACAATTCGCCCAGGTTAGCTCCCGCGACAATTAACTGTTCCCGTGCTGTAGAGGATATTATTGGGTACTGTTATCTTGCCCTGATTCTACATCCAAGGTTCCTTCCACGCCTGCTAGCTCATCCCCGTCCCAGGCAGCTTCATCTTCCTTGGGTTCCAGATGAATCGTCACCTGGGACCTGGGCAATTCTTTTTCTATCCCTTTTTCTATATTGCAACAGATTCTATGCCCTTCCTGAATAGTCTTTTTCCCGGGCAAAAGCAGATGGAAGTCTATAAACCGCCTGGAACCCGACTTTCTGGATCTTAGCCCGTGATAGTGAGCATCCTCCTGAACGTTTTCCCGGATATGCTTTTCCACTATTTCAATCTCTTCCTGGGGGAGGGCAACGTCCATCAATCCACGCATGGACCTTTTTATCAAGCTAATCCCGGATCGGGTAATATTGGCAGCTATGGCTATAGCAATCAAAGAATCCAGGATGAGTAGTTGAGGTGCGTACATTATGATGCACAAGCCGATTATCACCCCCAAAGAGGTCCAAACATCAGCCATTAGATGTTTGGCATCACCTTCCAGGGTAATGGAGTCAAAATGCTTAGCAGCTCGCAGCATGATGCGGGCTACAATCAGATTAACCACCCCGGCTGCAACGGAAATACCAATCCCGAGAGTCAGATTTTCCAAGGGCTGAGGCTCCATGATCCTGGTAACTGCAGAATATACAATCCCCCCAGCTGCTACCAGTATCAAGCCCCCTTCTAGTCCCCCAGCGAAATATTCCGCTTTATCGTGTCCATAGTTGAATTTTTGGTTTGCTGGCCTAAAGGCTATAGATAATGCTATCACAGCAACTATGCTAGCTGTAAGATTTACCAGGGTTTCCAAAGCATCAGATAACAATCCTACTGATCCTGTTACCCAAAAGGCTCCGAATTTCAAACCTAGAGTCAATAGCGAGGCTAAGACTGATAGCAATGCTACATTTCTGGGCATGTTTTAATTGCTCCTTAGTCCAGCAACCTTTAAACCGGCGCAGAGGATAAATCCTTGAAGCTTGCTTGAGGCCTTTTATCTTCAACCTCGCATTTTCTGTACCTTTTTAATATGTAACTAAGCACCATATTAACCCCAAATGTTCCCCGGATCTTATTTTAGTGCTTTCCCTGGTAGGCTTGTCGGATTTTATCCTGTCTAGAACCGGCTTCCCATATATTCATTTATGTTTTAGGCTTTGAAAACCAGGGCTTTCTTATATATCTTGAGAGTTAAAAGTTATCAGTTTTCAGTTATCAGTTATTAGTTAAATAATAAAGTTTTTTGATTTCAGATAGTTATATCTTGAATACAACTGGACAGCTGAAATCTGAAAAAATACCATAATTCCATCGTGTTGTGCGAGAATTTTTGAGTGTCCAGTTATATATGATGGCATAAATTTTCTCTGAACCTAGGTATTTTTTTATCCTTTTTTAAAACCGTATTGACAAATCCGGATTTTAGTGAAATGGGAAAACTCAACTCCAATTATAGTACTTTATATGCATAAATCCTGGATTCAGACCAAACTACCCGAATTTGTGCGGGATGTACTGCGCGATTTTTGTCAAGTAAGTCAATCCTTGTATACCCAATTCGAAAAATACGAGCAAACGCAGCATGTAGAATTTAATTTTTACAAGGACTTACTTGGAGACGAAATGAATAAGGGCCAACTTTGGCGTTTAAAAGATACTGCACACATACTTTTTCGCAATGATCCTTGTGCAGCCCCTACCGGACTATATCTGGATTGGTGCATCGGCTATATTTTCCATGAATGCATGAAATTGCGGGAGGATGCCTACCAAAAAGAAAACTATCGACCCTGGTTCGAACAAAGACACAATCGTTCTGATATCTCTCCTGAAGAACAGCTTATCAGCCAAGAACTTTTCACTGTTTTAGATCAAACCAAGGAAAGCATAGACCGAGAAATATCCAGGATCAAATTTATACTGTTTCACTGCAGGAGACTTTTTATACTTTATCTTCCGCAGCATCAAAACAACCAATTGCTGGCACGCTTTCTTTTCGCCAGGGAAGCCCTGGTAAGACAAGTTTTTAAATCCTCTTTTTCCGAGCTTATAGACTCTATTTACAACAAAAATCCCACCAAATTATACGAACTTGCTGCTCAGAGCTTGGAGCGTGGAGGATGGTTTCAAGACGCCCAGGCTGCCCGAGCGAGAATAACTTGACTTGAGACTAAAGCTTAAGGTATAGTGGTTATAGTCTAAATAGTTTTGCAACTTTAACCTAAGGGGGAGGAAATGAAATTTTATTATCCTTTTTTGGCTTTCTTTGCTTTAGCCCTTGTACTGGCGGGATGTCCCAAAGATCCTGATCCCAAGGAACCCGATCCCGAGGAACCCAAATATGAAGAACCGCATCCAGTTCCACCCGATCCTGCGGGGCCAGCTACTGAGCCAGCTACTGAACCGCATCCTGTACCCCCTTCTCCAGTTTAGCTAGCGATTGGCGGGTTACAAATGCTTTTGCGATAAAACAAATTTTTATTTTGCACCGGATTAGCTAAGCGAAACCTTTTAACTCTTCACCTGCTTCAGGTTACAAAGGATTAACATTACCTTTTAACCAGAGTTTTTGGAGGATTTTTCGTGGATTTTACGATTTTTTTTGCAAACATCCTTTGTCCTAGTTGCAAGCCAACTATCTCATACGCTTGGGTTTTATCCCTCCAAAGCTCTTGGCTACCTAGTTTTGCGCGCCAAAATTTGGCACATTGCTTTTAATATCGTAGCGACCTTTAGGCATAAAAAAACCCCGGGTCGCTCCGGGGTTTTTTTATGCAAAGAACACATGTTGATCAAGAGCAAAAATCATCTTGTCCGCAAGCATGGGTTTTGGTATAATGATTTGATTCTAAATTTTTGGAGGCAGTATGTTTGATTTCTTGTTACACAGAAATCCCGCTCGACAAAAGTATGAGCTGGAAGATGTACAGAGCCCTGAACTTTTGCGAGATTTGTACCCTTACAATCGCGTATGCCGGATTGCTTTTGATGATGCCTTTATTTTGCCCCGCCCCCCGGAACAAATTTTTATTACTGACACCACGTTTAGAGACGGGCAGCAAGCCAAACCCCCTTTTACTGTTCAGCAAATCTCTGACATTTTTGATATGCTGCACCGCTTGGGCGGCTACACAGGTCTTATCCGCAAAAGCGAATTTTTTCTGTACTCGGACAAGGACAAGAGAGCAGTGGAAGCCTGTTTGGATAAAGGATACAGGTACCCCGAAATCACTGGCTGGATCCGTGCCAATAAAGAGGACCTCAAGCTGGTCAAGGATATGGGCCTTGCTGAAACCGGCATGCTCACCTCGGTTTCGGACTACCATATCTTTTTAAAGCTGGGAAAAACCCGTAAGCAAGCCATGGAGGAATACCTAGAACTTGTAGAAACAGCCCTGGATTGGAACATAATTCCCAGATGCCATTTCGAGGATATTACCAGAGCAGATATTTACGGCTTTTGTATTCCTTACGCCCAAAAATTGATGGAACTTTCTGAGCAGAAGGGCTTGCCTATAAAAATCCGCCTTTGTGATACCATGGGCTATGGTGTTCCGTACCCCGGTGCTGCTCTGCCCAGAAGTGTGGGGAAAATTGTGCGCACATTTACTCACGAGGCCAAAGTTCCTTGTGAGTGGCTGGAATGGCACGGTCACAACGATTTTCACAAGGCCTTCATCAACACTACCACAGCTTGGCTATACGGTTGTTCCGCTGCCAATTCAACCCTGTTTGGTATTGGTGAACGTACCGGCAACGCTCCCTTGGAGGCCTTGGTAATGGAATATATTGCTCTCACCGGCAACGATGACTCAGCTTACACCCCAACTATAACAGAGCTAGCAAGGTACTTTCATTACGATCTTGGCATCGAAATACCGCCCAATTATCCCTTTGCTGGCAGAGATTTCAACGCCACTAGTGCTGGCATTCATGTGGACGGTCTGCTCAAAAATGAAGAGATCTACAACATTTTCGACACTAAGCAGATACTTAACAGAACCATACCTATAATTATTTCCGATAAAACTGGTCGTTCTGGAGTGGCATATTGGATCAACCACTTTCTGGATCTTTCCGAGGATGAAAAAGTGGACAAGAAACATCCTGCCGTAGGTAAAATCTATGAGAAGATCAGGGAATCTTATGCCCAAGGCAGAACCACTAATTATTCTCACGATGAAATGGAAAAGCTGGTACGGAGATATTTACCAGAACTCTTCTCATCTTCCTTCGATCATCTCAAGGAAGTTGCTCATAAAGTTTTGGCCCAAATCATGTTGGACCTTTCATCCAATCCAGAATTTTCCACTTTAGATACAGACCGCATCAATCAAATAATGCAAGATTTCTTGAAGGATCATCCTTTTATTCAGTATATGTATATTACCGATGTAAACGGATCCTTGTTAACTTGGAATGTAAGTGATGTTGCTGATTTATATAAATACAAACAGATAGCCCTCGGTACCGATCTTTCCAATCGAGAGTGGTTTTATGAACCTTTACGTACTGGAAGCTTACATATTACAGATTTTTATAAATCCATTTTTACGGACAAACTATGTATCACTGCTTCAGTTCCTGTGTTCGATTCCAATTATGAGATAGTAGGCATACTTGGAGCTGACATTCGTTTTGATGAACTTACCAAAATCCAGGAAGATTTTGCAGAGCATCAAAAACTGTATAGCACCTAAATAGATATTCAGTATTTTTGTAGCAACTGTTTACCATGTTTAACCCGAAATATTCACCGCATTTTCTTGCGTGCTTTCACTTGGAGGCTACCTGTTTTCCTGACGAGGCTTATGCTGTAATTCCCGCACCTGCTTGAACCCTGGACCTTTGATAATTATCCAGTAATCAAATCCAAGTAGGTGCGGGACCGTAAGCCGAACCTAGAAAAGCACGAGCTTTGAGGTACATATTGCAAAAAAATTCGGTGAATAAACTTTCACTTTATTGAATATATCCATGCTTCCCCAGCCATATAGCACATTCCCCCTTTTTTCCGGCAAACGCGCTCATATAGGGCTTACCGGTAGCGTTGCTGCATACAAAGTACTTGACCTCCTTCGCTTGTTTCAACAATCTTCTTTAGATGTAGGCTGTACTTTCACCCGTGCTGCAGGATCTTTTATAGGACCCCTTTCCGCAAGCGGTTTAGGAGCAGATCCTGTTTATGATGCCTCCAGCTATCAACCTTTGGATAATCCTTTTGCCCATTTAACTGGCCATCAAAAAATCGATCTTTTTTTGGTGGCCCCTGCATCTGCGAACATTTTGGCCAAGGCTGCCTCTGGAGTTGCAGACGATTTGCTATCCACCCAGATCTTGTCCTATCCTGGCTCAGTAGTGTTTGCCCCTGCCATGAATCCCGATATGTGGAACAATTCTGCAACCCAGCGCAACGCAGACCTTTTGGCTCGTTATGGACATAAGCTGATTTTGCCAGAACAAGGATCGGTAGCTTGCGGCCAAGAAGGTCAGGGCCGTTTACCTTCACTGCTCCAACTTTACTATCTTAGCCTTAAAGAGCTTGTGGATCAGGATCTACGAGGTCAAAAAGTTCTTGTTACTGCCGGCCCTACCAGGGAATATTTTGATTTAGTTAGATACTGGAGTAGTCCTTCATCCGGAAAAATGGGACTGTATTTAGCTCTTGCCCTTTGGCTGCGTGGCGCCCAGATAAATTTTGTTCATGGACCCATGGACTCTTTGATTGCGTTCCCTGATTTTTATTTACACCCTGTTACCAGCGCCTCTGAAATGTATCAGTGCTGCCAAGATTTGTGGCCTGAATCCCATTTAGGTATCTTTTCTGCAGCTGTTTCCGATTTTGCCCCTGAAGCTTGCCCGGATCTAAAATTTAAAAAGTCGGGACATAGTCATTTAAATTTACAATTTAAACAAAACCGTGATATCTTGTCTAAACTTAGTTTGAACCACAAAAAGGTAGGCCAAAGGATCGTGGGCTTTGCAGCTGAAGCTGACAACCTGGAAAATCATGCTTATAACAAATTGCAAGCCAAAGATATGGATTTGATTGTTGCAAATTTGGTTTCTAGCGAAAAATCCCCTTTTAATTCTGATTACAACCAAGTATTGATACTAGATAGAATGGGAAACAGGCACCACTTGCCCCGAATGTGTAAATCTGAATTGGCATGGAGGATTGCGGATTGGATATCAGATTTATGAACACTCATCCCTATGCCTTTTACCTTCAATCCATGGGTATTAGGTATTTCTTTTCTTCTCCTGGGCATAACTCTTCCAGCTATTCAGATGCTCTCCCGGACCAAGATCATGGTACTGATGCCGATTCACACCATGAACAACATGATTCTTCTTTGATCCCAGAGTTTTTGCTAGCCCAGCTACGTCCTGCTTATGCTGTATTTACCTATTTCAACCTATACCAGGATTTGCAGGAAGGTTTTAATTCCCAGCAGGGCAAATTGCTTACCACAATTTTATCACACCTGGGCTGGCCGGATCAGTCCATTGCTTTTTGGCCTGTTTCCCGGGCTCATGATCTTTCCATAACCCCTGACCCAGAATTTTTTTTACACGGCCTCAATTTGATTAAACCCGCTTACATTTTTTGTTTTGGAGCTCAAGCTTTCCGTGTTTTCATGAGTCCTTCTAAATTTGTTTACGGTAAATGGTATTACCGAGATATCCGTGTTTTGGCTTTACCTGATCTAGATGCTATGCTTCCTGATAATCGGATTTTGAAAAACTTTACCTGGCATATATTGCACAAGTTTTCCCCTTTAAGAATATGATTTAGATGCTGTTATTTTCTATTTATAATAAAGCTTGATACCTTTCTTGTTTTTCTTTTGTTTTGAATACAATGATCTTTCGTATAAAAAAGGCTCTTGGACGTTAGCAGTGGATTTTGTACAAATTCACTCATTATGTCGAGGACCCATAAAAATTTACACTTTGAAATTACAACTTTCAATTTTTGGCACTCGCTATACAGGAATTTAGCATTATAATACTTAGGTTGTTTTAGGATTTTAATTAACTCAAATTTTAATTTTGCTGGGCAATAACATGAAATTATTTAAAGTCTCTTTTTTACTGGCTATTTTACTATTGTTAGTGAACTTTGTTTTTGCACAAGACCAGAAACATAACGTTCTCAAGGTTGATGTTGACGGCCCTATCACCCCTGCTACTGAGGAACTCTTGGACAGCGCAATCCAGCAAGCTGAAGAAGAAGATTTTATTGCCCTTATGATACGCCTGGATACACCCGGAGGTTTAGCAGAGTCCATGAGAAACATGGTCAAGTCTCAGTTAAACGCTGATATCCCCATTATCACCTGGGTTCATCCTCCAGGTTCCCGGGCCACCTCTGCTGGCGTTTTCTTGGTAGCTGCGTCCCATCACGCTGTTATGAGCCCGCAGACCACCATTGGTTCTGCTACACCTGTGCAGATGTCTGGAGAGGACCAAGAAGGTGCGATGGAGCAAAAAGTGCTTCAGGAAATGCTTAGCCTCGCTCGCACTATAGCCAAGGATAGAGACCGCAACGTTGAATGGTACGAAAAAGCCATAACAGAAGCAGCAAACCTTGATGCAGAAGAAGCTTTAGCAGAGAGAGTTATAGATCACATTGCTGTTTCCCAGGAGGACCTTTTTGCACAAATAGGAAAAAAAGGCCTGGTAGTGGGTGATCAGGAACTTTTTTTCGAAGCAGGCGATGTTCAAATTGTGGAATTTGAGCCAGGTTTAAGATATAAACTTTTGTCCTGGTTGCTGCATCCTCAGATTGCTTATTTGCTTTTCTTGGCCGGTATGGCAGGGCTCTTTTTCGAGCTTTCCAATCCAGGGACCATTTTTCCAGGTGCTGTAGGTTCTTTGTGTTTAATCCTGGGTCTATATTCACTTGCAGTGCTTCCCACTACTATTACCGGAATTTTGCTTTTGATTCTCGGATTTTTATTTATAATTCTTGAGATCAATATGCCCACTTTTGGGTTGCTAACTGTTGCTGCAATTGCTAGTTTCTTTTTTGGATCTTTATTTCTGTTTGATGCCGATCACCCTTATTTTCAGATACCTACAATGACCATAATACCTGTAGTAATTATCCTGACATTTGTTTTACTGGGCCTAGCTTACCTTATAAGCAAGTCCCAATTTACACCTATATACCATCAGACTGGTGTTGATGAGCAAACTATTTTCACTCCTTCTGGTAGCTCTGATTCTACAGCCACGGTGATTAAGTGGAGCGGCACACAAGGCCAAGTCAAACTCCGCGGTGAGATATGGACAGCCAAATCGCATGAACCATTGTCCTTGGTTTCCGGCCAGGAAGTACAAATAGAAAAAGTGGAAGGTTTAACCGTTTATATTAAACCCATTTAATTTTAGGAGGAGTGAATGCTTACTTATGGCGTCCCAATTCTTATTTTGGTCATTCTTTTTTTAATGAATGCCATCAGGATCTTGAACGAATATCAACGCGCAGTTGTTTTTCGTCTTGGCCGTTTTTTGAGGGTAAAAGGACCTGGCCTTATCATTTTGATTCCAGTCTTGGATAAGATGGTCCGTACTGACCTGCGGATTGTAACTCTGGATGTAACTCATCAGGAAGTTATAACCCATGACAACGTGACCATTAAAGTCAATGCGGTCTTATATTACCGCATAATCTCTCCTCAGAAGGCTATTCTCGAAATCGAGGACTACCACTTTGCTACTTCGCAGCTTTCTCAAACCACAATCAGAACAGTCTGCGGCGCATCAGAATTGGATGAAATCTTGGCTCAACGAGAAAAACTTAACACCAGGATTCAGTCCATTCTAGATGAACAAACAGATACTTGGGGTATCAAGGTTACTACAGTAGAGCTCAAACATATAGACTTACCGCAAGAAATGCAGCGAGCCATGGCAGCTCAGGCAGAAGCGGAGCGCGAGAGACGGGCCAAGGTGATTAGTGCTGAGGGAGAATTCCAAGCCGCCAAGAGACTTACTCAAGCTGCTCAGATTATTTCAGCCTATCCCCAGGCCTTACAACTCAGGTACTTGCAAACAATGCGCGAGATGACTGCTGAAGGACAAAATTCTACTGTAATACCTATACCTATAGATCTATTCCGGGGAATGGGCCCCATTTTATCTGAACATGCTCAAGGCTCAACCCAAATAGATCCGGACAACATGCCTGAGCCAGAAATTCCTGAGGATCCTTTGGCACAAGATGAGACACAAAAGTCTTAGATTAGAAAGTTAGTTTATTGCTTTAATACAAGATCAGTGTAAGGGAGAGGAGGATGAGTTCCGCTTTTTCTAGCAACCAACTTGAAGAATTGTTGAACGAGATTATTAATTGCCAAGAAAACAATCAAATGCCTGACAAATCCAAAGTGCAAAATTTTAGCCGCTTAGCTAGATCTTTACCCATGTATGCAGAAGAGTCCTGGTTGGCTGAGGCAGAAGATTTCGCCCACTTAGCTGATCAGCTTTTGTTAGCTGTAAAGAACGATCAGTTCGAGGAAGCAGTTCAAATTATGGATTCTATAAAGGAGGCCAAAGCCTTTTTTCCAGAACACTGATTCATACCTGACTACAAGCAATCCTGTCTTTTATATCTATAACTAACTGTTATTACAGTTAATTTTAAACCTTTTCAAAGCCCGGCATTCTTGCTATAGAATGA
>CAZNYT010000002.1:41594-74902 GCA_964577315.1 uncultured Desulfovibrionales bacterium
TTATTACAGTTAATTTTAAACCTTTTCAAAGCCCGGCATTCTTGCTATAGAATGAACCGGGCTTTTTTATTTATATCCGTATTCTATGCCGAACATAATCGCACACTTCTTTTTAGCACTTTTTCCTACAACTTATATTTTATGATAGCACGTCCTTAAGCCAAATAAACTAGCTTACTTGAATATTTAATTCATTTTTCATTCATTTCGATACTTAAATTGTTTCACGTGAAACAACAACTGAACACAAAGGAGCAAACAGTGAATTGGATAGTTGCGATAGCAAATCAAAAAGGGGGGGTGGGAAAAACTACAACTGCTGTCAATCTTAGCGCCTCGTTAGCAGTTATGGAAAAAAAGGTTCTTTTGGTGGACTGTGACGCTCAAGGTAATGCTAGTAGCGGGTTGGGAATAGGATATAACGAGAGCAAAAAAAGCTTATACCAAGGAATAACTGGAGAGATAGAAGCTAAAGATTTGATCCAAAAAACGGATTTAAAATATTTGGATATTATAGCCGCAGGAAATGGCTTGGTTGGGGCAGAACTAGAATTGCAAAATAAAAACAACAGGGAGTACTACTTATACCGAACTTTAAAAAAAATAAGAGAACCATATGATTATATAATCCTAGATTGCCCTCCTTCGCTGGGACTTCTAACAATCAACGCTATGTGCGCAGCAAATCACTTATTAATACCGCTGCAGTGTGAATATTATGCCTTGGAAGGGATAGCCAGATTGTTGGAAACATACGATTTGATCAAAAAAAGGTTGAACCACGATCTCAAATTACTGGGAGTTGTTTTGACCATGTTTGATAAAAGAAACAAGCTATCCCACCAAGTTACAGCTGAAGTTAGGCATCATTTTGGGAGCAAGGTATTGCGATCCACAATACCAAGAAACGTGCGGCTATCAGAAGCCCCAAGTCACGGTAAACCGGTAATAGCATACGATATTAGATCCACAGGTTCTCACGCGTATTTAAACTTAGCAAAAGAAGTCCTTAATATAGACAAGGAGGACTTTGCAAGAAATAAAAGAGATGAGTGAATTAGACACTGCAGGTATCAACGGAGCACTCATATAAGATATGATCCTTAAAATGTTTTTTAGTCACTCTAGACTGGCATTGTAAGCAGACAAAAGCAACAAGACCACTGATATTGGCTGTGCGCAAAGAAAATTTACGGGGAGAATCAGAAGTCCAGTCTTCGGTAAGATTACCGCAACCCTTGCAAACTACTTTTTTTTCAATAGGGTAGTTGAAATCCCAGAAGGACAAAAAGTTCTTCCATTCGTTCATGGGTTCGGGTCGAGCAGAAGGTTTATCATCCCCAGGTTCAGAAAGACCTTGGAACAAAATGGATTCTAGCTGATCCTGATGCTTGAGCCAAATTTGAGCTGAAATACAAACCGAAATAAGTTTGCCTTGCTCGTTATAGATAGGTTGAATATCGTTTTGAAACATGGGAAATACCTCCTTTCGAATTAAAAAAAAGACACGAGATTAAAAAACAGAGAATAAAAGTGAAAAATACAAGCAGCTATTCATTGTATTTTAATCAAATTATGCACTAGGTAATATTGTGTATTCAAAAACTGGAGTAAGTATACCCTGTGTATAAATCAGGTCAAGTGTGAGTCCAGAAGATAAAAAGGATCTAGATAATAATTTGGCAAAAAAAGGGCATCTATTCACCATATTCTACATAAAATATTCACCGGTAACGTAAAGAAAAGAATGTCTCACGCCCGGGCCTGCAGGCCCTAGAGGCGCAGAGCTCGCTGAGAAATTAGCAAGAGAAGAATTTATTATTCATATCCACCGAGCCGGTGTATATAAATAATAAGCTCCCCGCAGGGGGCGAGAGCCTTTTTCATTGCCCCGGCTCAGGGCAATGAAAAATCCCTCTTATCTCTGCGTCCTCTGCCTGCCGGGTTAAATCGGAATCCCCCAGTTAACCGGAAGAAGGTTAACCGGGCAAGCCTTTAGGGTATTTAACCGGGTGCCTCTAGCGAAGCGGGCGAGAGGAAAAACATTTCAGGCTTGGCGTACACTTGAGCTGAAAGAGCCAAAAAGATTTGGTGAGTAGTTACAAAAAAGGAAAAATAATCGTAAAAAAAAGGACCAAAAAATGAAAAAAAATGACAAGGGACTAGGAAAAGGATTGGATGCCTTAATTAAACCCAGCTATTATGAAGAGCAAAACAACGAAATAGTATACATTAACATAAACAAAATTAAGCCCAACCCAATGCAGCCACGCAAAAATTATTCCCAGGAAAAGATAACGGAACTTGCTTCATCCATCCAGGAGCAAGGCGTATTACAGCCCATATTAGTTCGTCAAAACAGTGACAAAGAATATGAAATTATCGCAGGTGAGAGAAGGTGGAGGGCTAGCTTAGAAGCGGGACTAACAACCGTACCTGCATTGATAAAAGAATTTCAGGACCAAGAAGTTCTGGCAATAGCTTTAATAGAGAACCTGCAAAGGGAGGATTTAAATCCCATGGAACAGGCTTTCGCACTGCAAAAATTACAAGATGAACTAGGAGTTAGCCAGGATCAATTGGCTACCAAAATAGGGAAAAGCAGACCGCAGCTGACAAATCTGCTGCGTTTAATAAAACTGCCACAAAAAGTGCAAGATCTGATAGAAAGCTCAGAAATAACGTCAGGACATGCACGTGCTTTATTAAGTATTAAAGACGAAGAATTGATGATCAAAATTTGTGATAAAATAATAAAAAAAGAATTGTCAGTGCGGCAAACCGAAGAGTTAGTAAAAAATTATACCACCCAAGAGAATAAAGTAAGGGGTAACAATAAAGCCCATAAAGATGAATACAGCCAACATCTGGAAAATAAGATTAAGGAAAAACTCCCTATCTCCAATAAATTAAAATTGAAAGGAAATGAACAAAAAGGACAAATAACTATTAAATATGAAAACGAACAAGAGTTGGAAGAACTATTAAATTTCATGGGCGTAGGAAAAGAGGATATTTAGGGATTATGGATACAAAAGAAAACCTTATAGATAGTCTGGAAAAGATACAAGGCAAAAAGATATTGGTGTTAGGGGATATCATGTTGGATCATTATCAATGGGGCGATGTTTCCAGAATCTCACCCGAGGCGCCAGTTCCAGTGGTATATGTGGAAAGAGAAACCTATTCTCTGGGAGGGGCAGGTAATGTAGCAAGAAACATAAAGAGCTTGGGTGGTGAGCCAATACTTTTAGGTACAGTAGGGAACGATCTACACGGAGAGCGTGTATCAGAGATTTTGAAATCCGAGGGAATAGACAGCGACATTGTAGTGTCAAATCAAAGAAAAACAACTATCAAAACAAGGGTTATCGGGAACAGTCAACAAATAGCTAGAGTGGATATAGAGAACAACTCAAATTTAAATAGAAAGGATGATGATAAGATACTGGAGAAACTAAGAAAAAATGATATAGGCGAATACATATTAATCTCGGACTATGGCAAAGGCTTGATAAGAAAGAAAACTCTTTCTTTCATAAAAAACAAAAAAATAGTTTTGGATCCAAAAGACAAAAACTTCAAAGATTATAAGAATATATATATAATGACACCCAATCAAAAAGAGGCAGAGGAAGGGAGCGGAATAAAGATAAGGAATGAACAGGATGTTATTAAGGCGGGAAAAAGGTTAAAACATGCTAAGGGGTTGAAGAATCTATTGATTACACTGGGACCAAAAGGAATGATACTTTTCAGCGAGGATGAAAATATCACGCATTTTCCTACCAGTGCTAGAAATGTATACGATGTTACAGGAGCAGGGGACACTGTTATCGCTGCCATGGGTATATGTTTGGAAGCGGGACTTACACTACAAAAAGCCTGTATTTTGGCTAACTATGCCGCAGGGGTTGTTGTGGGACAAGTGGGAACTGCTACAGCAGACAAAAAAAGTATAACCCAGGCGTTAAAATTGCAAAATCATATAAATATCAATCATTGGTAGTGCATTCCTGGGAACAACATCCTCCGCTCAAAGCAAACATGGCGTAAGCTATTCTCTTTTCCATATTTAAACGTTTGTATGAAAAATTAAAGTCAGAACAGGAAGCGTACATAGATTGCAACTGATTCCAGGTTGGAATGCAATTAATTCCGCGGCACAACTCTTTTTTATCCTGAACACGAATTAATGAAGCATCCATGGTGTCCGTAACCACAGCGAAAGGAACCGGACCACGAGGGAAAATCCGGGCAAGACTTACGAACTGAGTAACATAAGTTGAAACAGCACCTGGGCAAAAACCAAGTAAAAGGGCAGGCTTATCTTGTAGATAAACCACGTAATCAACTATTATATCGTAATCCACATCTCCCAAGTCCAGACTGAGCAAATATTTGGAAGAAATATTCTGAATAGGAAAGCCTTTTTCTTCAACTAAAAGTCTACCTAAATACTGGCGTAAATCTTCGTAAGTGGTCAGGGTTATGCTTTTGCCTGATACATAGTCAGTTATAAACCGATTCAAACTAACTTCGTGCATTTTGAAACTCCTGAAAAAGAATAAAATTGATAGAGAACTGAAAATTAATGGTTCAACTTTGATAATGAACCCAACAACTAGAATGGTTATAACATAAGAATTTGGGTTATGCTTGACCTGTAGGTAGTTTCTAAATAAAATGATAAGGATTTAACTGAAAATATACACGATATTGAAGTTAAAAGATGGTTCGCGAAGTAACCAAAAAATTAAACTTTTTTATAATAGTTTTCACAATAGCGCTAAAAAAAGTAAAAATCAAATATTAACGGTACCAAAAAGTTAAGGGAAATCATGTCAAGAAAAACAAAAACAACTATTAATACTACTGCGAAATTTATTATCCGGACGCAATGTGTAAACTTAAATCTTTTCTCCATTATCTGCGAAGATCTGTTTACCCCGTGAAATTTCTTCCATTTCACTGGGCGAGATCTGCGGTTTCATTCTCTTTTCTTGCCGCAGATGGTTCATCTGTGAAGAAAAAAGGCGGAAGAATATTAACAGCCCAGTTAAACACCCCAAAGGGGTACCCGGTTTAACCGGGTAAACAGATTACCCTGATCTCCGCTGATCGCATTGGACATTGGGCACTAAAATAACCAATTGGGAAAATTACAAACCCAAGAGCCAGTGGTCAGGAGTCAGGGATCAGCTTCCACTGGAGTTTATCCGAAACTTACATGCTCCTTTTTTAGCACTAAAAAAACTTCTCTCTCTCTAAGCAGCAGGCTCTCGGAGCCTGTAGCTAGCTAGAACGCTCTCGGCAAAAAGCGGCCCAAGTGGGATTGATACTACAAAGTGAGTGCCGGTTTATAACTATTTCTTAATCTCGGGATAGAATAAAAATTAGGCTGCAGCTGGAAGAAAGCAAATTCATGAATTAAAAATACATATAAAATCAGTGAGATACTAAATTAATATACATAAAGACAATTTAATAGTAAATAAGTAGCTGATATGAACAATCATATAAGAAGTAAAGGATCAATTAACAAATTAAAAAATAATTTTGAACTAGAAAATATAAAATAAAATCAAATAATTAAGATAAAAATTAACAAATAAACATAGGATACAATAAAAAATATGAATGTAATAATATATAAAGAAGATTTAGTAGATGGAATAATAAAAGCGTCAAATATTATTCCTCAAAAAACTGGAGCAGCATTTCTGAGAACTATATGGTTTAAAAGCGATGAGAACTCGTTAAAGATAATGAGTACTGATAGCAATGTAGAATTTACTGGAGAATATAAAGCTGAAGTGAAAGAAGAGGGATTAATAGGAACTCAAGGTAGAAAAATAACGGATTTGATTAAAAAACTCAGGCCTGAACCAATCACTATAAAAAAACAAAATGATATAGTGTGGGTTTTACAGAATAAAAGACAATACAAAATACCTACTAGCGATAGCTCATGGTTTCCAGAACTTGAAGAATTCCCGGGTGAGAATAACATTTTATGTTCGGGAGAAAAAATCAAAGATTTCATTGAAAAAAGTTTATTTTGTATAAGTGATGATGATTCCATGCAAGCTATGACTTGTTTGAAATTAATTCCAGGAAATGAAAACTATGTTGAAGTTTGCGCGTTTAATGGTCATCAACTCAGTTTATATCATTTAGAAAATACTGAATTTAGAGAAATTTTGGATGAAAATGGCATACTTATTCAAAAGAAATATTTGATAGAATTAAGAAAATGGATGCCTAACAGTGTAGTAGAAATAAGTATAACAGAATCCAAGATATTTTTTAGAACCCAAGATAAAAGGGAAAGTTTTTGTCTTCCCTTGAGCATGTATCAATTCCCGAACTACCATCAATTTATTCAAACATACGAGAATAAATTTTCATCTTTTTTAATAGTTAACAGAAACGAACTCATGGAATCGTTGGAAAGAATCCAAATCTTCAATACAGATATTCAAATGTCTACCTTAATAGAATTAGGAAAAGAAGAAATTAAGCTTAATAGTACAGCAGTGGAAAGCGGTGATGCTCAGGAAAATATTTCTTGTGAGTATGAAGGAGACCTTGACCATATTATATTCAATACCAAGGGCCTACTTGAAATACTTGGTCACATGGAGGAGGAAAACGTTAAATTCAGTTTTGCAGGTCAGGTTTTACCTTGCAAGATCTCAGGATTAAATGACGAAACATATTTTGTTATGACCATGCCGGTACAAATAGAAGAAGAAACCTATTATACAGAAGAGGAGATAGATTAAACAAAATGAACTACTCAAATACTCACAATCAGGAAAACGACTATACTGCCCAAAATATACATGTTCTGGAAGGTCTATCAGCCGTACGTAAACGTCCGGCTATGTATATAGGATCAACAGATGTTAAAGGACTGTTGCATCTAGTCTATGAGGTTTTGGACAACAGTATAGACGAGACCATGGCCGGATTTTGCGATCATATTCGGATTACCATACACTTGGATAACAGCGTCACAATATCAGATAATGGAAGAGGAATCCCTGTAGACCTACATCCCAAGGAGAATCGAAGCGCCTTGGAAGTAGTGATGACGGTATTACACGCGGGAGGAAAGTTTGATCATTCCAGTTACAAGGTCTCAGGAGGGTTGCATGGAGTAGGAGTATCGGTTGTTAACGCCTTGAGCGAATACTTGGAAATAACAGTCCGAAGGGACGGAGAGAAGTACTTTCAGAAATATGAACGTGGAATACCTATTGTAGGATTAAGTCACGAGGGCGAGACAGCCGGGAGGGGGACAACCATTAAGTTTCGTCCAGATGAGGACATATTTCCTGAAGTAAATTTTGAACACGATACATTGGCTAAAAGGCTGGAAGAGCTTGCTTACCTTAACAAAGGCCTGGAAATCGAATTCCATGACGAAAGATACCAAAAAAGGAATGTTTTTAAATATGAAGGTGGCCTAGTTTCTTTTCTGGAAAACATTAACCAACAAAACGGCCTACACAAAATCATTCATGTCCAGGGAGAGGCTAACGAGGCCTCTATAGAGCTAGCCTTGCAGTATACAAGTGGATACAAAGAACACGTGTATTCTTTTGCGAACAACATAAGAACTGCTGAAGGGGGGACTCACCTGTTTGGTTTGAGATCAGCCCTTACCAGGGCCATAAACAATTACATACAAAATGCTCAAGATTTGCCCAAAAAATGGAAGCACAAACTAACTGGAGATGATGTCCGAGAGGGATTAACAGGCATTATCAGCGTAAAGATTCCGGATCCACAATTTGAAGGCCAAACCAAGACAAAGCTGGGAAACAGCGAAGTCTCTGGGTACGTGTCAGGACTGGCATACGAAAAAATAGCAGATTTTTTGAACGAAAATCCCAAAGACGCCAAAAAGATAGTTGAAAAAGTGGTAGATGCTGCCAGGGCTAGGGAAGCAGCGCGAAAAGCCAAGGATCTGGTACGCAGGAAGGGAGCCTTGGCAGATAATGCTCTGCCAGGAAAACTGGCGGATTGCCAAAGCAAGAATCCTGAAGAGTCCGAGGTGTTTATAGTAGAAGGGGATTCCGCAGGGGGATCTGCTAAACAGGGAAGGAACCCTAAATATCAGGCTATATTACCTTTGAGAGGAAAAATCCTGAATGTAGAGAAGACAAGGTTCGAAAAAATTCTGGAAAACAACGAGATAAAAGCGCTAATTACCGCAATGGGGGCAGGGATTGGAGATGAGGGCTTGAATCTGGACAAAATCAGATATCATAAAATCATTATCATGACTGACGCGGATGTGGACGGAGCTCATATACGGACCTTGCTTCTTACATTTTTCTACAGACAATTCAGCAAGCTTATAGAGCAGGGATATCTATATATAGCCCAACCGCCGCTATACCGCGTTCAGAAAGGCAATTTTGAAAAGTTTATAAGTGACGAAAATACCATGAACGAGTTTCTACTTAACCGAGTCTATGATCAGATATCAATACAGACTCAATCCGGGAAAGAATATTCCCAAGACGAAATGATTAATCTGGTAAAAGATTTGATCGAATTGAGGGACAGTTTTACAGATGCACTAAACATGGGCATTAAGGAAGAACTGTTTCACATAATCTTAAATTATAAAACTAGAATCCACCCCACCCAACTGGTATATGAAGATTGTTCCGCTTTATACGAATATTTTTCATCCAAAGGTTTTGCAAGTGAGTTGGAAAAGGAGGAAGGCGAGGAAGAGAAAAGATATTATATCCGATTTACAGATAGAAATGAACACAGTATTAGATTGGGGATAGAGTTTTTTAACTCCGGATTGTACAAAAAGGCCCACCAGATTTATCAAGGTATCTTGGAGGTTAATCCGGAGCTGGACTTTATAGTCAAGACCCAAAAAGATTTTATATCGGTACAAGGTATTTTTAATTTGTTGAACAAGGTTTTCGAACTGGCACATAAAGGTCTGAATATACAGAGATATAAAGGTCTGGGAGAGATGAACCCGGAACAGCTCTGGGCTACTACTATGGATCCGGATCATAGAAAATTGCTCCAAGTTCAGATCCAGGATGCTGAGTGGGCAGACGATCTTTTCTCCAGGTTAATGGGGGATAAAGTTGAGCCGCGCCGGGAATTCATAGAGAAGAACGCTTTGGAAGTTGCAGATCTGGATATATAACAGCCGGATGAATTCTGCAGGACAAAGAGGATCACTATAGGTGCACAAATATTAACCTTGCTACGGAGAACGAGAATTGAGCGAAATAAGTATAGAACAGGAAATAAAAAAATCTTATCTGGAGTATTCCCTGAGCGTTATTATAGGCAGGGCAATACCTGACGTACGGGACGGATTGAAACCCGTGCACAGGCGGATACTGTACGCCATGCACGAACTGGGAAACACTTATAACCGACCCCACAAAAAATCAGCCCGGGTAGTAGGTGATGTAATAGGTAAATATCATCCCCATGGGGATTCGGCTGTGTACGATGCCCTGGTAAGAATGGCCCAGGATTTTAATATGCGTGATCCCCTGGTGGACGGTCAGGGCAACTTCGGTTCCATAGACGGGGATGTGCCTGCAGCCATGCGCTATACTGAAGCCAGGATGTCCAAACTGGCCGGAGAATTTTTGGCGGATATAGAAAAAAATACTGTCAACTTTCGGGCCAACTATGACAATACCTTGAGTGAACCCGAGGTTTTGCCCACTAGGGTACCCAATATACTCGTGAACGGAAGTTCCGGCATTGCTGTGGGTATGGCCACCAACATACCCCCTCATAATCTAGGTGAAGTTGTGGATGCACTGTTGGTGCTGTTGGATGATCCGGAAGTAGAAATAAGCTCCCTCATGAAATGGATAAAAGGTCCGGATTTGCCCACCGGAGCATATATTTACAACATGGCCGGGATAAAAGAGGCATATGAAACCGGAAGGGGCAGTTTCCGGATGCGCTCTAAACTGGAAGTGGAATCCAGATCCAAAGGACAGGAATCCATAGTGGTCACAGAGGTTCCTTATGCTTTGAACAAGGCCAACTTGGTGGAAAAAATCGCCTACTTGGTCAACGAGAAAAAAATAGAAGGAATAACTGATCTGCGGGATGAATCCGATCGAAATGGTATTCGGATTGTATTGGATCTGAAAAAAGGTTCCATCCCGGACGTGATCATGAATAAGCTGTACAAGATGACCTCTCTGGAAACCAGTTACGGGATAAATATGATGGCTGTTATCAATAACAGGCCTCAGCTTCTTAACCTGAAGCAGATCCTGGAATATTTTCTGGAGCACAGAAAAGAGGTTATATTAAGAAGATCCAGGCATGATTTGGAAAAGGCGGAGCATAGGGCACATATCCTGGAAGGTCTTCAAATCGCCCAGGACAACATAGACGAGGTTGTAAGGCTGATCCGGGCCTCCAGCACAACCCAGGAAGCCAAAGAAGCTCTCATGAACAGTTTTGAACTAAGTGCGGTACAGGCCCAGGCTATATTGGATATGCGCCTGCAAAGACTTACCAACATGGAACGGGAAAAGATTTTACAGGAATACCGGGAAGTCTTGAAACAAATAGAATTTCTGAAAAGTATCTTGGAAAGCATCGAAGTCCTGAAGGGAGAGATCCGCAAGGAACTGCAGGAACTTAAAAATAATTATGCTACGCAACGCATCACTACCATAATGGAACAGGAGCCAGGATCCATTGATGTTATGGATCTAATCCCGGATCAAGAGGTTGTTGTTACCCTTTCCAGAAAAGGCTATATCAAGAGAACTCCCTTGGAATATTACCATCAGCAAAGAAGAGGTGGGAAGGGAATAGCTGGAGCCAATGTCGGTGATAAGGATTTTATCAGCACGCTACTTACCACTAGTAACCACCGCGAGATTTTTCTCTTTTCCAATACAGGGAAAGTATACAAGCTCCAGGCCTACGAAATACCCGAAGGTTCCAGAACAGCCAAGGGGGTTCACATCAAGAATCTATTGCCTTTGAGTACCGAGGAATACATTGCTACAGCTCTGTCCGAGCATAACTTCAATTATACGGACTACCTCCTCATGGTAACCAAAAAGGGCATGGTGAAAAGGACTTCCTTGGAGCATTTCAAGAATATCCGCAGCACGGGGATGATAGCAACCACTCTTAAGACCGGGGATGAACTCATCGCGGTGCGGAACGTAGGAGATGAATCACACGTTATCCTGACCACTAGGGAAGGCTACGCCATCCGATTCGATTGTAACGAAATAAGGTCTATGGGGCGTAATGCATCTGGGGTGAAAGGGATATCCCTGCGTTCAGGCGACGAGGTGGTTTCCGCGGTTATTGCCAATTCCGAGCAAAACAGCGATCTTTTTACCATTTCAGAAAACGGCTTCGGGAAGAGAACCAGCCTGGATATGTACCGGTGGCAGACTCGCGGCGGCAAGGGCTTGATAAACATGAAACTAACCTCAAAAACCGGTAGTGTTGTAGGTTCTCTTTTGGTGTCGGATTTGGATGAATTGATCATATTTACTTCTGCCAATAAAATTATCCGGTTAAGCGCTAGCGATGTCCGGCAGGTGGGACGTTCCACTCAGGGAGTCAAACTTGTGGAGCTTGAAAACGATCAAAAGGTGATATGCGTGGATTTAATAATCAGAGAACAGGATCTACGTCAAAACGAGACTGAAGTTCAAAAAAGAACTTAGCGGGTACCCTGTGGCTGGGAATACATATATTAGGAAAGAAAAAGAGGGTCTCGGATCCTAATGCAATGATTAGGTTTAAAATTCTAGTTATAAGTTTATTAATTTGTCTTGTGGGTTGTCAGGGTGAGGATAAAAGCCAAGACATCTTTAACCAGGCAGAAAAATATTTCGCTTCCGGACAAGTTAACGAAGCCAGGATCCACTACGAACGCTATATTGAACAAAGCGAAGAAAACGAGCCTAAAAGATGGCAGGCTTGGCACAGGTTGACTACTATACGGGGAGATATAAGCGGAGATCTGGAAGGTGCGGTGGAGATACTAAAGAACATGCGCCTGGAATTCGGAGACGATCCGGACAGGTTATGGAAGATAAACAACAGGTTGGCAAATAAGTACAAACGTATGGGCGAACTGGAAGAAAGCTACCGGATATGGAAAGCCAATCTAAAATCAGCCAGCCAAAAAGAACAAGAACTAAAAGGAATAATAAATTTGGCTGAAATCCAGTTGACCCAAAGAAATTTGCCTAGCGCTAAAGAGTACCTGCAAAAAGTACAGGAATGCAAAAGCGGTACCTATCCGGATATATGCTCCAATATATATTATCTCTGGGGCAAAATTTTGTATTTAGAGGATCAACCAGAAAAAGCCTATGAAAAGCTAAAAAAAGCCCATCACGGTAACGCTAGGGATGAGCTAAGAGCAAGGGCTGGAATGTTGATGGCGGATGTACTATTAAAGATGGGCAATGAATCCAAGGCACGGGAATATTTAAAAGCAACACAGAAACTGCATCCCAACCCGGAAGCGGTACAAGTGCGTTTAAATCAACTTGAGTAGCTGTGCACGGGATTTTTTGCTTGGCGCGTAAACGGCTAATACATAAAAAAGATCTGGCAAATATTTAGGTAAAATATGGTGAATAGTTGCCAACTTGAAAACCAAAACTCCTTAATCTGGCTTCTTGTCCCGGAAGTGCTCAATTGCTTCCTCTAAAACCTGACCCGCCTCTTGCAAGCGTTCCTTGTCCTCTTCTGTTTCCGCTTCAAGCTCCAAGTATTTAATGGATTGCAAATATTCTTGCAGACGAATCAACTTTAAATAATCCCGTGTTTGCTGAGGTAGGCGCTGCAAAACCTCCAACTCGCCTGCATGCTCCTGCAGCTTGTCCTGCATAGCCTTTATCTGCTGGGATTCCTCTTGCAACTGGTCCTGAACAGAGCGAATTCGAGCAGTTCTCTCCTGCAAAGTTTTGTCCAGCTCTTCTAACCGTCTTTCCGTGGTGGTAACATCCTTCTTTACAGGAGTGATCTCTTCCTGGACAGCTTTTTCCAAATCAGCCATCTGCTCCTGAAGCTGCTCTCTTTCTTGGAGGCTATGGTAATATAAGCCCACCAGGGCCACAAGCAGTATTATGCATCCGCCCACTGCAACTTTCCCTGCCAGACCACTTTTATGTTCGTGCTCGGATGCAGCTCCTGGGCTCTCTTCTGATGACTCAAGCTCCGCCTGCCGGTTTTTTAGCTCCTGTTCCCTCTCCTTCTCCACGGTCATGTATTCCTCCCTTAGAAGCTTCACCCGATTTTGCAACAACTTCAAATTCTTTCTTAGTTCCCTATTACCAGGATAAAAGGTAATAAGAGCAAAAACAATCCCAAGGACAAAGCAGAAAAAAACGAATATATAAAAGGATATTTCCGGTGAAGTCAGACGAAAAAACCATAGATCCAGTACCAGTGAGGAACTGTATCCCAAGGGCTGGAAATTCTGGATGAGAACTAGCAAGGCTGCGGTAAAGGCCAAGAAGAAAAAAATCACTCTAAAGGTATTCATTTAAGTCTCTCCTGCTTCAAGGTTGTCTCTGCCATAAAGTACGGTAAAACGATTCAAAAACTCCTTGACCTTATTGTCAAGCTCGGACATGGTCACTCTCCATTTCCAGTTGCCATTTGAGACAGCGGGTTTGTTCATCCGGGCCCGGTGATCAAGATTCAAAATATCCTGCATGGGGATAACGCAGTAATTGGCAGTGGAGCTCATGGCCATGCGAACCATTTCCTGGGCTACATTGCCAGAATGAATGGTCCGCCCGGTATATTCCTGCAAACGTTGCAGTCCCTCCTGGTTTAGTTCCTGTTCAAACCAACCTCGGACTGTATTATTGTCATGTGTACCAGTATACACTACTGAATTGGGAACATGGTTGTGAGGAATATAGGGGTTAGTGGGCATATCCTCGCTAAAAGCGAATTGTAAAACCTTCATGCCGGGTAGGCCGTATTTGTCCCGCAACTCCAAGACATCTTGGGTAATATGGCCCAAATCTTCGGCTATAAAATGCGATCTGGGAATATGGCTCACCAAGTGGGACCAAAAGTGTTCTCCTGGGCCCTGGATCCATTCACCTTCGACTGCGGTGCTGGCTCCGGCTGGAATTCTCCAGTAAGCAGCAAACCCCCGGAAATGATCGAATCTTAACAAGTCGAACATGAGCAGGTTTTGTCTGATGCGCCTGAACCACCAATGATAGTCCTCACGGGCATGGGCTTCCCAATCATACAAGGGGTTGTTCCAAAACTGGCCGGTGGAACTGAAGTAGTCCGGGGGCGCGCCTGATACGTACAAAGGCTGTTTGTCCTCATCCAAAAGAAAAAGGTGCGGATGGGCCCACAAATCGCTGCTATCCAGACTCACATAAATAGGTAAATCCCCGAATATCATGATTCGGCGATTGTTGGCATAGGTTTTAAGTTTTTGCCACTGGGAAAAGAACAGGTACTGGTAGAATTTTTCGCGAAGTATCTCCAAGGAGAGCTCTTCCTCCCACTTGTGCAGGGCGTGGTCTTCTCTGTGGCGCAATTCGGCCGGCCATTCATACCAAGGCGCACCGCCGAAGTAATTTTTCAGGGCGCTGAACAAGGCAAAATCGTGAAGCCAATAAGCGTGATGCTCACAGAAATTCGCAAAATGAGGATCGCTTAGAAGCCGGTCCCTATAGCGTTCAAAAGCCTGTTCTAAAAGATAGTATTTAAAGGATTGGGCTTGTTCGTAATCCGTGCTGTGCCTTGGAAAATCAGGTACTTGTTTTAGCTCGCGGGTTTGGAGAAGATCCTGGTCCAGAAGCTGTTCCGGATCAATGAACAAGGGGTTGCCTGCAAATGCACTGAAGCTGGAGTAAGGAGAGTTGCCTGTCCCAGGCGTAGTGGGGTTCAAGGGAAGTATTTGCCAGATTTTTTGTTTGCAGCTAACCAAAAAGTCCACAAAACGGTAAGCGTGATATCCCATGTCCCCAACACCATAAGGGCTGGGCAAGGAGGAAATATGCAGCAAGATACCATTGGATCTACTCATTCACAGGCTCCAAAAAGACTATACCCAGAGGGGGTAGATTAAGTTCCAAGGATTGGCTGTATCCATGGGAGGGCTGATCAGCAGGAAAAAGAAGGTCTCGGGAAACTATGTCCGATCCCCCGTAGCGGGGATGGTCGCTGTTTAAAGATTCCTGCCAAGCTGGGTAATACGGTACACCCAAAACATAGTGTTGTCTGGGCACCGGGGTGAAATTGGCGACCACCAACAAAGGATTGCGCTGCTTGTCCCAGCGAATAAAGGATAGGACACTGTTTTCCGCGTCAGTGCAATCCACCCAGGAGAAGCCGGAGTTATCAAAATCTACCTCAAAGAGTTGAGGCCGGCTCAAATATACCCGGTTTAAATCCTGCATCCACAGCTGAACCTCACTATGGGGAGAGTATTGCATCAAATGCCAATCCAGGCTGCGGTCATGATCCCATTCCCTCCACTGTGCAAGCTCCGAGCCCATGAACAAAAGTTTTTTACCGGGATGAGCAAACATATATCCCAAAAGCAAGCGCAGATTGGCGAATTTTTGCCAATCGTCACCAGGCATCTTGGAGATCAAGGAGCCTTTTTCATGGACCACCTCATCATGGGACAGGGGCAACACAAAGTTCTCGGAAAATGAGTACCAGATGCTGAAAGTGATCTGATTGTGGTAGTATTTGCGGTGTACAGGATCTTTGCTCATATAGCTCAAGGTATCGTTCATCCACCCCATATTCCACTTGTATCCGAAGCCCAACCCCCCCACGTAGGTAGGACGCGAAACCATGGGCCAGGATGTGGACTCCTCGGCAAAGGTCTGTACATCAGGATAACAGCGATATACCTCGCTGTTTAATAGCTTCAGGAAATTAATGGCATCTATATTTTCGTTCCCCCCGTATTCATTGGGTTCCCAATCACCGTTTTCCCGGGCATAATCCAGGTAGAGCATGGAGGCCACGGCATCCAGGCGGAGACCATCTATGTGGTACATATCCAGCCAGAAAAGGGCATTGCTTATAAGAAAGCTGAGCACTTCATTGCGGCCAAAATTGAAAATATAGCTCTTCCATTCCGGGTGAAAGCCCTTACGGGGATCCATGTGCTCGTACAGGTGGGTACCGTCAAAATAGCCCAGCCCAACTTCATCCGTGGGAAAGTGCGAAGCTACCCAGTCCAGAATTACTCCTATGCCGTGCTGGTGCAAGCTATCCACAAGATACATGAAATCCTGTGGAGTCCCATAACGGCTGGTAGGGGCAAAAAAACCCAGAATCTGATAGCCCCAGGAGCCGTAAAAGGGATGTTCGTTCACAGGCATTAGTTCTACATGTGTGAAGCCCATCTCCACCAAATAGGGAGGAAGCTTTTCAGCCAAGTCTTTGTAGCTTAGCAGTCGCTCTGGATTGTCAGGATCTCTTAGCCAGGAGCCCAGGTGCATTTCGTAGATGGACACGGGTTTGTCATGGCTGTGGGCCCGGGAGCGGTTCTGCATCCACTCCTGGTCCCCCCAGTGATAAGACATGTCCCAAATGATGGAGGCGGTGTTGGGCGCGGTTTCCCAGTAAAAACCGAAAGGATCGCCTTTTTCTGCCCAGTAGCCCTGAAAACGGGATTGAATGTGGTATTTGTATTTATGTCCGGGCAGGGCCTGGGATACGAACCCTTCCCATATCCCGGAGCCGTCCTTGCGGACATGGAGCTGATGGGTGTCTCTGTCCCAGTAGTTGAAATCACCTACCACGCTTACTTGTTCAGCATTAGGCGCCCAAACCGCAAAGTAGGTCCCGCGGACACCCCCGTGCTTAACTACCTGGGCTCCCAAATGCTGGTACAGGCGAAAGTGCCTGCCTTGTTTGAAAAGGTAAATATCGTGCTCGGTAAACATAGTTATTCTCCAGTCCGGTTAATATGCCAAAAAGTTAGTGCCAACCACTGCAAGACCAGATCAATGCGGACATTGTAGTTCAGGGCTTCTTCCGCAGTGCGCAGGGTCAAGCACATGCGGTGCCAGGCATTGGGTCCAAGATGCTGGAAATAGCCGTAATCTTGGCGCATGCTTCGGGAGAGATCTGCTTGAACCCGGGACAAAAATTGCCTGGCCTGATCCAGGCTCATGACATTTTTGTAGGAAGTTTTATCCATGAAGCCCTGACCGGATCGCACGAACCTGGTCAATTCCTGATACAAAAGTTCCTGGTCCGCATCTAAAGCAATCTCTGGCTTACGACCCAGAGTCAGGATATAGCTCCTGGAGACCAGGGTGGACATCAAGTGCTCTCTTTGCCCGGCCAAAAATACAAAGCAGTTTTGGCTGACAGGCTCTTCCACGGATTTCAATAGCGCATTGGCACAAGCTGGGTTTAAGTCCTGGGCCTCGGTGATTACGATCATACGCCAGCGATAACTGGGCTTTTGAGCCAGAGTGGGGCGAAGCTGGCGTATATCATCTACTTTAAGCCCGGCTTGTGGATCCAGCCAAAAAAGATCCCTGAAAACATCTTCCAGGATCTTATGGCATGGATCACATTCCTGGCACGGGGCAACTTTAGCGTGAGCGCAGTGCAAAAGTTGCAAAAAATACCTGGCAAGTTCCCGGCGCTCCTGGGATGTGCCTCCTTCCAGAATCAGACTGTGATGGGGGGTTCTTGCCAGTCTGGACAACAGGTCAGCAACATGGGCTTGGTTCTGGATTGCTTGGTTTGCGTGGTTGTCCATATATTATTTGATGGTTTGCTCCCTGTCCGGACCCACGGATATTATTCCCACTGGGGTGTCCAGGATCTCTTCCAGGCGTTCAATGAAAGCTTGGGCCTTTTTAGGTAGATCACTGCGCTGGCGGCATTGACTAATATCCTGGTCCCAGCTGCTTAGCTCCTCGTAGACTGGCTTTACATGGGCCAAGGCGTTTTCTTCCTGAGGCGGATAAAGTATTTCTTGATCGTAATACTGATAAGCGGTGCATATTTTTAAGGTGTCTAGGCCGGTCAACACGTCCAGCTTGGTTAAAGCGATCTCTGTGGGACCACACAAGCGCACTGCTTCTCTCAATAGGACTAGGTCCAACCAGCCGCAACGCCTTTTGCGCCCAGTGGTGGATCCGTATTCTGCCCCTTGGGTCTGCATATGCTCTCCCCACTGGTTCTCCTGTTCGGTAGGGAAAGGCCCTTGGCCCACTCGGGTGGCATAAGCCTTGACCACCCCGATAACTCGCTGCATGTTGTAGCTGCATCCCGTTCCGGCAGAGGCGTTCCCGGTAACTGTGTTGGAGGAGGTGACAAAGGGGTAAGTGCCGTGATCTATATCCAGCTGGACTCCCTGGGCCCCCTCGAACATCACGTTTTGACCCAGCGATCGGGCTGTTTGGATGTGATGGGAGACATCAGTGAGAAAAGGTGTTAATCTCTCTGCCAAGGGGCGTATATGTTCCAGGACATCATCCACCTGAACCGGTTGGGAGTTGTAGAGACTAGATAAAAGGGCATTCTTTTCCAGCAGAGCCTTTTCTATCTTGTCCCGCATCAGGTTCATATCCTGCATGTCCCCGGCCCTGATCCCGACCCTGGCCATCTTGTCCTCGTAACAGGGGCCTATCCCGCGTCCGGTGGTACCGATCTTGTTCTTTCCGGATTTGGCGGCTTCCCTGGAGCGCTCTAATTCTTTGTGATAGGGCATTATGAGATGGGTTTTCTTGCTTATCCCCAAACTGTCAGGAGTGATATGTATCCCGCCCCGGTAAATCAAATCATCCATTTCCTGGCATAAAATCGCCGGATCCAGAACCACGCCATTGCCTATGAGGCAGGTTTTGTCCGCGTGCAATATCCCGGAAGGAATCAGGTGCAAAATGAATTTTTTGTCTCCAGTGACCAGGGTGTGCCCAGCGTTGTTACCACCCTGAAAGCGAACAATGATTTCGGCCTGATCGGTTAGAAGGTCTACGATTTTCCCCTTGCCTTCATCTCCCCATTGGGTTCCAAAAACCACGATGTTGGACATTGATTAGCCTCCATGCATTCAAACATCTGTAACTGCCTAAAGGTGTTTTCGACCTAGCAAACTGAATAACTCATACAATTGCCTGTAAGGCAAATAGTTTTATTTTTTAAAATACAGCAAAAGGAAAGTCAATGCGCGCCTTGGGGGAAGAAAATTTGTCATTTTGGAGGCTATGGGTTATATTAATTTACGGTGTAACTACTCACCGTATTTTGCTTTGCAGCATTACTTTTGTCTATACTTTAGGGGCAAACATTGAATCCGGCTTAATTCCGGGTGATGGAACCAAATACTTGGTTGAGACTCAGGATAGCTAGAATGAGCAACAGGATGCGCTACTCAGCAACGAAACAGGAAGCTTTGGTGCTGCTTTGCTTGATCCTGATCCAGATAGGCTTGGTTTCCTGGTACGTTTATCAGTCCTGGGAAAAGGAACCGGCAGAATTTCCGCACAAACTGGAAGATACCCTGGTGGTGGGTTATTTGCCCGGGGAAAGATCTCGGGCCCAGTTGACCCCGTTTGGCCCTGGATTTGAGGAAGAACTGGTGGAGCTTTTCCTTGAGGAACACGATTTCAGTGTCTCATGGAAGAGGATGCAAGATTATGAACAAGGCGTAAGGAGTCTGCAACAAGGCAGGGTGCACCTTTTTCTGTCCGGTCCCAATCCCCGGGCGCCGGAAGGCGCTCAAGTGGTCAAGGGACCAGGGTATCTAGAAAACAGGTTCATGGTGCTTCACAATAAATGGCGTTATTCCATGCGCAGCCTGGAGGATCTTTGCACTACGGAGGTAGTGTTTCCCGATCGTTTTTACTACCGGGATAAGCGAAAAGATTTGGAAAAGAATATCCAATGTATTCTTCAGTCCCCTAAAAACACCGAACCCGGAGCGGAGTTTTTCAAGGCCCTGTCCAATCCCAGTTTCAGGTTTGGTATAACGGATAAGTTGCGCTATAAAAAGTGGCACGGATTTCATCCGGAAATACGCAAAAGCTATACTTTTGAGGCCAATGTAAGACACAACTGGATGTGGACCAGGGACCGCCCGGATCTAAGCTTAAGGTTTTTTCATTTCTGGGAAAGAGGGCTCACTGAAAGGGATTTGGAAAAATTGCGCGAAAAATATTACGGTTTTTTTCCCTCGGAACATGATCCCTATCAAATCAGTCATTTCTTGAGCATATTACAGACTAATGCCCTGAAATACCGGGACACCATTCTGGAAGCAGCCCGGGAAAACGATTTGGACCCCTTGTTTCTAGTGGCTCTGATCTATCAGGAGTCCCATTTTGACCCTTATGCGACCAGTCGCACCGGTGTCCGGGGTTTGCTTCAGATTACCACTCCCACCGCAGAATTCTTGGGGATCGAGGATAGGCTGGATCCGCACGAGAGCATCCGGGGCGGAGCTAAATACTTGCGCTTTCTCGCAGAGCGCTTGGAGCGGGTGGGGGTAGAGTCCTGGGATAAGTGGTTTTTTGCCCTGGCTGCATACAATCAAGGCCTGGGGCATGCGTACGATGCCAGGGAACTGGCCAGGCGCAGGGATATGAATCCGGATTCTTGGGCAGATGGGAAGGAAACATATCCCTTGTTAAGTTACCGGGAATATTATCAAACAGTTCCCAGGGGCTATGCAAGGGGGTTTGAGGCTGTTCAGTTCGTGGATAATGTACGTTATTATTACTATTTGCTGCACGGGTTACTCGCTCTCTCGCGGTCGGAAGTGGAGGACTTTAGCGGTTTTCTTGACTTTGTTCCTTCGAACTGGCCGAATTAGACTCTTTTTATCCTCGCTTTTTTCTTCCGAATTTTGGCTGAGACAATGGTTGAACAGTTGGTTTTTCCAACGTACAGCCTGAATCATGGACAATATAAGGATGTCTTCCTCCCACTCTTGGCTGGGAGTGAAGGTTTGCACCCTCTCGTAATACTTATCCCATAAGCTGATCAAAGAGGCCTCGTCCAAGTTATTTAATTCGTCCGCCAGTTTCCTGAGTTCTTTTTCCATGTGAGCATCCCTGCATGATAAAAAATAGTTTTACTTAAAACACAACCATCCTCTAGGAACGAAAAAATTTGCTCCTGTACAAGGCCTGTGTTAAGAGAAAAAGATCGCTTCAGCAACCCCCAAAAAAGCACTTTAGGAGGATGAGAGTTATGCAGGATTTGAGAGAGATGTACAAAACCATTCAACAGGATCCTTTTCCCAGGGAGATGAGTTTGAAGCTGGGGGATCAAGAAATTAAGCTGCGCAAGAGGACCTGGGTCATCCAAGACCAGGAAAAGGGGCTGCGTTACGGGGAGAATCCGGAGCAGTCAGCAGCCATGTATGAACCTGTGGATGGCGGTCTGGAACTGGGCGGAGTCAAGTTCAAGGGACCCGGTCAGGGTTTGGTTTCCTCCATCACGGAATCGGATATGCTGCAAGCGGGCAAGCATCCCGGGAAGATCAATCTCACGGATGTGGACAACGGGATCAACATCTTGCAGTATTTACATAAAAAGCCAGCCGCAGTCATTTTAAAGCATAACAATCCTTGTGGAGCCGCCTGGTCCGAGGAAGGGGTTTTAGATATACTGCAAAAGGCTTACTATTCGGACCGGATCGCAGCTTTTGGTGGAGCAGTTGTCCTTAATCGGTCAGTGGATATGGCCGGGGCGGAATTTTTGGCAGATAACTATCTCGAGGTGGTGGCTGCGCCGGATTTTGAGGACGGGGCCCTGGAAAAGCTGAGAACCCGGAAAAATTTGCGCATCATAAGAATCCCGGGTTTGGGTAACCTGGAAGAGTTCAGCCAATATCCCTATCTGGATATCAAATCTCTGCAGGACGGTGGTCTTATAGTCCAATTTTCCTTTACCAGCCGCATGCGTGAGCCCTCAGATTTCATTCCGGCCCAGGCCCAGGGCGAAAGCGAGGTGGTAAATGCCCGGCAGCCAGACAGCAGGGAGATGGAGGATCTGTTGTTCGCATGGGCGGTAGAGGCGGGAGTAACCTCTAACTCGGTACTTTTTGCCAAGGACGGGCGTACCATGGCCATAGGCACCGGTGAACAGGATCGGGTGGGTTGCGTGGATCTTACCATCCACAAGGCCTATACCAAGTACATGGATATGGAGATTTTCAAGCGGACCCAGCAGTCCTTGTACCAGATTCGGGAGCAGGCCGAATCCGATCCCCGGGCCAAGGAAATTCTGGACGAGGTCCAGGACCAGGCCCAAAAAAACAGGGCTGATCTGCCGGGATCGGTCATGGTATCAGACGGTTTTTTTCCGTTTAGGGACGGGGTGGATCTTGCCCTGAAGCAGGGAGTTACAGCCATTGCCCAGCCCGGCGGGTCCATGCGGGATAACGAGGTCATCCAGGCTGTGAATGAGGCAGTGCCCCAGGCAGCCATGGTTTTTACCGGGCAGAGATCCTTTAAACACTGATAAAGCATTGCGAGCCTCTTTGAGTAACCAGGAAGCTTGGGCATTGCGCCCTGGACAAATAGTAGAGTACCTGCAGAACAATCAGCCAGTGGTAGCCTGGGTATGTGAAGTTCAATCCACCCGGGTGCGGGCGCTCAATATCAATCAGAGGGATATAAAACTGCCCCGATCCCGGGTTCTGCCCTGGATCGGGCCGGAATATCCCAGGGAGTCCACCCGTCAAGAAATTCTGGAACTGCTCCAGCAAAGCCAGCAGAGACGCCAGGCGATTCAAAATGAGCTGGATGTTATGGAAGTATGGTCCCTAGCCCAGGAAGAGATAACCCAGGCTTCCATTTTCTGGTTTGCAAACTTGATGTGGACTGATCCGGAGCCGGATCAAGTGGCTGCCCTGGGCCGGGCCATGCTTCAAGCCCGGTCTCATTTCAAGTTCCTTCCCCCGGATTTCGAGGTTTATCCAGCCCACGTAGTGGAAAAAAGGTTGGAGGAAGAGCGTGTTGCCCGGGAAAAGGAACGCATGATCAGTATAGGCAAGGAATTTTTTAAGGAACTGCACGCTTCCTTGACCCGTTCCGTTCGGGTGTCCGAACCAGAAGATCCCCAGGTGGCCGAGAATCTGAAAGAGCTCTTGGTGCGCCGCATTCGGCATCCTGAAGACAGTCAGACCCAGGAGGTGTGGACCAAGATTACTTCCGGGCTGCCCCAGGATCCCAACCTCCCTTTCCTCTTGGCCCGTGCTTGGGGCATATATCCCGAACACTACAATTTTTTGCTGGATCAGGCCGATTATAGCTGGGAGGATAGTTGGGCAGATGAATATTCAAATGAGCTCCAGGCCATAGGCGAGCATGTGGCAAATGAGCGCCGGGAGTCAGAGCTGAGGGATCTGATCAGCATAGATTCGGTTACCACCAGGGATATTGATGACGCCTTTACCCTGCGCGCTCACGAGCACGGTTACTCCCTGACCCTGGCCCTGGCCGCCCCGGGAGTTTTTTGGCAATTTGGCAGCGATCTGGATCGGGCTGTCGCTCATCGGGTAACCAGCCTGTACTTGCCCGAAGGGAAAAGCGATATGCTGCCCAAGGTTTTGGCTGAGGATATGTTCAGTCTGAACCAGGAAAAATCCAGGCCGGCCCTGGTTTTTGATATGGAGCTGACCCCTGAGGGCGAGCTAAGGGATTTTCAGCCCCGCATGGATTGGGTGCGGTTGAGTTCCAACCGCAGTTACCGGGACGTGGAAGAGGAGCTTTCCCGAAGCTCCGGCTCGTGGCTGTGGTCGGCCTGGAGACTTGCCCAGGTTTTGCGTAGCCGCCGCTTACAGCAAGGAGCTGTGATTATTGACCAAAGCGAGCCAGTGATTAGATTGGAAAGAACGCAGCAGCAAACACTGGTACACGTACTGGAGAGCCCTTCCCACTCAGCTGCGCAGTTGATTGTTTCCGAGTTGATGCTGCTCTGCAATATGACCCTGGCCAGTTGGGCCAGGGATGAGGGAATCCCCCTTTTATACCGCACCCAGGATATAGTTCTTCCCCGGGATTACAGCGGAATATGGGAGAAGCCGGAGGAGATTTACCAGGTTATTCGTTCCATGGGGGGCACTCTGACAGAGACCGTGCCCAAGCCGCACCGATCCATAGGAGTACCAGCCTATGCCTCGGTTACCTCTCCCTTGCGCAGGTACGTGGACCTGGTTAACCAGGCCCAGATCGCAGCTGTACTTAAGGGAAAAGCGCCCCCTTTTGATCAGGCTGGCCTGGAAAGGCTGCTCCCCTTTTTGAATACCCGCATGGGATTGGTGGGCAAAATACAGAAGTTCCGCCCCAGGTATTGGAAACTTTTGTATTTTAAGCAGCAATGCAAGCATACCACCTGGCCCGGGGTGGTAGTGGACGATTCCGGTCCAGTGGTCCTTTCGTTGCCCAGGGAGCAGATACTGGTCAGGGCCAAGCCGGAACTTTTCGGGGGTAAAGCCCGCATAGGTCAGGTGTTCAGGCTGCGCCTGGGCAAGGTGGATCCATTGAACAACGAAATCCAGGTTCTGGAAGCCTGGGAGGAATAGATACTCAAAGAGGATAAATAATAATGTTCAATATAGTAAAAAAGATCTTTGGCAGCAAAAACGAAAGATACCTAAAAAAGATTCGGCCCTGGGTGGATCAGATAAATTCCCTGGAAAAGGAGACCCAGGAACTGAGCGATGATCAGCTGCGCTCCAAAATCCAAGCCTGGAAGCAAGAGGTGGCCAACGGTGCCGCTCTGGACGATCTTTTGCCCCATGTATTTGCCGTAGTCCGGGAAGCGTCCCGCAGAACTCTGGGGCTTAGGCATTTCGATGTTCAGCTCATAGGAGGAATTGTACTGCATCAGGGCCGTATCGCAGAGATGAAAACAGGCGAGGGCAAGACCCTGGTGGCGACGCTCCCGGTGGTGCTGAACGCCTTGACCGGGCGAGGCGTGCACATCGTGACAGTAAACGATTACTTGGCCGGCAGGGACGCGGAATGGATGGGCCAGCTCTATAATTTTCTGGGATTGGACGTGGGGGTGGTCACCCACGGCATGAGCGACGAGGAGCGCAAGAAGGCCTACGCCGCTGATGTGACCTACGGGACAAACAACGAGTTCGGTTTCGATTATCTGCGCGATCACATGAAGTTCTACTCCCATCAACTGGTGCAGCGGGACCTGCATTTTGCCATCGTGGACGAGGTGGACTGTATTCTTATAGACGAGGCCAGAACTCCCTTGATTATTTCCGGCCCGGCGGATGTTTCCGTGGATCTGTACGCCCAGATGGATTCCATCGTTCCCAAGCTGAAAAAGGACGTGGATTTCGAGCTGGACGAAAAGGCCAAGACCGTTACCCTGACCGAGGAAGGGGTGCACAAGGTAGAAAATATTCTGGGCCTAGAGAATTTGTATAACCCGGAAAACATCACCTACCAGCACCATGTCCTGCAGGCGCTCAAGGCCCACTACCTCTTCATCCGGGACTCGCAATACATAGTCAAGGACGGCCAGGTGGTGATTGTGGACGAATTTACCGGGCGCCTCCAGCCCGGCAGGCGCTTCGGGGACGGATTGCACCAGGCTTTGGAAGCCAAGGAAGGGGTCAAGGTGGAAGCCGAGAACCAGACCCTGGCCTCCATCACCTTCCAAAACTTTTTTCGGCTCTACGATAAGCTGGCTGGCATGACCGGAACCGCAGATACCGAGGCAGTGGAGTTCAAGGAGATATACGACCTGGACGTAACTGTTATCCCCACCCACGAGCCCATGATCCGCGAAGATTTGCCGGATGTGGTCTATAAGACCCAGGAGGAGAAATTCCAGGCAATAGCAGATGACCTGCACCAGTTCTACAACCGGGGACAGCCGGTTCTGGTGGGTACTACTTCCATAGAGAAATCCGAGTGGTTGTCCAAGCTACTCAAGCAAAGAGAGGTTCCGCACGAGGTCCTGAACGCCAAGCAACACGAAAGGGAGGCCGAAATCGTGGCCCGGGCCGGAGAAAAGGGCAGGATCACTTTGGCCACGAACATGGCCGGCAGAGGGACGGATATCGTTCTGGGCGAGGGTGTGCGTGAACTGGGCGGTTTGCATATCCTAGGCACAGAAAGACACGAGAGTCGGCGCATAGACAACCAGCTCCGGGGGCGGGCCGGTCGTCAGGGCGATCCCGGGTCCTCGCGCTTTTACCTGGCCCTGGACGATTCCCTGCTCCGGCTATTCGGCTCGGAAAGGATCTCCGGGATGATGGACAAGATCGGCATGGAGGATGGTCAGCCCATTGAAAACAACATGATCTCCCGGGCCATAGAAAACGCTCAAACCAAGGTGGAGGCGCACAATTTCAATATCCGGAAGCAGCTTCTGGATTTCGACGATGTCATGAACCAGCAAAGAGCTGTGGTCTATACCCAGCGCCGAGACCTGATGCATGCTGAATCCCTGGAAGAGCACGTCCACGAAGTGCTGGAGGATGTCTTGGATGAGGTGTTTTCTCCAGTGGGGGACGCCCTCCCGGATACCCTGGACGAAGAGCAGCAGTCCGAACTTTTGGGGCGCTTGGAGGAAACCTTTAACATCAGGCGTTTGCTGCCGGATGAGAAGCTTCCGGACAAGGAAAAGACCCGACAGGCGGTGCTGGATCACTTGGAGCAGCTCAAGGCGGACGCCGGGGATCAATACGAGGAAGTGCTGCGCTTTTTCCTGCTGCAAAGCCTGGACCGCAATTGGAAGGAACACCTGTTGCAAATGGATCACTTGAAGCAGGGTATTGGTTTGCGCGGCTACGGACAGAGGGATCCCAAGCGGGAGTACAAGCGCGAGGGCTACGAAATGTTCCAGGAAACCCTGTTCCGGATGAGGGAACACGTAATCCGGGCCTTGTGCCGCTTAAGGATCCGTAAGGCTGTCCAGCCGGAAGATTTTCAGCACCAAGAACAGGAGAAGCTGCAATACGGCGGTCCCAAGCAGGCAGAATCCAGCAGTGAGTCCGGGAAGGAAGCCAATAAAGAAGCCAAGAAGGAGCCTGTGCGGCGTAGCGAACCCAAGGTGGGACGTAATGATCCCTGTTCTTGCGGGAGTGGAAAAAAGTATAAGAAGTGTTGCGGTTGATGCTTCAGCAGCATGCCAGAAAACGGGCTTTTGAATAGCAATGACTTACTCAATATGTTTGCGTGTCGGTTATCCCGCTCGCCCTTTTTAAGGCTGGGCTTATTGCCCGCGCTACTTGAGCAGCCGTATTTACAAGCTGCTTAAGTAAAATTTTCAAGTAGGTGCGGGGTATCTTTTACGAGCCTGGCCATACCTGTGAGCCTCCCGGCGAGAGCACGCAAAAAGCTCAGGTAAATAGTTTAGGTAAAACATGGTGAACAGTTGCGCTGAATAAGGTGGTCACATGTCACAACTCCCCAGAGGCTACGAGCTATCAGCAGTTGAAGCGGGATTTAAATACCAGGGACGCAAGGATCTGGCCCTGATCCATAGTACGTTCCCAGCCTGTGCGGCCGGGGTGTTTACCACCAATCGTTTCCAGGCCGCCCCTGTTTTGATTGCTCGGGAACATCTAAAAAGAGTGCAGCGGTTCCGGGCAATAGTGATCAATGCCGGGCAAGCAAATGCTTGCACCGGAGAGGAAGGCGTAGCTAATTGCCGCCAGAGCCTGGATTTGGTAGCCGGTCACTTGGATTGTGCCCGGGAAGAGATACTGCCCGCCTCCACAGGTGTGATCGGGGATCAGATGCCCATGGAGCAATGGGGCCGTAGCCTGCCGGGCTTGATGTCTGGATTGGGGGGTAGCAGGTGCGAGGACGCTGCCCGAGCCATTATGACCACGGACACTTTTCCCAAGACCGCGGCCAGGGAACTGGATTTAGCTGCCGGCAGGGTAAGGTTCTGGGGTATGGCCAAGGGGGCAGGGATGATCGCTCCCAACATGGCCACCATGCTAGGGTTTGTTTTGAGCGATATGGAGTTTGACAGGTCCTCATGGCAGAACATGTTGTTCCAGGCGGTACGGGACAGTTTCAACGCTATCACCGTAGACGGGGATACCAGCACCAATGATTGCGTTTTGGCCCTGTCCAACGGGGCCAGCGGTGTACAGCCCGCAGGCCATGAGGAATGGTGCCGGGCTGCGGAGGTGTTGGAAGAGCTTTGCCGGGATCTGGCCTATCAGATAGTCCGGGACGCAGAAGGCGGCACCAAGATTATGCATATTCGAGTGACAGGGGCGGGCAGCAGAGAGGACGCGGAAAGGGCTGCCCGGGCCGTGGGGGAGTCCTGCTTGGTAAAAACCGCCATGTTCGGGCGGGATCCCAATTGGGGGCGCATAGTGGCGGCCCTGGGCAGAAGCGGGGCCCAGTTCGAGCCGGACCGGGTGCGGCTGGATCTGGCCGGGCAAACCATCTTTGCCGGAAACCGGCCGGTGGACATGGATATAGACAGCGTGTTTGCCCCTTTGCTAGAGCCCCGGGATATTTACGTGGATATTGACCTGGGTGTGGGAGAGGGTTGGTTCACCTTGCTGGCCTCGGATCTTACCCAGGAGTACATTCGCATCAACGCCGAATACCGCAGTTGAGCAACTACTGAGCTAACAGCAACAGCGCAACAACAAGATGGGCAGCCATATGGAGAGATTTGAGGGTTGTCCGCAAGCAATGCAGGACGTGAGCGCAAATATGGATCTAGCCAAAATCACGGATTTTTTGCACGAAGTAGGCATGCTCAAAAGAACCCCCCGCACCGGATACCAGTTTCTGGGCACTGGGTCCGAGAACGTGGCAGAGCACTGTTACCGCACCACGGTGATCGGTTACATCCTGGCCAAACTGGCCGGGGCAGACCTGGAAAAGACCGTTTATCTGTGTCTGTTCCACGATGTGCACGAATCCCGGGTGGGGGATATGAACTACGTGAACCGCATGTACAATCACACCCGGGATCGGGCAGCCCTGGAGGATGCTCTACAGGGTACCGGTCTGGAGGAGGATATTTTACCCCTGCACGACGAACTGGAAGCCAATAGCACCTTGGAGGCCAGCCTGGCAGAGGATGCGGATCAGTTGGATCTCATGCTGAATCTCAAGGAACAGGAGGACTTGGGCAACAAGTACGCCACCAAATGGTTGGAATGCGCTTTGGCCCGCCTTAAGACCCAAATTGGCAAGGAGCTGGGGAGCAGGATCCTTGAGAGCGATCACACCGATTGGTGGTTCGCAAGTCAGGACAAGTCCTGGTGGATAGAGCGCAAAAACAAGAAATAAGCCATGAATAAAAAAGCATCTGGCATAAAGATTATAGCTGTTAACCGGAAGATCCGGCATTACATGGAGATCCTGGAGACCCTGGAGGCAGGCATAGCCCTGACCGGGCCCGAGGTGAAGTCTTTGCGTGCGGGCAAGGTGAGCTTCAAGGAGGGATATGTGGAATTCCGGCGCGGGGAGGCCTTTCTGGTGGGGGTGCACATAGCTACCTACGAGAACGTGGGATATGCTGCCCATGACCCGGTGCGACCGCGCAAGCTCCTTCTGCATAAGGGAGAGATTGAGCGCTTGAGAGGGAAAGTGGAGCAAAAAGGTCTGACCGTGGTTCCCAATAAGATGTATTTCAAGGAGGGCAAGGCCAAGGTGGAGATTGCCCTGGCCCGGGGGCTCAGACTGCACGACCGCAGGGCCGCCTTGAAGCGCAAGGCTGTGGAACGGGATATGGCCAGGGAAATGGCCAAATACAAGTGAAGTTGCCATGAGCTACACCTCCGGCCTGAAAAGATCCCAGATAAGATCTTTGGCCAAGATCCTTCCCAAGCAGGGATTGGTGCATACCCCCCACGAAAAGCTTATATACGGCACTGATGCCGGAGGCAAGTTCGCCATGCCCTGGGCAGTGGTGCGTCCCGAGACGGTGGAGCAGGTCCAGGACGTGCTGCGCTGGGCCAGGGAGGAAAATGTTCCAGTAATTCCCAGGGCCAGGGGAACCAACGTGGTCTCTGCATGTGTACCGCACCGCGGAGGGATAGTTCTCTCCTGCCTCAGAATGAACCGCATCCTTTCCATGGATTCCAGGGATTTTACCGCCCAAGTGCAGCCAGGAGTAATAACACATGACTTCCAGGAAGAGGCCTGGGCCAGGAGCCTGTATTACCCCCCGGATCCAGCAAGTGTGCGGATATGCACTATAGGGGGCAATATCTCCACCAATGCCGGCGGGATGCATGCGGTAAAATACGGGGTGACCCGGGACTACGTGCTGGGCTTGGAAGTGGTATTGCCCGGGGGGAAACTGCTTAGTACGGGCAGCCGGGTGCACAAGGACGTGGTGGGATTGGATCTGACCTCGCTGTTCGTGGGTTCAGAAGGCACTCTGGGTGTGGTGGTTGGGGCCTGGATCAAGCTTTTGCCCCGCCCGGAATACTCAGCCACCCTCTTGGCGTGTTTTGGGGATGAAGAGCAGGCTTTGGAGGCAGTGGACAGCATCTTTGCAGCCGGAGTGTTGCCGGCTGCCCTGGAGTTTTTGCCCCGGGAGGTCCTGACCTGCTTATCCGGGTATCAGCGCATGCCTTGGCCGGAGCAGGCAGGGGCCGCCTTGATCATCCAGGCGGATGGCACCCGGGCCGGGGTGGAGGAGGAATTAAGCCGGGTTCAAGCCGGAATGAAGCAGGCCCTGCACTTGGATCTTGCCCGTCAGGGAGAGCAGGAACGCATCTGGGAACTGCGCAGGTTGATTAACCCGGCTTCGTTCCGGATCGCACCTGAGAAAGCCAGTGACGACGTAACCATTCCCAGAGGCAGGGTCCTGGAGGCTATTCAGGGAATTCGGAATATAGCCAGAGAGCACGGGCTGCAAGTGCTGGTGTTCGGTCACGTGGGAGACGGCAACCTGCACATTAACTTCATGTACGATGCAGGGATAGAGGGGGTTCGGGAAAGGGTATCCCGGGCCAGGCAGAAAGTATTGGGCCTGGTTCTGAAACTGGGCGGGAGCATGTCCGGTGAACACGGCACCGGTCTGAGCAAAAAGCCTTTCCTGTCCAGGCAACTCGGACCGGAAGCCCTCCAACTTATGCGCGACATCAAGAAGGTCTTGGATCCGGATAATATTCTCAACCCAGGGAAGCTTTAGCCTGTCTGCCCATCCCAGCTAAGATCCAAGCAAGGCATACACTTCCATTTTTTCGGTTCTTCCCTGCAAGGAAACCTCGCCCTGGTATTCGAGATTCTCGGACAAGCTCCCTATTTCCTGGACTGCGTGGGAACTAAGTAAAAGCCGGGTTCCTAGCTCCCGGGTCTTGTCTTCCAGTTTAGCAGCAATATTAACCGCGTCCCCAATAACGGTGTATTCCATGCGTTCCGGGGATCCGATATTTCCGGCCAGAACTCTGCCTGTGTGCACACCGATGCTGTTCTCCAGGACCAAATCCGATTGCAGATCCAGTTCCTGGTTTAACTCATCGCACACCTTAAGCATCTCCAAACCAGCCTGCATGGCATTGAACGTGGCCCGGGGGTCGGCTTCTGGATGGCCGAAAACAGCCATTATTTTGTCCCCTACAAACTTGTCCACCATGCCGCCATGTTTTTCCACCACCTGGACCATGGATGAGAAGTACTCGTTTAACAGGTTGACCAGGAATTTGGGAGGCATTTTTTGGCTGATGCCGGAAAAGCCCCGCAGGTCGCAGAACAGGATGCTGGCACTGGACATATCCCCGCCCAGCTTGAGCTCGTCCGAGAGCAGCCTGGAGGCCAGCTCTTTGTTAAGCACCTTTCCCAGGCTGGACTGCAGAAGCTGCTTTTCCTTGAGTTCACCTGCCATCTGGTTGAACCCCTCGGAGAGTTCAGCCAGCTCGTCCCGGCCCTGGACCGGTACCCGAGCGTCCAGGTCTCCGGACTGGATTCTTTGAAAACTGTGGCGCAAGGATTGAATGGGGTTGGTGATGCGCCGGGTCAAAACAATAGTGAAGCCCAGGGCGAGCAGGCCTGCCAGGGACAGGGAAACTATCCCGGCCTGTTTCAGAGCGCCAAGCTTGTTCTCCATGTGTTCCGCGCACATGTCTATTCCCAGCAGTCCCACATTGCGGCCCCGGTAATCCTGCACAGGGGCATATCCGGAGATGGTCCATCCCCACTGGTCCTTATGTATCTCAGTATCCACGCTGGGTCGGACGAATCCCTGCAGCAAGGTTTCAGGAGGATCTGGATACCTGGAGCCTATGGGTTCAGGCATTTCCTCTTCCGTGATCTCTCCGTCACCGGTATCGTCGCTGGGCGGGGAGTCCACCACGAAATAGACCTGGTTGTCCCTTAGACGCATGGTATAGGCGAACAGAAAATCCTCATTGGTCTGAGTGATATGGTAAAGGATGTTCTGAATCTGTATATAAGGCGTAGAAACCATGTCCTCGGGAGTGGTTAAGTCTTGCATCTTGTCCCCGGGTATGAGTCCGGAAAAGGATTTGGCCGCTGTCAATAGCTGACTTTGCACTGTCTCCAGCATGGCTTCTTGGGCCTGGTAGTAAAAATAAAGGGAGGAGGCTCCGGCTATGGTTAGGGCGATAAGAAATATCAGGGCAAAAATCTTGATTCCCAGGCGCATATGAGCACTTCCTTAGGCTTTTGGGGAAGGGTTCTGACCGCTTAGTCTCCAGCAGGCTCCCAAGCTCAAGATTTTTTATTATAGCTTAGGTCAAACACGGTGAATATCTGTATTATAGCGAACTATTGAAGATTTGACAATCAAACAATAGGTTTTAAAGAATAAATTGCCTTGACAGGAAGAAAATTAAATAATATAAAAATATTTTGTTAATGGGGCTGTAGCTCAGTTGGGAGAGCGCCTGAATGGCATTCAGGAGGTCACGGGTTCGAGTCCCGTCAGCTCCACCAAAAGATTTCAAGGGGTTAGGCTTAAAGGCTTAACCCCTTTTTTGTGTTGAGTCAGGGTTTGTCCCCGTCTTGTCCCCAGAAAATGTGTCCGGTTCTTTGTGCATCCATGTAGTTTTACATCGTTTCTCCCTTTTATGTAGCATATTGTGCTCCAATCCTCCGGCAATTTTTTGCTTCTTTCCCCGGCTTCAGTCCGGTTATTTTTCCAATGCCTGCCGACGTCAGATCTCTGATCTCCGACTTCCGAGCTCTGCCCCTTAACCCTCGGTCCATGCCTGTTTCCTGCTTTTCACATAGAACTTAACTTAACCACTTAAAACTTAGACACTTTTCCCTTGAACTGTATTGATTTTTCTGTTCAAATTCCACAGGTTAAAACAATCGATACCTGGATGAGTTTTGTTC
>CAZNYT010000003.1:0-70686 GCA_964577315.1 uncultured Desulfovibrionales bacterium
ATATCGTTAAAAAAAAGCCTTATCTTTATGGTTTTTACCCATTTGTTCTGGATTAATGTCCGCAATAATTGTCTGCTTTTTTAAAGGGACTAAAATTAATAATTATACTTATTTGTTCTGTGTGTCAAATAGCAGGGATTCCTTGTATACTGCATGTGCTTTCCCTTGTTGTAGCGTATAGTAATCGTCCGTATTTACAAAGTACCCACACATGGTTTTCCTGGATGAAAGAATTGGTGGTGAGCAGGATTTACAATCAGTGTTGGAGGGCACCTGGCTCTCTTACCTACAAAAATGGACCTCTATTCCCTGGTCAGCAAAAAAGCACAATTTTCTCGGTTATGGAAGAGCCCATGGCTAAGGATGCCACAGATAGTTCTTCCGCAAGATAAAAAAGGCAGTCCTGGAATGTGGCTACAACCCTGCTCCCAGGGCAAATCAAGTTGCCTTTTTGTGGCCAATGGCTAGCATTGATACCAATAAGATAGCCTTGTAATGTCTGGGGAAGTTTTAGATTTTATAGTGTTTTACATTATTGTTACTTATCCAGATACCTTTTTCACTAAAATGTAAAACATTAACGAGATATAAAGATAGTTGGATCCTGCCCCGCCGCCCTCTACGTAACAAACATTCAGTAACAATTAACATCCCGCCATGATGGGGCTGACCGAAAGTTTAGAGGAGCTTTACGTTTGACCTTTTGGGCCTTACATCCACGTTCTTCCTTTAACTACAAAATTGTTAACACTTGCTTTCAAAAATGTATTCCAGGTCTGTAAACCCTTGGCTGAAGCAGTTTTTCAGGGTCCAAAGCCGGGGTTTTGTGAACCAGTGGCATTCATATTGCTTTTTAGTCCATGTGTTTCCAAAGGTCGGGCCCGATTTTTGGTTTGGGTTTGAAGGTTGTGCAACGAAAGGAAGGCGAAGTTTCCTCCTCAACAAGAGCTTGCTCTAAAACTCCTTAAAGCGAGCTCAGGGCGGAGAGCACAACCTAACTTAAAAACATTTTTTACAATTTGGTTAAATAGGCAATGCAAGCCATTGCAAGGAGGTGCAACCCATGGAAGAACTAATGCAGCTTAGCTATGCCCTGGACACATTCTACTTTTTGTTGTCCGGGCTTTTGGTCATGTGGATGGCAGCCGGATTCACCATGCTGGAATCCGGATTGGTCCGCTCCAAGAACACCGTGGAAATACTTACCAAGAACGTGGGACTGTATTCCATCGCCTGTATCATGTACATGCTTCTGGGCTACAATATCATGTACGGGGACGGTGGATCGGTAATACCCGGACTTAGCTTTCTGGTCGGCGGGGACAACACCGTGTCCCAAGTGGTGGCCGGAGGGGAAGATGCCCCGTATTACTCGGATATATCCGACTTTTTCTTTCAGGTAGTCTTCGTGGCTACTGCCATGTCCATAGTTTCCGGGGCTGTTGCCGAACGTATGAAGCTGTGGTCCTTTCTTCTATTCGCAGTAATCCTGACCGGCTTCCTTTATCCCGTGCACGGTTACTGGACCTGGGGCGGGGGATTCCTGGCCGAGATCGGCTTCGCGGATTACGCCGGATCCGGGATCGTGCACATGGCTGGCGCAGCAGCAGCTTTGGCTGGTGTGCTTCTTTTGGGCCCCAGAAAAGGCAAGTATGGGCCCGGGGGCAAAATAAACGCCATTCCCGGGGCGAATCTACCCCTGGCTACCCTGGGTATGTTCATCCTGTGGATGGGATGGTTCGGATTCAACGGCGGGTCCGAGCTCAAGGTCTCGGACGTGGAGTCCGCTAATGCGGTGGCCCAGGTTTTTGCCAATACCAATATTGCTGCAGCCTCGGGGCTAGTGCTGGCCCTGGTGGTTTCCAAGCTCTGGTTCGGCAAAGCGGACTTAACCATGGCCCTGAACGGCGCCTTAGCAGGTTTAGTGGCTATCACAGCCGAGCCCAGCCTGCCCCCCATGATACTGGCCGCAGGAATCGGGGCAGTCGGCGGAGCAATAGTGGTGTTTTCCGTTGTAGCCCTGGACAGGGTGGGCATAGATGATCCTGTGGGCGCCATCTCTGTACACGGCGTGGTCGGAGTCTGGGGGCTGCTAGCGGTTCTTTTCTCCAATCCGGATGCAACCATCCAAGGCCAGCTGGCCGGAATTGCGGTTATATTCGCCTGGATGTTCGGCACGGGACTGGCTGTGTGGTACATCATCAAAGCCATTATAGGCATTCGGGTCAGCGAGGAGATGGAATACGAAGGCTTGGATGTGGCGGATTGCGGAATGAACGCTTATCCGGAGTTTGTGGATAGCAAAGGGGCTAAATAGCCGCTCGCCACAAGCTACCCAGGATAGAACTCAAACTATAGAAGTCTGGAGGATAAAGATGAAAAAATTGGAAATAATTACCAGGCCCTTCAAGGTAGAAGAGATCAAGGATGCCCTGGCTCACCTGGGCATCACAGGCATGACCCTGGTGGATGTCAAAGGGTTTGGCCGCCAAATGGGGCACAAGGAAATATACCGGGGTGCGGAATATGATGTGGATTTTTTGCCCAAGGTAAAGATGGAGGTGATCCTGGAGGACAATCTAGTGGATCAGGCTATTGAAACGGTGATTGAGACCGCTAGAACCGGTAAGGTGGGGGACGGTAAGATCTTTGTCTACCCTCTGGAAAATGCGGTCCGGATCCGCACCGGGGAGTCCGGAGATAGTGCCATCTAACACCCGATACTCCGGTACATGCGGGATATAAACCGGTGCCTACAGGCCTTTTTCTCTGTCTCAAGGTCAAGAACTCTGTGAACCAAGGGAAAAAGGCCTGTGTACCAAAAATATTTCCAAAAATGCAAAAAACGGTGAATTGTTGGCTCAAAATGAATTTTCCCCCTCTTTGAAACCAAAAAATAGGTGCTATATGCAGGCTTTACAAGATTTGACCCAGGCCAAGCTGGAGGTGCTGCGCAGGATAAGCCAGGTAATAGAAAAGGCCTTGGATCTGGATAAGGCCCTGGAGGACATCCTGGCTATTTTGTCCGGATCCCTAAGCATGAAACGGGGCACTGTTACCCTGAAAGAGGAGGATACTGGGCTTTTATCTATCCGGGCCTCGTATGGATTGAGCCCAGAGGAAAAGAAAAAGGGTATCTACCGCTTGGATGAGGGGGTTACAGGCCGCATTTTTTCCACGGTACAGCCCTTTGTGGTCCCTGATATTTCCCAGGACCCGCTTTTCCTGGACAAGACCGGGGCCAGAGGGATGGACAAAGAAGGCATCTCCTTTCTGGGGGTGCCCATTATTCTGCAGAACAAGGCCATAGGCGTGCTTACCGTGGACAGGCTTTTTGAGGAAAATGTTTCTTCCGGGGAAGATATTCAGTTTCTAGGGATAGTGGCTGCCATGGTAGCTCAATTCGTCAGCCTCAACTGGCAGGTACAGGCCAGGGAAGAAGATTTGCGCCAGGAGAACCTGAGCCTGAAGACCAAACTTTCTGGGAGTTTCCAGAGATTTATGGTTCTAGGCAAGAGCGATACCATGCAGAGGGTTCATCAGGTTATGGAGAGGGTGGCCCCTACCCAGGCCACTATTCTTCTCTTGGGAGAGTCAGGTACGGGCAAGACCATGATCTCCAAAATTATACACGAGCTAAGTAACAGATCCAAGTACCCCTTTGTGAAGATTAGCTGTTCATCTTTACCGGAAAATCTTCTGGAATCCGAGTTGTTCGGGTATGAGACAGGCGCCTTTTCTGGGGCGGATCACACCAAGCCCGGGCGCTTTGAGGAAGCGCACCAGGGAACTATTTTTTTGGACGAGATAGGGGAGATGTCCCTTGCAGTTCAGACCAAGCTCCTCAGGTTCCTGCAGGAAAGGGAATTTGAGCGTTTAGGGGGCAATAGGACCAAGTGGGTGGATGTTCGGATAATAGCTGCTACCAACAAGGATTTGCATCACGAGGTTCAAATGGACCGTTTCCGGCGGGATCTTTTTTATCGCTTGAATGTCTTCCCCATTCGGATTCCAGCCCTGCGGGAAAGATTCCAGGACATCCCGGCCCTGCTTAACCACTTCCTGGACAAGGTGGCCAGGGAATACGGACGCAGGCTAAAGCTTACTGGTTCCTGCCTAGAGTACTTGTCCCAGTATTCATGGCCGGGCAATATCCGGGAAATGGAGAACCTGGTGGAACAGTTATCCATCATGGCCGAGGGAGAAAAAATAGATCTCTGGGATTTACCTTTCTATATGAGGGAGAAGGAGGAGCAAAATCCAAAGGATTCTTCCAGGAACTCTTTGGCTGAAATGGAAAGAAATGCCTTGTTGGAGGCCCTGCAAAGGAATTTCGGAGTGCAATCCAGGGCCGCTTTGGAGTTGGGATTGACTCAGCGCCAAATAGGGTACCGGGTTAAAAAATTCGGCCTCAGGCAATACGTCCGGGATAAAAGAAAAGGGATGTAAGGCTCTCTTATTTAGGCATTGATCCTGCAAGTTCAGGTGACAAAATCCGGATGCAGCCGGGGGTCAAGGACCTTTTCTTTGTGTTATTTGTTGATTCACAGCAGCAGGTACTTGAAACTGCCTCTGAAATTCTTAAAATCTTTGAAAGGGAAGGTGTTGAGAATATTTGGTTCAGTGATGTCTGTTCATTCTACTTTTTGATGTCCGGGCTTTTGGTCATGTGGATGGCAGCTGGATTCACCATGCTGGAATCCGCCGGATTGGTCCGCTCCAAGAATACCGTGGAAATACTTACCTGTTTATACTAACCCTTTCTCACGAAGAATCTCAATATATCCTTCAAGAGTTAGAGGGCAGGATATCAAACTTCGGAAATCATCTTGAGAAAGCCTTAGCTGACTTCGGATCTTGTCGCCGACTTTGCCGGAAACTTCACCTTTACCATGGGAATAGTGAACTCTTAATATCTTTTTGCCGTCAACAATCAGCCAGCCATAAGTATGCTTGGTGGACCTGACTTCAAGCCCCAGTTTTCTGAACACCTTCTGGATGTCGGCCTTCTTTACCTGCAACGGATAACCCCTTCCAGGTAGTCAAGCCACCTTGCAGGTAACTTGCCAAGCTTTTCCGGTTCAGCAGAAAGGTCTTCATAAAGCATCACGATTTCTTCGCAAAGCAACTCCACGGCCTCATATTCCGTTGATGCCGAAGCAAAGGCTTCGATTTCATTCAGGCTGGCTACAACCTCATCATCACCATATTCCACAACAATATAAAGGGGCTGAGCCAGGCTGTACCTTGAATGCATGAGTGAATTGAGGGGTACGATTTTGTATCGCCCCTCCATGGAGCTGATTACCTCTCTTTTCAATTCCTGGAATTGTTCTGAGGTTAACATGAGCATTCCACCCAAGAGCTTCAATTATGCACATAAATATAACACATTTAATTGGTGGGCAATGCAGGATTCGAACCTGCGACCTCCAGCTCCGGAGGCTGGCGCTCTATCCGACTGAGCTAATTGCCCATGCAAAACATTTTTTATATGTTGTAATCCATCCAAAGTCAAGGTAGGTATGGAAGTTCGCAGCAAAACACTAAGTTGGCGTTCTTCTGAAAAAATATTCTTCAGGGTGGATTATGCACAGAATGGTTTTGGCTATTACCGGGGCAAGCGGCATGCCCTTGGCCTTGGAGCTTGTCCAGGAGATAAAAAAATGCGACTATGAATTGCACCTTATTGTCTCCTCTGCTGCCAGGGAGGTTTTGGCCTTGGAAGCACCCGGATTTGAAAGATATTTTGAACAGGCGGATTACCTGTATGACCAGGAGCAGCTAAGCGCCCCCATGGCCAGCGGTTCTTTCCGGCATGCAGGCATGGCGATCTGTCCCTGTTCCATGTCCTCTTTGGCGGCGGTAGCCCAGGGACTTGGCAATAACCTGATTCACAGGGCAGCTGACGTCACCCTGAAGGAATCGCGGAACCTGGTCCTGGTGCCTAGGGAAACCCCGTTAAGTCGGATACATCTAAAGAATATGCTCCGAGCCCGAGAGGCGGGTGCTGTTATCTTGCCCCCCACCCCGGCATTTTACAACCAACCAGAAAATATCCAAGATATTATCAGGCATGTGGTTTCTCGCATCCTGGACGCATTGGGGATAGAAAATCAGGTGTCCCCGCGATGGGAGGGACTTTGAGAGGGTCCAGCAAAAAAGTGATGTTTGCAGGCAAAAAAGAAATCCAACACGACTATTCACCCGGTCTTTTTGCGAACATAGTGATAATACAACGAAACTTATCCTAAAGAAGAATTTATTACTATAAGAGGTCCTGTTGACAGAACCAGTATCAATCTTTCGCTGTAGTTATTTACAAGTACAAATACCAAACTCTTTCAAGGAGGTGGACCATGTCCAATCAATTGGTTTGGCACGGACACGCCAATTTTGAAATCATTACTTCCGATCTGAACATCCTGATCGATCCCTGGTTTGAAGGCAATCCATCCGCTAGAAGTAAGTCCCAGGACATGGAGAAGGTGGATCTGGTTCTGGTCACCCACGATCACGCGGATCATTTGGGACAAGCGGTGGACATCTGCAAGAGCACCGGGGCACATTTGGGTGCTATCGTGGAAGTGGCAGGTAAATGCAAATCCATGGGAGTGCCGCAGGATAAGATCCTGAATGGGATGGGCTTTAACATCGGCGGTACTGTGGAGTTTCAAGGGGTGGGGATTACCATGACCCAGGCGGACCATTCCTCGGATCAGGGCTCCTGCGTGGGCTTTATAATAACGTTACCCGGGGGCGGACCATGTGTCTATCATGCCGGGGATACCGGCATATTTGCCACTATGCAGCTTTGGGGGGAACTGTATGATATTGATGTGGCCATACTGCCCATTGGCGGGGTGTTTACCATGGATCCCAGGCAAGGGGCCCTGGCTTGCAACCTGTTGAAATGCAAAAAAGTGGTGCCCATGCACTGGGGGTCTTTTCCGGTTCTGGAGCAGAACACCGAGAATTTCAGGGAAGAACTAAAGCAAAGAGCCCCCCAAACCGAGCTCATTTCCATGCAGCCCGGGGAAAAGGTTTCTTTATAACCAGACACGGCTGCCGCTTTTTTGAGGCGGCAGCCGTGTCAGCTGAAACAGATCTCCACGGTTAGAGGACCACCATCGGTCTCGAAGGGGATGGCTAAAATGGCAGAGGAGGATACGTGGCGTATGCTGTGGTCTTTGCCAGTCACCACGGTGGGGATGGAGGCCTCAAATTCCATGTCCACTTCAGCCAGGCCCTTTCTGGCTTGCCCGGAAATCATGTTGGTGAGCTCACCCACGGCATCTGCCACTTCATTGGTTACTTCCTGGTAATCTTCACCCAACATGTTATTGATAATTGCTAGCACGGAATCGTGGGTAAAACTTACTGACATGGTTCCCTTGCTACTGCCGGTGGTGCTGGAAAAGCCTATAACCCCGGAAATATCCCCTTTGGCAGTGTTATCCTGTTTCACATAGGCCTTGCCCGGCTTGGCCTCAACCATGGCCATGGTTCCCAGCACATTCAGCACTGAATTCACGAACGTTTGGATCACCTCTTTTACCTTTTGTTCCATCCATACATCCTAATGCTTGACTATTTAAACGAGTTACCCTGTTAGATGCGTCTGCAAAAAGTCTTTTTGCAGACGCCAGAAGTCAGAACAATCAAAGAGTTTTGATATTAGAAGATAATTACTATAACCAGAATTTAGATTTTTTGCAGGCACGTCCTGTTAATAAGGTTGAAAATACCCCATTAAACATACAATTCTTTCTTGAACAAGAAGTGATCGGACGGGGTCTGTAAGTGGTGTAAGTTCCACTTATATATATTTTTGGATTAAGTCAATTTATTGCTGCCAAGGCCGCTTTTCCTATCTTGACCTGGAATGGGCATTTAACTACTATTGAAGTTTGATCTTTACAAGATTCCCAGAATAAGGTTTTTCCTGCTGAATTTGACGTGTGCTTGGGAGCTAGGGGCCAAGGGTTTCCTTTTGCACAGAATTGAGTACAATTTAAAACAAGGAGTCAATCATGCGCTATATCAGGGTACTCGCGTTGATTTTGCTATTTTTCTTTTCCATGCTTTTCTTTGTTCAGAATCACGAGCTTTTATCCACCACAGTCAGGTTGCATCTGGAGATATTCGGCACCAGATTTACCAGCCAGGAAATCCCGTATTATCTTATTGTTCTTATTGGTTTCCTGGCGGGAGGGTTTATCTCCCTAATATATCTTCTTGCAGAGAAAATCCGCATGAGCAATGAATTAAAAAGATGCAAGGTTAAGATCAAGGATTTGGAAGAGGAAGTCAATTCTTTGCGCAACATGCCCCTGGAGCAGGATCGTTTTGGTCTGGAGGGCTCTTCCAAGGAAGGCAGTGAGGAAAACCGCTGATTGTCTCTTTTGCAGAGTGTTTTAGGAGCGTATATTTTGAGGTTCATGTAAGAGAAATTATATGGTTCTGCCGGAAGCCAATAGCACGCTACATTGCCTCAAGCAGAGACAGTGGTGATGGGATCGAGAGTATCTACCTGAATAATGGAAAAATTCGCACTAGATTTAATCCAAGAGTTTCTAAGTCGGGTTCAGCAGGGGGGCCTTTGGTCCAGATATGTTCTACTGGCTGCAAAACATCAAGAGCAGACTTAAAGAACAGAAGTCTTCCATACTCTATTTACAAGAAGGTTTTCTCGCGCCTTCCCAGGATACCTTTGCCGCCATTGGGGAATTAAGCCGCGTTGTACGCAACAATCCGGACGCGGTAGGAATATACCTGGCATTGGGCAATCTGTTCCGCTCTCAGGGAGAGTTGGAACGCGCCATCCAGATCCGCACCAACCTGATTGCCCGACCTCAACTGGATTCATCCTTCAAGGCCAAGGCATGGTATGAGTTAGCCCTGGATTTTAAGCGGGCAGGCATTCTGGACAGGGCTCAATCCGCCCTGGAACATGCCCACGAGATGGCGGGCAACGATCCAGCCATTATTAAGGAAATGGCCCAGTTGTATGCCGAAGCTAACCAGTACCAAAAAGCAGCGCAGTATTATGCTCTATTGAATCAGCCCCTCCCCCAGGCCCATTACTTGGTTAAAGCCGCTCGAAGTCAGGGAAGCAGCCAGGATCTCAAGGAAGGATACGGGCTTATTGAAAAGGCCCTCAAGGTTTATCCCGGCTCTGTGGAAGCCTGGTTGGAAATTATCTGCCGGGATTACCAGTATGAACAATGGAGCAGTCTGCGCTTCGATTTGAAAAACGCCTTGCGGAAAGTAGCCCCGGAAATGCGTTTCGTGCTTTTGGAAGGGTTGTTTCAGTACATAAAAAAATATTTTGATGCCCGGAACAAGAATTACGTGCAGGAAGAATGCGCTCAGATTGTAAGGGATGTTGTACATCAATTGGACCAGGATCTTGTACTCTGTTACTATTGTGCCCTGTTCCTCAAGCAGTCCGGCCGGGTCCAAGAGTGCCAGGAATGGCTGGAAAGGGCGCTGGTACTTGGTCCCAATTTCTGGCCTGCCAGGCTGGAAATCCTGGAGCTCACCCAGCAGGATCAGATCCTGACTGAAAGCTTTAAGAATCAGCTCCTTTTTTTCACCCAAAAGGCTAAGCACGTGAAAAGATTTTTATGCAAGAGATGTGGATTGAAAAGGGAACAAATCTTCTTTTTCTGTCCCAAGTGCCATAGTTGGCATTCTATTTCCTTTAGGACCCAGCTTGGCGAATAGCAGCTAAGCAACTGCTATTCATCATGTTTCACCCAAACTATTCACCGGTTTTTTGAGTGCTTTAGCCGGGAGGCACTGCACGCAAACAGATCCTGTTAATAGTTGTGCAGATAATAGGTAAAAGATTAACATATGTCGCTAGCTACCAATTCCCAGAACGCTGCACAAGATATGAAACTTACCCCCATGCTGGAGCAGTACCTGCAGATAAAGCAGGAATACCCTGGGTGCTTGCTTTTTTTTCGTATGGGGGATTTTTATGAACTTTTTTTCGAGGACGCAGAAACCGCTGCCCGGGAGCTTCAAATTACCCTGACCGCCCGCAAGCCCAACGCTGAAACCAAGGTTCCCATGTGCGGGGTACCGTGCCACGCTTGCGAAGAGTACCTCCGTCAACTACTGGAGAAAGGGTACAAGGTGGCGGTATGCGATCAGGTGGAGGATCCCGCAGCTGCCAAGGGACTGGTCAAGAGGGAAGTAACCCGAGTTCTCACCCCTGGTACAGTGGTTGAAGACAACAGTCTTGCTGCCAAGGAAAACAACTATTTGGGCGCCCTGTACTGGGATCATTCCAAACATCAGGGAGGCCTGGCCTGGGCAGATTTTTCCACAGGGGAATGGACGGGGATGGAACTCAAGAACGAGGACGAACTGTGGCAGTGGCTGCAAAAGATCGGGGCCTCAGAGATTCTTATTCCCCAGGGTTACGAGCCTCCTAGGGCACACGTTTCCCTTAGCCACAAGATCAATTACGTGCCTTCTGGTTCCTATTTTGAGCTGCGTTCCGCACGGGATTTGCTCCTCAAATCCCAGCAGGCCTCTTCCCTGCAAGTGATGGATCTTGAGGACAAACCCTTCTTGACTCGGGCCTGCGGTGCGATCCTAATGTATCTGGTCCAGACCCACAAGAAGGAACTTACCCACCTGGCCCCGTTCCGGCCCTTGAAGCTTTCCAGATACCTTTACCTGGACGAGGTTACTATAAGGAATCTAGAGCTTTTTCAAACACTAGGGGGGCAAAAGGGACCGGGAACCTTGCTCCATGTTCTGGATCGGACCCTGACCCCCATGGGGGGGCGCTACCTTCAAAATCGCCTGCGACAGCCATGGAAGGAGTTGGAGCCCATTTTGAGAAATCAAAGCGCGGTGGAGGCTTTTTCCCGGGATAATCATCTGCGCAGCCAGGTTCGCAATGAGCTGCGACAGGCCCTGGACCTGGAAAGGCTTAGCACCCGCATTTCCATAAACAGGTGTACTCCCAGGGACTTTGCCTCCTTGAAGCAATCCTTGCTGGTCCTGCCCCAACTGAGACAAGTCCTCAAGGATTCAATGAACCAGCCTCCAGATCTCTTGCGGGAAATTCTTAAGGACTGGGATGATCTGGAGGATGTGGCTTCCACTCTGGAACGGGCCCTTGTGGAGAATCCTCCTCACCTTGTCACCGAAGGCGGGATATTCAAGCCAGGATACGACCCGGACCTGGACGAGATGATTGACCTTGCGGATCACGGAGAGAGCAAACTTCAGGAGCTTTTGGAAAGGGAAAGGAGCGAGAACCAGCTGCCCAAGCTGAAACTTGGCTACAACCGGGTGTTCGGGTATTACTTCGAGCTATCCAAAGCGGTCAAGGAACAAGTCCCGCAACATTTTGAACGTCGTCAGACCCTGGCTGCTTCGGAACGCTACCTTACTGCGGAACTCAAGGACCTGGAAAACAGCATCCTGAGTGCCGCGGAAAAGCGCAAGTCCCGGGAGTTCGAGCTCTTTACCGGGCTCAGGGAGTTTCTAGCCGGGCAGAACGAGAGGTTGAAAAAGATGTCCGCGGCCCTGGCCCGAGTGGATTACTGGCAGGGCCTGGCCCAGGCCGCCAGGGAATGGGAGTGGACCAAGCCTGAGCTGGACCGGGAGCTGAACCTGAGGATCAAGCAGGGGAGGCATCCTGCTATAGAGGCCATTCAGGGACGTTCGGATTACGTCCCCAACGATCTGTACATGGATGACTCCTCCCGGATCCACTTGATTACCGGGCCCAACATGGCCGGGAAGTCCACAGTCCTGAGGCAAACTGCCATAATTGCGGTCTTGGCTCAGATGGGTGCCTTCGTTCCTGCCAAGGAGGCCCAGCTGGGTCTGTGTGACAGGATTTTTTCCCGGGTCGGGGCCTCGGACAACCTGGCCCAGGGCCAGAGCACCTTTATGGTGGAAATGACCGAAACCGCGCGCATACTTCGGCAGGCCACCAAAAGGAGCCTGGTAATTCTGGATGAAATAGGCAGAGGCACCAGTACCTACGACGGCCTGGCCCTAGCTTGGGCCGTGGTGGAAGAACTCAGCCAAAAGCACGACGGTATTCGTACCTTGTTCGCCACCCATTACCATGAACTAACCAACCTGGAGCAGAAAATATCCATCCTCAAGAACTACAATATCGCGGTTAAGGAATGGAAAAAGGAGATCGTTTTTCTGCGCCGAATGGTTCCGGGTCCCGCGGATAAAAGCTACGGGATCGAGGTGGCCCGTCTGGCGGGGGTCCCGGATAAAGTGGTCCAGAGAGCCAAGGAGATTCTTTCCGGGCTGGAAAAACCTAAAGAGCGCAAGGCAGTGGTCAAGGAACACCAAAAAACCCTTTTTGACGAGGGCATGTCCTGGCAGACCTCACAGAAATCATCGCCCCGGGACAAGCAACATGATTGGCTGGTTTCCCAGCTGAGCAGCCTGGACATCAACAACTTGACCCCTTTGGAGGCCCTGAATACCCTGGCCAAGTGGAAGCAAGAGCTGGACGGAAAATCCAGTGATTCAGAGATTCAGGATTCAGGGGTTTAGGTATTCTGGATCAGTAGTCAGTAAGGAAATTTTTAGGTAACCATATTGCATCTATTCACCAAATCTGCTTAGGCCCAAGCCTAAGATATTTTTAGCTCTCGCCGCTACGCTAGAGGCACCCAGTTAAATACCCCAGAGGGGACCTCGATTTAACCGGGCAAGCAGAGGACGCAGAGAGAAGAGGTATTTTTCATTGCCTTGAGCCTGGGCAATGAAAAGGCTCTCGCCCCTGCGGGGGAGCTTGTTATTCATATACACCGGCTGGTGGATATGAATATTTACTTCTCTCCTCCCAAGCTCTGCTTGCCCAGTGAACCCGGGTTCCCTTTCAAGGGTGCTTGCCTGGTGAAATAGACGGAGTCTCAGCGCAGCTGATTTCACCGGGTTTCACCGGGGCGCCTCTAGGGCCGGCAGGCCCGGGCGTGAGATATTCTCTTCTTTACGTGAGCTGTGAATACTTTAAGTGGAATGTGGTGAATAGATGCCCATATTTTACATCTTTAAAGGGTTGAATTGGGTGTTATGGATATCAATATGAAGCACTGGATGTATGTTCTTCTGGCGGTTTTACTCCTAGTGACAGCCGGATGCGGGAAAAAAGTCTGGCCAGAGCCGGATGCCCAGGAGGAGAAATTTGCGCTGCAGATTGAAAACTCAGAAATAGATAACTCGTGCCTGGAAATCCAGGCGGTGATCTCCGGCAATTACCGCAACCTTGCCGGGCTGGTTCTGGAACTGGAAGAAGCGGATGAGCCTTGTCCAGGTTGCCCCTTAAGAGTAGATCAAACCGTTAATTTTGGCATGAACTCCCCCCATGTAGAGCGCCAGGATGAACGTATTCAGATCTCTTATTGCGGGGTGGATCCCAAGAAGTATATCCGGTTTCGATTGGTGGGCAGTAATGTTTACTCCCAGATCAGCGAAGCACAATCCGAGGTGAAACAACTTTATTAACCCTTAACTGTGCCGGGATGGCATTTTTTTGATCAGGAGCATGCATGCATTATTTCGAGTATAGGGAAGGTGAGCTATTTGCTGAAGACGTAAGCGTTAAGGAACTTGTCCGGGAATTCGATACCCCTTTGTATATCTATTCCGCCAAAACCCTGCGCAGGCATTTTGAGGCTTTTGACTCCGCTTTTGCCGGTATCAGGCACCTGACATGCTATTCGGTCAAGTCCAATTCCAATATATGTGTGCTCAAGCTCTTGAAAGAGATGGGCTCGGGCATGGATATAGTCTCCGGAGGAGAGTTGTTCAGGGCCTTGAAGGCAGGGATAGATCCTCAAAAAATCGTTTATTCCGGTGTGGGCAAGCGGGAGCACGAAATCCGGGAAGCGCTTCTTGCCAATATTTTGATGTTCAATGTAGAATCCAGGCAGGAACTGGAAAAAATCAATCAAGTAGCCGGGGAGTTGGAGATGCAGGCCAGGATCAGCCTGCGCATCAATCCGGATGTGGATCCCCAGACCCATCCCTATATCTCTACCGGTCTCAAGAAAAACAAGTTCGGCCTGGAGCTGGAACAGGCTTTGGAATCCTATAAGCTGGCCAGGGACCTGCCCAATATTGAGCCAGTGGGCATAGATTGCCACATTGGCTCCCAGTTGACCAGTGTAGAGCCCTTCCTGGAGGCCCTGGAGCGCATAAAGCTCTTTTACGGCCAGCTACAGGACATGGGCCTGGATATCAAGTACCTGGATCTGGGGGGCGGCTTGGGAATAACCTACGATCAGGAGGATCCCCCTCATCCCCAGGAATTCGGCAAGGCGGTGCAGGAAAGCCTAAAAAACATGGATCTTACCCTGATTCTGGAGCCCGGCCGGGTCATATCCGGCAATGCCGGGATCATGGTCACCCGGGTGCTGTATACCAAGGGAACTCCCTCCAAAAATTTCGTGATCGTGGATGCGGCCATGAACGACTTGTTAAGGCCGTCGCTTTACGGTGCCTACCATCGCTTGGAATCCGTGTACAAAAAAGACGGCCCCTTGCACACCGCGGATGTAGTGGGGCCCATTTGCGAAACCGGGGATTTTCTGGCCCAGGACAGGGAGATACCCGAGCTTGTCCCGGATGACTTGCTGGCTTTCTTTTCATCCGGGGCCTACGGTTTCACCATGGCTTCCCAGTACAATTCCCGGGGACGGCCAGCCGAGATCCTGGTGGACGGGGATCAGATCACCCTGGCTAGGCGAAGAGAAGTCTATTTTGATCTATTGCAACTGGAAGAGCAATGCTTTTAGCAAGTAGGGCAGGAGTAGCGGATTGAAGCTGAACGAGCACATGAGCAAAAAGCTCCTGTCCCGGGCCGGGATCAACGTTCCCTCAGGCGAATTAATCTCCCGGGACCAGGTGGATGACTTCCAACCCGGGTTCGATTTGCCTTGGGTGGTCAAGGCCATGGTCCTGTCCGGAGGCCGGGGCAAGGCAGGGGGGATAAAAACGGTTCAGGGCAGGGAAGAGTTTCGCGAGGTTGCCAAAAGTATCCTGGATATGAGCATCAAGGGCGAAAGCGTGCCCTTGCTCCGGGTGGAACCGGAGCAAAACATGGAAAGGGAAATGTATTTATCCCTGCTGCCCGGAAAAACCTCCCAGGGTTTCCTACTTACCATGGGTCGCCAGGGCGGGGTGGATATAGAGTCCATGAGCCAGGAGAACATCTTGACCCTGGAGATTGATCCCGGATTGGGAGTGCAGGACTATCAGATCCGGCAAGGATTTTTTCACCTGGGACTGGACAAAGGCCTTTTTCCATCCTGGTCCACGCTCATCAAAAATTTGTATCAGGCCACGATAAACAACCATTTGCTCCTAGCCGAGATAAATCCCCTGGTCCTTACTTCTGGAGAAGAACTGATCGCCCTGGATGGGAAAGTGGAAATTGACGATAATTACCTCCTGGTGAACAAGGACTTGGAAAATTATTATTCCCCGGAGCATTTCAGCGTCCAGGAGAATACCGCCAGGCAGGCCGGGCTCAGCTACCACAAGCTCTCGGGCAGTGTTGGGCTGATAGTGAACGGAGCCGGTTTGGCCATGGCCACCATGGATCTTTTAAACTTTTCCGGAGTGCCTGCTGCCAATTTTTTGGACCTGGGCGGCGGAGCGGATCAAGAGCGCATTTCCCGGGCCCTGAACATCTTGTTTCAGGATACCGGGGCGGAAACCATATTCATCAATATATTCGGCGGAATTCTTTCCTGCGAGAAAGTAGCCAGTTCCTTGCACCAAATCCTTGAAAAGGAAAAACCGCCCAAGCCGATGGTGGTACGCTTTTCCGGGTTTCGGGCCAGAGAAGCAGGCGGGATTATCGAATCCTTGCGGGAGGAAAATGTCTACTCTGCCCGGGATTTGAACCAGGCCTTGAGAATCCTTAGGGAACTGAATCCAGGCCCTGGGGAAGGGCCGCGCTTCGTGCGTCCTGAGTTTCCTTTTGTTGCCGGCAGCGGCACTCCCAAGTCCCGGTGGGAGCCCTGTCCCTTTTCCGTGAACAAGAACACCCGGGTGCTGGTTCAGGGCATTACCGGACGCGAAGGAATGCTGCACACCCGGGAGATGCTCGACTACGGCACCCGGGTAGTGGCTGGAGTGACCCCTTTTAAGGGAGGAGGCGAAGTAGAAGGGATCCCGGTCTATGATACCGTGAACCGAGCCTGCCTGGAACACAGCATAGACGCCAGCATTATATTCGTCCCGGCCCCTTTGGCGGCGGATGCCATACTTGAGGCTGTTGCCTGCAGCATTCCCTGGGTGGTTTGCATCACCGAGGGAATACCGCAACAGGACATGTTAAGGATTTTGCCTTATATACGCAAGTCCTTCTCCAGGCTTATAGGTCCCAACACCCCGGGGATGATCGTGCCCGGGCAGAGCAAGATAGGGATTATGCCTGGATCCATTTTTTCCCCGGGGCCGGTGGCTGTGCTCTCCAGAAGCGGCACTCTGACCTATGAATGCGTCCAGGCCCTGTCCCAGGCCGGGATTGGGCAATCCTTGTGCCTGGGAATTGGAGGAGATCCGTATGTAGGGATGGATTTTAAGGATCTGGCCATGGACTTGCAAAGAGACCCCAGATGCAGGGCGGTTTTGGTGCTGGGAGAAATCGGTGGCACAGCCGAGGAGGAACTGGGAGAAAAGCTCAGCAGAATAGGCTTTGACAAACCGGTGCTGGGCTTTGTTGCCGGGCAGACCGCTCCCCCGGGTAAAAGGCTGGGCCATGCCGGAGCCGTTCTCAAAGAGGGAGAGGGGGGGATCCGATCCAAGCTTTCTGCCATGCACCAGTCCGGGATAACCATATGTCCGGATCTGCATTCCATTCCGGACTTGATGAACCGGGTGCTGGAGTCCGGGTAATGCGCGGGATTAAGCTTGTTCAGGTGGGCAGGATCCAAAAAGCCTTTTTCCGGGAAGCCTTTGAGCATTATTTGAAAAAAGCCCGCTTTTTTACCCCGGTGGAACATGTGGCGGTAAAAGAGGTGAGCAGCAAAAACGTGGACTTGCGGGTCAAAAAAGAAGGGGAGCGCCTCCTGGAGAGGATTGCCTCCAAGGATTTGGTCCTGGCCCTGGATGAGCAGGGCAAGATGTTTTCCTCCCGGGGTTTGGCAGGGGATCTGGATCGTTGGGAAACTGACCCAGCCCGACTCCCGTGCTTTGTCCTGGGAGGTGCTTATGGTTTGTCCCGGGAGGTAAAGTCCAGGGCGGATTGTTTGATGAGTCTGGGTTCCATCACTTTGCCCCATGAATTAAGCGCAGTTGTTATCATGGAACAGATCTACCGGGGTTTTAGCATTAACAAAGGCCATCCTTATCATCATTAGCAGCTTGGCAACTATTCATTGTTTTACACAGTCTTTTATATTAATAATACAACCTCGCCCCAGCAAGGAGACTCCCATGAAAGACTTTCATTCCATCCAGAAGCGTATTTTCGGTCCAATCTTACAAAGGATTCTTTTCGCAACGATTGCCTTTTTCATGGCCCTGCTCTGGATAAGTACCTTGCAGGCCCAGGAAGTTAACCTGCCTGAATCCATTTTGCACATGCAGAAAGACGAAGTGATCAGCGGCCAGGAAGCAGCAGATGTAATAGACAAGATGCACCGCGGCCAGGTAGCCTCCCAAGAGAACTATATAGCACATTACCACGGCCAGGGGGACTCTGCGACCTATTATGTTTCCCTGTATGAATCCCAGGAACAGGCAATTTCCGAGAAGGAGAAAATGGCGGAGATGATGCGCGAAGCCGAGCACGAGTTCTCACATTTCATGCCCATATCCGTGCAGGGAAAAGATGTATACATGGCTTTGGACCAGGAGCAGGCCCATTATTTCTTTGCTCGGAACCAGGAACTGATTTGGCTGGCAGTGGATGTCCCTGTAGCCGAGGATGCCCTGGAAGATATCCTGTAGGGTGCCCGGGTTTGTCCAAGAAAGACAAAACCTAGTTTTTGGGCTTTTGGTTGTGCCTCTTGTTGGCCGAGAGCTCCACTTTTCTCAGGCGTATGGACTTGGGGGTTATCTCCACCAATTCATCCTCCCGGATGAAGTGCAGGGCGCGTTCCAGGGTCAAGGGCAGCACCGGCGGAAGGACTATGGCGTCATCCTTGCCTGCGGCCCGGACATTGGTTAGCTTCTTTTCTTTACAGACATTAACGTTGAGATCGCTCTCCTTGTTGTGTTCCCCGACGATCATTCCTTCGTACACGGTTTCCCCCGGGGAGATAAAAAGGTTGCCCCGGGCCCTGAGGTTGGAAAGGGCATAAGGAACAGCGTTTCCAGGCCGGTCCGCGATTAAGGAACCCATGTACCTTGAAGGGAATTCCCCTCGGAATTCCTCAAATCCGATAAAATAGGAATTCATGATCCCGGTTCCCTTGGTGTCGGTCATGAATTCATCCCGATAGCCGATCAGTCCCCGGGAGGGGATGGTAAATTCGATTCGGACCCGGCCGCTCTCGTGATTAACCAGGTTATTCATTCTGGCCTTGCGCAGGGAAAGCTTTTCAGTAACTATGCCCATAAAGGTCTCGTCGCAGTCAATGAACAACTGCTCCATGGGTTCCAGCTTCTTGCCCTGGGAATACTTGAAGATCACCTCGGGACGCCCTACGCTCAGCTCAAAACCCTCCCGGCGCATGGTTTCTATAAGAATGGCCATCTGGAACTCCCCGCGGCCCTTGACCAGGAAACTATCCTGATCCTCGGTTTCCTCTACCTGGAGGGCCACATTTCTCAGGGTTTCCTTGACCAGCCTCTCCCAGATCTTTCTGGATTGAAGGTATTTACCCTCCTTGCCCGCCAGGGGAGAAGTATTCATGGAAAAGCGCATGGATACCGTGGGCTCGTCCACTGCGATTCTCTTTAAGGGAGCGGGGTTTTCCTGGGTACAGATAGTGTCCCCTATATGTATATCCTCGATCCCGGACAATACCGCAATATCCCCGGGTTGGATCTCTTTTATCTCCTTGAGATCCCGGCCCTCGTAGGTTTGCAGCTTAGTAACGCGCAGCTTGTCCTGGTTCTGTTCGGAATCGATGCGAATCAATTGATCGCTTTGTTTGGCCCTGCCGTTGAAGACCTTGCCTGTAGCCAGGCGTCCTAGATAATCCGAGTATCCCAGGTCCGAGACCAGCATTTGGAAGGGCTGATCCGGGTTGTATTCCGGAGGGGGGATGGTGTCCAGGATGGTGGTGAAGAGGATATCCAGGCTTTCCCCCTTTTCTTCGGGTGTTTTTTTAGCAATACCTTCCGGGGATATGGTGTAGATCACGGGGAATTCCAGCTGCTCTTCGGTTGCGTCCAGATCTATGAACAGATCATAGATTTCGTCCAAAACCTCACTCAGACGGGCGTCCTTGCGGTCGATCTTGTTGATGGCCACTATGATCCTTAGCCCGGCTTCCAGGGTCTTTTTCAGAACGAACCTGGTTTGAGGGAGCGGGCCTTCACAGGCATCCACTAAAAGAAGTGCCCCATCAGCCATGGACAGGGAACGCTCTACCTCTCCTCCAAAATCCGCGTGTCCCGGGGTATCAATAATGTTTATTTTTACGCCTTCCCACATGACGGCGCAGTTTTTGGCTGAGATGGTGATGCCCCGCTCGCGTTCCAGGTCCATGGAGTCCATGATCCTCTCTTGGACTTCGGCGCCTTCCCGGAAGACCCCGCTTTGTTTGAACATGGAATCTACCAGTGTGGTCTTGCCATGATCCACGTGGGCGATAATCGCAACATTACGAATGGAGTCGTTTTTATCCAGATTTTTCATGTAGTCTTATCCGTTATTTGGGTCTGTAATTTTTTTGAGATAACCCCTCATCATACGTTTTTAACAAGAAAAATGCAAGCCTGATTGTCAAACATGGAGCATATTTTCTCTTGTCTTTCTCTTAATCCCACCCAATGAGTTGTTGTTGGCAAATCCAAATGAAAGTGTTCTCACAAAAGGCTTCTCCGGGAATAACTATTCACCAAATCTTTTTACGGGCCGTGCCTCCCGGCGAAAGCACGCAAAAATATTTGGTGAATAGTTGAATCTGATGTTGACAATTTGTTTACTTTTGTTAAATAAGAGGGAACGAGGTAAATATGCAGTTCCAGGATTTTTTTCAAAGAGTAACCCGGGCCACGGAAATCAAGTCCCAGAAGGAGTTGGCCGATCTACTGGGGGTGGGATCTGCAGCTATTACTCTGGCCAAGAAAAGAGGGGTGCCCAAGGCGTGGAGCTTGAAAATTGCTTCTATTTTCGGTCTTAATCCGGCCTGGCTCGAGAAAGGCTCGGGGCCGATGCATCAGGCCGGTCGAGAGGAGACCTTCTACGTGCCCAAAGTTTCGGCCAGAGCCTGTGCCGGCGGAGGATCCCTGGAGGTTCGGGACAACGTGATAGGAGAGATCCCTTTTCACCTTCCCTGGGTGCAAAGAAAGGGCAGTCCCGGGAACATGGTCGTGATGGAGGTAATAGGGGACAGCATGTCCCCGGAGCTGGAAGAGGGAGACAACGTCCTGATAGATCTGGACCAGAGAGAGATTCTAAGGCACGCCCTATACGTGGTGGGACTAGAGGATACTCTCCAGGTAAAGCGGCTGGAATCTGCTCCCAACCTGGTTATGCTTCTTAGCACCAATCACAGGTATTCCCCCATAACCTTGCAGGGGGACGAGATAGACACCTTAAGGATTATAGGACGGGTGCTCTGGAGCAGCCGGGAATACGTGTAGATATTTTTTTGACTTTCTTGTTTACATTAGTAAACTAAACTTGAAAGGAGGCTGGGATGCAGGAGAGGTATTGCACTTGTGGGCATAAGGTTTACGTGGCCTATGTTTTCACCACTCGGGGTATTTATCCTTTATTCAAGCCCATGGCCAGGATGAGGGAGCTTATGCGCTGCCCGTCCTGCGGGCGGCCCATAGATATTGACGAACTCTGCTGAAAAGGGATTCTTATCCATGAACAATAGACCCTATAGCACAATGCTTCCCTGTGCGGAGGCAACAATGTTGTATTTGCCGGAGCTCGCGGATTACGTGCCGGCAGGATTCCCCTCCCCGGCCAACGATTACATGGAGGGCTGCCTGGATCTGAATGAATATTTGGTCCGAAACAAGGCGGCTTCCTTTTTCATCCGGGTGGCAGGGGACTCCATGCGCGAGGCCGGAATATTGTCCGGGGATATTTTGCTTGTGGACAGATCCGTGGAACCCGCCCACAACAGGATCGTGGTAGCCATGCTGGATGGCGAGTTAACCGTCAAAAGGCTGTGCTTCAAACAGGGCAGGGTTTTTCTCACCGCTGAGAATCCATCATACCAGCCCCTGGAGGTAACCGAGGACATGGAGGCCTACCTCTGGGGGGTAGTGACAGCGGTCATCCGAAAGTTGAGATAAAATCCGGGCAACTACTCACCATGTTTGACCTGCAAATCCGGGTAAAAGGCTGTGAAATGTCTCGGATGTACGCCCTTGTAGACTGTAACAACTTTTACGTTTCCTGCGAGCGGGTTTTTGATCCCTCACTCCAGGGTGTGCCGGTTGTGGTGCTGTCCAACAATGACGGATGCGTCATCGCCAGATCCGAACAGGCCAAGGCCCTGGGGATCCCAATGGGAGCCCCTGCGTTTCAGCACCAGGAGATATTTGCAAGGTACGGGGTAAAGGTGTTCTCCTCCAACTATGCCCTGTATGGGGACATGTCCGACCGGGTCATGAGCAGCCTGGCGGGATTGGTCCCGGAAATGGAGATTTATTCCATTGACGAGGCTTTTCTGACTTTAACCGATACGTTCTGCGATCCCGAAGACCAGGCCCGCCACATCCGGAGCAAGGTGCTCAAATGGGTGGGCCTGCCGGTATCCATAGGGATAGCCCCCACTAAGACCCTGGCTAAGATAGCCAACCGTTTTGCCAAAAAATATCCTGAATGCGAAGGGGTCTTGGATCTGACCCGGCACCCGGACTTGAACAGATATCTCCAAAAAACTGAAGTTGAAGATATCTGGGGCATCGGGAGACAGCACGCCTTGCTTCTGCAGAGCTACGGGATAAGGAATGCCCTAGATTTTTCCAGACAATCCCGGGATTGGGTGCATGCCTTGATGACGGTAACAGGCGTACATATTCTCCTGGAAATACAGGGCATCCCGTGTTTATCCCTGGAAAATGCTCCCCAGCCCAACAAGAGCATCATCAGCTCCAGGTCTTTCAGCTCATGCTTACATTCCCTGCAGGAACTTAAGGAGGCTTTGGCCTGCTACGTGACTAGGGCAGGTGAGAGGCTTAGACGACAGCAATCGGTTTGTTCCGGCCTCATGGTCTTTATCCGCACCAATCGGTTCACGCAGGATCATCCCCAGCATTTTGTCTCCCAAAGAAGGAGGCTGCTCCATCCCACCGCATACACGCCTACCTTGATAGAACATGCCCACGAGATCCTGGAGCAAATATATAAAACCGGGCACAGCTACAAGAAAACAGGGGTGATGTTGGATGGAATCGAACCCGCAGGCGAGAAACAGCTTACCTTTTTTTCCCCTTCTCGCGAAGAGGAGGAAAGCAAGGAAAGGGTTATGTCCGCCATGGACCGAATAAATGCCAAGTGGGGACGCGATACCCTGAGACCAGCCGCAATGGGCGGAAAATCCCCCAAGAATTGGGGGGTTAAGAGAAACCTCCTCTCCCCAAGGTATACCACTTCCTGGAGTGAATTACCTGTGGCCAATTCTTGAAGTAAGTCTTTAAGTATTGCGAGATTAGGTGTTGCAAGGAATTATATAATGTCCGGGATTTTCAAAGCTTTACCCACTGGGGCGGTGTAAACAACGAATTCCTCGTTTCCGTCCAAACCTACCAATTCATCCATTGCTTCTTGGTCATATGCGCCAACAGCACAAGTTCCGGCCCCTATGGCCTCGCAAGCCAGGTACAGGTTTTGACAAACGTGACCTGCATCCATGAGGATCACCCTGTAGGCAGTGGAACCGTAGCGCCATTCCATGCGGTAGGGGAGGCAAGACCAGACAAAAGTAACAGCCCCTAGTCCAATGAATTTCTGGCCGAAGGCGGCCTGGGACAAGGCGTTTTTTAGATAAGGTATCTCCTTTATGAAAAGGAGTTCGTTTTCCAGGGGAAGATAGCGGTAGAGCCCGGACTGTAGCTGCTGTACCTGCCGAATGAAAACATAAGTCTCAAAGCTGTGTCTCGCACCCGCAGAAGGCACATTTCTCAAGGCAGTGGAATTGTCCACTACCTTCCGGATACCTTGAGTGGACCACAGCAGAAAAGAGAGTTCCTCGAACTGCAAGGGCTCATCCGAGTACTTCCTCCTGCTTCTGCGACTGGCAATAATTTGATCCAACCTGGCATCTTTGACTACGCTCTGCCATGTTTCCGGCGGAGCTAATTTAATCCGGTGGGTGTTGGGGTCGTATGGCTTTTGTACGGGAGGAGCAGAAAGTCCCTTGTTTTGATCGGTCTGGGAAAAATCTACTTCTTTGCGCAGGGAATCCTTTAAAAATTCCCGATCAGGTATTTTAGGGTTCATATATCCTCCAAAATTTGAGCCGATAGTCCGGAAAAGGGGCTTCCAGGCTCTTAAATAAAAAAGAGTAGTTATATAGTGATTTACTAGCTAGCCTTGAGAACTTTGCTCTCCCAACAATTCGTTCAAGGCTTGGGTGTAAGCGTTCCGAGCGGTTTGAAGCGCAGCCACCTCACCTTTTAGCTCTGCTATCCTGTGATCCACAAATTTTATGGAATTCACTTGATTCCTGGCTTCCTGGGACAATTGCTCCGTGTCGTACTCCTGCCCGTCAATATTTACTTTGGCCATTGTCTTTCTCCTTAGTTTGTTTGTTGCTAAGACTCTATATACTAGACTATAATATAATGAATAGTTGTCAAAAGCCTATGATTTTACACAAATTTTATAGTGCATGAATCCTGAGGGATCAAGCTAAAAAATAACTATCAGCCTTATTTGGCCCCAAATTCGATAGCTGGGGTGAAGAGAACTTTAGGTAAGGTATGATCTTGCGGTTTTTATCCCTGCTGGTGCCGTCATAGGTTATGGAGACAATTGGCACACCGGTTCTTTTTTCAATGGTTTTCCCCATGGCCTGGGTCACCATGGAGGGACAGCAAAAGGAGGGACTGGTTTGGACAAATAGGGATACTTCTGGATGGTGTTTGAGAAGATAATATATCTTTAAAAGATTATCCATGGATTCTCCGTTGTTTTCCGGAATAACCCCGAATTGGGACAAGATTCTCTCCGGCTTGATATTGTATTCCGGGAGCGGCTCCTGCAGTATCTCGTGAAAATGCCGGTAATATGTCTTTTCCCGGCGCATCATGGCCTCCAAAATAGCCCGGTTGCCCAGTATAACCAAATATTTGCCCTCAGCGAACCATTTCTTAAAATAGACCCGGGAGATCATTTTTACGTAATCGCTATACGGCGTGGTTATGGCCTCTCCCCCGTAAGTTTCGATGAATTTTATCAGTTCTTGATTGAAAACAGGGTTGTCCCGGACATACAAGTCCCCGAAAACGGCCACTTTTATCCGATCTCTGGGTACGGTTTCAATATTTTTGAACATCTGGGTTACTTCCCGGGACACTGCCTCCTTATCTCTTAGTCCCAGGAATGCTTGTTCCATGAGCTCCAGAGCAGTCTCCATAACCTGGTCCGTTTCCCCGGGGTTTCTTTCATAAGGCCTTGTCCTGCATCCCATCCTGCGCAGCAATCCTCCGAACATGAATGCAAAGTACGCATTCATGGTAGCCTTAAGGGATACATCCGAAAAAGATATGGTGCCAGTATAAACACCGGATTTCTCCATACCTTGTCCATAATCCGATATCATCTGCTTTAGTTTATAGGGATAGAGCGGAATGTTGCAGGCAATCTGGGCCTTGGCCATCCAGAGAACCGCGCTTTCGGGGTTAATATCCTTTGCTTGCACCTGATCCACGAATTCCTGGGCAATTACGTTTATGGGAAGGCACTGGCCGTTGTTCAAGCGCATGCTGCGTTTTATCACCTCGGGGCTTTCCTCCATCAAGCGGGCGTCTATCCCTTCCCTCCTGAGGTTGGCAACCAAAAGGCGACAAGTAAGAGGATCCCAATTGGGAAACATTACTGTTTTGCCTTCTAGCCCCCTGGTATTCTCGGGGTTTATCCTGGCTGGAACCGGTGCAAGACTTTTTTCCCTTGACCAGTGATTTTTGAAGGCCCGGATAGCTGCCTCCACCCGAGTTTCATAGCCCACGCTGGATCCGTGTTCATCCATCTCCAATATCAAGTAGGGCTTGTCCGCGCTATCCATGAGTCTTTGAAAAACGTCCCTTAAGAAAGAGTCCGGGGAACAGTTGAAAGAGGTTATAAGAACTGGATACAGTCCCGGTGTATTGGCCACGTACTGTGCGGCCTGGATTATATCCGCGCCGTAATTCCAGTGCAGCTCGTTCAAAAAGGGTTTTATTGAGGAGGCGTCCAGCTTGTCCTGGGAGATCATGTCTTGGAAAAAGGTTTTGATTCCCATGGTGGCAAAGATTCGGGGGATATTCTTGTTCATGGCAGGATCCAGAACAGTGTAGGGCCTGCCCAGAAGCATTACACTCAGCTCCTGTCCCGGATAAAAAAGTCTGTCCAGGATCTCTCTCCATTTCTTCCGGGCTTTAAACTTGTTTTCCCGGGCCTGCTTAAAGGCCCGGACTATTTCCATGAATCCCAAGTTTTCGTTCATTTTCTGGACTGCCCGGTATAGCTCCATTTGCTTATGCCATTCCGAATACAGGTATTTTATGACCGGGGAGAGCAGTTTTTCCGCGGCCCGGTTATTTATGCCTGCTGTCAAGGAGGGTATGAACTGGGAGTAGTAACAGTACTGGCGTCTGGCCGGTTCATTCTTTTCCTGGTTTTCCAGGTAATAGGGCAGGAATATGAAATCCGCCTGTTCCGCCAGTTTTGCTACCTGGCCGTGCATGGCGGTAATAGGTGCGCAAAACTCCGCACCAGTCCATTTTTGTCCTATATTAACAGGATATGAACCGATTTCGCTGCCAGCAACGGTTCTCATCCCCAGGCGATTGAAAAAATCCACCCACATGGAGACGTCTTCTTGCATATACAGGGTATCCGGGAGGCCTATCACGGGGTGATTCCCGCCCTGAATCCGGTTTTTACTGGGAAAATTTTTTCGGTAAAGTCTCCATAGATCCATTCCTGAGGTATTGTTATCCACAAAGCGCTGGGTTGAGTAATCCCGGCCGCACAAGAAACCGTACCCCACAGGTCCGTCCTTCATGTCAGCCACGGTTAGCTTGCAGTGATTGGAACACAGTTCGCATATCTCGGAACGCACCGGGATGTTTTCCTTGTACAGCCCCAGTCCCCGGAATGTACTGTCCCGGACTTGTGTGTCCACCAGGTTAAGAGCCGCGCCCAGTGCCCCTGTAAGATGGCAAAAAGAAGATACGTGTATGGGCTGATTCAGGCGTTGTTCAAACGCGGCTACCAGGGCCCGGTTCTTGGCAGTTGCCCCTTGAAAGCAAACTACCTCTCCTATGCTGTTTTCCACGGCTACTTTGTTCAGGTAATTCTCGCGTACGGAGTGCAAAGCGGCTGCAAGCACCTCGTTTGCCGTGTGCCCCCGGCTCAGGTAGTAATTAATGTCCCTCTCCATGAATACCGTACACCTATCACTTGTCATAGGGGACTGCACTCCCAAGGTCCGGTCCGCGTAATCAGCAAGAGGGATACCCAGCTTTTCAGCCTGTTCTTCGAGGAAGCTCCCGGTTCCAGCCGCACACACGGTGTTCATGAGTGAAAAGGTTACTCTGCCGTTCTTGAGGGTGGTGAACTTGGAATCCTGCCCCCCGATTTCGATAATGGTGTCCACCTGGGGGTGCAACTCCAGGGCGGCCCGGGCATGGGCAGTGATTTCGTCCAGTATTTGGTCCGCACCGGATAGCTTGCCCACGAATTTTCGGCCGGAGCCTGTGCTGCCCGCCCCTTTCACCTTCAAGGAAATATTCTGTTGGTAAGCTAGATCATCCATGGTCTCCAACAGACTGCAAAGGGCCTGAACCGGACTTCCAGCGGTCCGGGTATAAAAACCCGCCAGTACCTTTTTCTCAGGGGACAACCATACCGCCTTGGTACTAGTAGAGCCTATATCCATACCAAGATAGACCGGGCAATCAGTGTTTGGTTCCAGGTGTGGGTACAAATTAACTTCCACCGACGTGGCATGATCTTTTGAAATAGGCTTGTATTCGTAGTCCTGCTTAGACTCAAAATCCGGGCAACAGGACTGGGAAAGTATTAGAGGCGGGCAGGTGGAGGTTTGGGGAAAATCACTCCGGTCCAGTATATCTGTTTTGTCGTGCCGGTAAGAAACCCAAACGCCGTGTTCCTCCAACAACCTCAGGCCAGCCCCCCATGCTCCGTATAGATGGGCCATTTCATCTATCACCGGATCTGCACCGAGCATTTCCCCAATGTGGGAGAGCACCGCCCGGTTTTTGGCTACTCCGCCGCAAAGGATTACCGGCTTGGATACTCTTTCGTGCTTGAAAAGCGTATTCGCGATGTTCTGGGACAGGCCTCGGCACAGCCCATCACATATCTCGGGCAGCGTAAGTCCTTCCTGCTGGGCATGCACCAGGTCTGTCTTGGCGAACACAGCGCACCTAGATGCGATTTTGGGGAGAGAGCCGCAGTTGGAGGAAGCAATCTCAGCTAGCTCGGCACTGCCTGACAGTTTCAGACGTCTGGCCTGTTGGTCCAAAAAGCTCCCGGTCCCGGAAGCACAGGAAGTATTGGTCCTGAGCCCAGTGTATTCCCCGTTGGAATCGAATGTGAGCATGTAGAACTGTTCCCCGCCCACGTGCAGAATCGTCCCGACCTGGGCATGTCGTTGCCGAGCAGCGGCAATGGTGGCCACTCGGTCATCGCAGAGAAAATCCGCTTTAATAAAGGCAGGGGTCTGATCCGTGGCAGCTACTGCCCTGATATAATCAAAATTCGTATTTTGCAGCATCCCTTCCAAGGTTCGGGATACATTGCCCTGGTGGAATGCATACATGCTCTGAGCCACCTGTCCGTCCGGTTCAAGGATAACCGTGGCCACCGATACCGAACCGACATCTATACCCAGTACTAGGTTTTCCACTGAAGAATTAGCAGTTTTATCCATTTACGTCTTCCTGACCGGTCTTTAAAAGACACCCTTGCACCGCGTGTAGACTTAGAATGCCTGGCTTATAACATCCCGGTAGTTACGGATGCTCTGTACAAAGTGAACCGGCTCGTAGCCCCGGGCGTATCCATAGCGCAGCCTGGGGTAATAGTTCGGGTCGGACAGCAGGGGGAGAACTTCGCGCATATCGGACCAGGAATCCGGGTTCTTGCCCAAGTCTCGGGCCAATTGACGGGCATCCAAGAGATGTCCCCGGCCCACGTTATAGCTGGCCAGGGCCAGGTAGGTGCGGTCCGGTTCCGGGATATCCTCGGGAAGACGCTCGTGTCGATCGGCAAGATACCGAGCTCCTCCCTGGATGCTTTGAGCCGGGTCCAACCGGTTCTCTACGCCCAGCATTTTAGCAGTTCTCTGGGTAAGCATCATCATGCCCCGTACTCCAGTGGGACTACGGGCGTTAGGATCCCAATGCGATTCCCGGTAGGCAACGGCAGCCAACAGGTCCGCATCCAAACCGGTTTTTTCCGCCGCACGGATAAATTCTTCTTTATACCGGGGAAGGCGATCTTGAATGCGTCTCTTAAGTGCGCGCATATGCACAAAATCGAAGTCACCAATATACTCGTAGTATTTCTGTTCCACTGCATCTATGGCTTCATCCCCTTCCCGGCTGTTCATCCAGGCAAAAGCTTTTTGGGCCAGTTCCTCCATGCCACTAGGAAGATACCAGCCCAGATTCTGTCCCTGGGTGAGATCCATGGCCACTTGTAATTGGGGCATAAAACGGCGATTGACCTGAACTATATTGGAATCAGCCACAGTGCATTGCAGTTCCTGCTGGGAAACTTGTCCCAATAGGACTTCTGTGCTCATATCCTTTTCAGTGAACTCCAGATTCGAATATTCCCGGGAGAGCTCCTGCAGTCTTTCCGCATAGCTGGAGCCCGAGGTAACATGGATCTCTATCCCGGAGAGCTGTTCCGGATTTCTGGGCAAGGGACGCACCGTGCGGTTGCAGACTACTTGCTGAGTAATCTCGGTATGGGCAGGTCCTCTCTCGAAGCGCTCATTGCGGCTGTCCAGGTGGGTTAGACCCGAAGCTGCCAGATGGGCACCCCTGACTTCAAGAACTTTCAATACTTCAGCAGTAGTAGGCACCACTATCCATTCTATCTCCCAGCCTTGGGACTGGGCAAATTCCACGGCCAGATCGTGTTCCGGTCCAGCAGGTTGTTGGTGCCGGTCCAGGTAATAGGTGGTGGAGCCGTTACGGGTAACTACCTTCAAAACTCCGCTCTCTTCCGGGGAAGTATCAGCAGTAGAAAAATCTATTTTCTGGAACATAACATCCACGTCGAGCTCGGATTCCTCGGGTTCCTGGCTGCATGCAGCCAAAAGCAGCAAAAGTCCCGTGAGAGCAATTGTTTTGCATACTTGAAAAAGAGATTCAGGCATGCAAACCTCCTTTCAGAATTTAAACTTAGTAGTCCATACAATAAAAATTATGTTGCTGGGCGTCTACTGAAGAATGGTCATTTTAGTTTGGGTAAAACGTGGTGAATAGTTGCTTTTTGTGAAGAATAACTTCTTGAAACGCCTTGGTTTTTAGGATCCTGCTTTATTATCGATTAAGGCTTGTAGAATCCGTATTCCCGAGCGTTTATATTGTGGCGTTTTTCCTGGCGCAGAGTGGAGGTGGGGGTAGGGCCGTAGTCGTGTCCGGGCATAACCAAGGTTTCCTCGGGCAGTTCCATTATTCTGCGGATGGATGCCCCCAGAGTGGGCCTATGGCTATAAGGGAAATCAGTACGACCACTATCACCCACGAACAGAGTATCACCGGTAAAGAGCCTGCCCCCGGCATAGTAGCAGACTCCTCCGGGAGTATGTCCCGGGGTATGTAAAACTTCCAAACGAAGCGTATTCCCGGCTTCAATTATGTCGCCGTCATGTAAGGCGACATCTACTTCCTGTTCATAATACGGGATGTCCTCCTTATGCATGGCTAGCAGGGCACCGGTTTTTTGCTTGAGCTGGGAGGCCACATCAGTGTGGTCATAATGGAAATGGGTGGCCAGTATGTATTTTAAATCCAGATTTTGCTTGAAAAGCTCTTCCAGGATGTTATCAAGACCAGCCCCGGGATCAATTACCACCGCTTTCGAGGTTTCAGGACAGGCTAAAACGTAAACAAAATTGTCCATGCTGCCAGCTTTGATTTGGTTTACCAGCATAAGCTCTCCTCAGTACAAGGATTAAAATAAAACATGATAGTAAAACATGGTGAATAGTTGCAAATTTGCTGTTATTGGATAGCGCTGTTTATAGAGACCAGGCTGTCCATAAATTTTTTGCTGACTTAATACTGGTGAAAAGTCAATGCACAATATTTGGCCACAAAAAAACCCGGCGAGTGCCGGGTTTTAAAGAAAGTCAGCTAGTAATGTTTTTATCCGTAAGCCTTTTCAAAGTTGGGGACCACTTGTTTCTTGCGGCTCATAACACCGTCCAGCCAAACGGATCTTCCATCGACTTCTTTTCCGAAGGCCTTTTGTACCGGGGAGGTATCATCCGCCAGAACCAAGAGCTCGGTTCCTTCCTTCATGATGTCGGTCAGCATGAAGTAAACCGCATTCCGGTTAGCCTCTTCCTTGACCTTTTTCATTTCCTCGTACAGGGAATCCTTGATGGGCTCTATAATGGAGAGGTCCACAACCTCCACCTGTCCGATGCCGACTTTGTTGCCGGCCATGTCAAAGTCCTTGAAGTCCCTGAAAAGGATGTCCCGGGGAGTGTCCTGATCCACAGCAGACTTGACCTTGAACATTTCCATGCCCAGGGAGGTTATGTCGCTGACATCGGCAATCTTGGCCAGATCTTCGGCAGCCTTCTTGTCATCCTGGGTGCAGGTGGCGGACTTGAAGATAACGGTATCGCTGAGAATGGAGCACAGCATGATGCCAGCTATATTCTTGGGAATCTCAACGCCGTAGAATTCATACATGGCCTTGATCACGGTGCAGGTACAGCCCACGGGCCAGATCCAGCATTCCAAGGGGTTAGGGGTGGTCACATCGCCTAGCTTGTGATGGTCGATGATGCCCAAGATTTCAGCATCTTTCAGGTCATCCGGGCTTTGGGCCAAATCGGAGTGGTCCACCAGGATAACTTTTTGTCCAGCAACGGAGGTAATGGTTTCCGGGTAGCTAACACCAAACTTGTCCAGGACAAATTTGCTTTCCGGGGTAAGCTCTCCTTGAGTAGCAGGCTTGGAATCAACTCCGGTCTTGGATTTCAGATCGGCAACAGCGATTGCGGAGCATATGGAATCGGTATCCGGACTCTTGTGGCCAAAAACAATTACAGACATAAACTACCTCCTAGGTTTCTTTTTTTTTGTGTTCACATGGATTTATAACTAGACCCTCATACCACGAACCTAAGTCTCTGCCAAGCTGAAATTTGGTGCTGGATAAGGTATTTACTGGTCAGCAAGAGAACCCAGACCATTATTACTCATTCGGAGCCATAATCATGGGAAGGATTGAATGGGTCTTTTATTACTTCTTTTTTTAAAATATGACAAGGGGTTTAGTGAACCTGCAGATAACTAAAACAATAGGGCAAACAGATATTGGGCCGAAATCAAGTTTTATTGCAGCTGCTCACCATATTTTAAATCCTCCAAGGAACCTGACCCATGAATGAAAGATTGATCTTTTCAAGTGATATAGGTATTAGACACATTACTTGTCAAAATAATTTCTTATTGCTTGGGATGCGGTGGATTCATGGCCTTGGAGACGGAACTCAAGTTTTATATATCGGATTTTTCCAGGATATGGGAATCCATGGAGCCTTTCCATCCGTCTTGCTCCGGGTGGTATTTTGAGCAGAATCTGGTCCTGGACAAGGACCAAGATCAATTGCTAGCAAAAGATTTTTTGTTGAGAATTCGTAGTGCTCGCAAGAATACACTCACCCTGAAAATGCCACCGCTTGAAAACTCCGGGTGTAAACAAAGAGAGGAACTGGAGACTGAAGTAATCGACTTCGAGGAAACCGAGAGGATTTTTAGTCAGCTGGGATATAAGGCCAGGTTCAGATACGAAAAGTTCAGGAATGTATGTGCCCTGGATCAGGTAAAGGTTTGCTTGGATATTCTTCCTTTTGACGCTTTTGTGGAGTTGGAGGGACCGGAGAAAGAATTACGCAAGGCAGCCTTTAACCTGGGCTTGGACCCGGAACAAGGAACCGCCAAGACCTACCACGAGTTGCATCAAAAATATCTTAAAAATGCTGGACTTAAGCCCCGGCCAGATTTTGTTTTTACCCGGGAACAAAAAAAAGCGCTTTCCTATAAACTTAACGTAAAACTTTAAGGAGTAAGGGGTGTTTAGCAGAGAAGAACTGGAAAAATACGCCCAAGTCATGGTCTGGGGCATGAAAAAGGCCAGAAAGAATCCCTTTCAAACCGGGGATATTGTACTGCTTCGCTCGGATCTGCCCTGTCTTCCCTTGGCTCATGAGCTTTACAGCATGTTCCTGGAGATGGAGTATAATCCTGTTTTGCGAATCCTGCCCCCGGAAGAGATGGAAAAAACCTTTTTTTCCCTGGCTGGAGATGCTCAATTAGAGTTTCGCATGCCCGGGGATCGAGAGCTTTATTCCAATCTGAACGGACTGATCTCTCTTTTGGGACCGCAGTCTCTAACTCATCTCAAGGACATAGACCCATCCAGGATTGGCAAATTCGCAGTTGCCAAAAAGTATCTGCGAGACATCCTGGAAAGAAGAGAGGCAGAGGGCAGCTTTGGCTGGAGCCTTTGTTTGTATCCCACCACGGAGCTTGCAGAGAAGGCCGGGCTAGGTTTGGAAGAATACAAACATCAGATTATTCGGGCCGTATATCTGGACAAGGACAATCCGGTACAGATCTGGGAGCAGATTTTTGAAAAATCTCAGCGCCTAAAAAATTGGCTGGACAGTTTGGACGTGGAGTATTTCCATGTTCTTTCCCCCAACACCGATCTCCTGGTTTATCCGGGTTTAAACAGAAGATGGGTCGGACTTTCCGGGCATAATATTCCCAGTTTTGAACTTTTCCTGTCCCCGGACTACCGCTATACTCAGGGAGTGTATTACTCGGATCAGCCCACCTATCGCAGCGGAAACCTGGTCCGGGGGGTGCGCCTGGAGTTCAAGGACGGGGAGTTGGTAAACATGAGTGCCCAGGAAGGGGAAGAATTCATGCGTAAGCAGATAGCTATGGACGAAGGAGCTTCCCGGGTGGGAGAATTCTCTTTGACAGATAGACGCTTTTCGCGGATAGACCAATTTATGGCCCATACCCTTTACGACGAGAATTATGGAGGTCAAAACGGAAATTGTCACATAGCATTGGGGGCTTCCTACTCGGATACCTACGCTTCGGATGCAGCAGAATTGGATACGGATTTGAAAAATGAGCTGGGTTTCAATGATTCTGCCTTGCATTGGGATTTGGTAAACACCGAGGAAAAAGAAGTCCTGGCCTATTTAAGAAACGGGGAGAAACTAACCATATACAAAAATGGCGAGTTCACCCTGCCCGATAGCTGAGCTGCAGCACGGGCCAACCCAAAAGGACAAACAAATGGATGCTGTGAAAATCATGCCCTGCCTGGATATGAAGGAAGGCCGGGTGGTAAAAGGAATCAATTTTGTCAATCTTTCCGATGCCGGGGATCCCGTGGAACATGCAGTTTTTTACCAGCAAGAAGGAGCGGATGAGTTAGCCATATTGGATATTTCCGCCACCCAGGAAAAAAGAGGTACCAGGCTGGAATGGGTGCAAAACGTTTCCTCCCTTATCTCTATCCCCTTGACAGTGGGAGGAGGGATTTCCTCCCTGGAAGATGTGGAAGCAGTGCTTAACTCCGGAGCGGACAAGGTTTCCATTAGCAGTGCAGCAGTCAAGAATCCGGATCTGATTGATCAGGCCGTCCAGGCTTTTGGTTCCTCGAGGGTGGTTATTGCAGTGGACGGCAAGCGCAATCCGGAAATGGCTTCCGGTTTCGAATTGGTGGTTTCCGGCGGAACCAAGCCCGTGGGCAGGGATGCGGTGGCTTGGGCAAGAGAATGCCAGGAACGAGGTGCCGGGGTGCTTTTACCTACCAGCATGGACGGAGACGGTACCAAGCAGGGATACGACCTGGAGTTTACCCGGGCTATATCAGAATCGGTTACCATACCGGTGATAGCCTCGGGCGGAGCAGGGGAGTTGGAGCATTTTTATCACGGAGTGGTTCAGGGCGGTGCTGAAATTCTTCTGGCGGCTTCAGTCTTTCATTACCGTACCCTCAGCATAAGGCAAGTAAAGGAGTACCTCAAGGAGAAGGGCTTGCAGGTGCACTTATAGTTCTTGCTTGTTTGTAAGATATGGTGATAGTTACATTCTTTCCACCTTTTAATGCTATTGATTACAGCTTCCTATCCAAGAGTTCTATAGGAATCCTTAAGCTGAATATACACTTGAGTATGGCAAGATATAAATTAACCAATGGCTTTTTAGCTTGCCCTATCTTTTCGGTATAGAGATATTCCTTCCTTTATCGTAACTATTCACCAAATCTTTTTGAGTGCCTTCCCGAAAGCACGCAAAAATCTCCGGCGAACAGTTTAGGCAAAACATGGTGAATAGTTGACCTTTATCAAGAATCCCGGAAAAAGTTGGAGAATTTCGCATAACAATAGTACACACTTGTTATGCAAACCAGGTGTGATCCATGCTTACAGAAACCTTTATTTGGAGTTTAAGCGGTTGGGTGATTCGGCTGGGGATGATCCCGGTAATCGGCATGCGCAAAGATAATCCCGCAACCTGCTTGGCTTGGCTAGCGGTCATCTTCTTGGTGCCCTGGCTGGGTTTGCTTCTGTACCTGCTTTTGGAGGAACACGGTTTAAGCCGGCCTAGACTTTCGCGGCGCTTAAAGAAACACAAGAATTTCTATCTCACCAATTCCCAGTATTTAGTATCTCCTTCTTTCGAAGGTGGTCAGGTAAATCATGAATATCAGATCCTGGTGAATTTAGCTGAAAAACACGGTGGTTTGCCCTTGCTCGGGAGCAACAAGGTAGGATTGATCACGGATACCAAAGAGTGCGTGGATGCTTTGGTGCGGGATATCCAGGGAGCTAAAAGCCATGTTCATCTTTTGTTTTATATATTTCGCGATGATATAACTGGACAGAAAGTGGCCCGGGCTTTGGTGGAGGCGGTGCAGAGAGGGGTGACCTGCAGAGTTGTGGCCGATGCTGTGGGTTCTGCTGGATTGTTTTCCGGGTTGGGAAAGTGGATGGAAGATCAGGGGATCCAGGTTCATGCCGCACTGCGGGCCAATCCCTTGCGTATGAGACTGGCCAGGGTGGATATCCGCAATCACCGCAAGCTGGCAGTCATTGACGGACAGGTGGGATACACCGGTTCCCAAAATATTGTCGAACCCGAATTCGGCCATAAAAAGGCAGGGCAGTGGCACGACGTAATGATCCGGGTCCAGGGTCCTACAGTGAGACAGTTGCAATCCGTATTTGTGGAGGATTGGTTTTACGAGACCCAGGAAATTCTGGATCATCCGGATATTTATCCCGCCTCGGTTCAAGGGGAGGGACAGGCTGCAGTGCAGGTGGTTCCCACGGGGCCGGACAAGCCCACTTATGGGTTCCAGGACCTTGTGATTCAGGCTATAAACACGGCAGAACGCAGGGTATCAGTGGTATCTCCGTACTTTATTCCCAACGATGGCTTGATAACTGCTTTAAGGCTGGCTTCAGCCCGCGGGGTGGAGGTAGATATCATTGTCCCGGACAGGAGCGACCACTTGCTTGTGGATCAGGCCAGTGGCTATTATTGCGGGGTGGTTTTGCAGAATGGGGGGAATGTGTTTTTGTTCCAGGAGGGGATGCTGCACACCAAGATCATAGCCATAGACGAATCCATGGCAATGGTGGGCTCTGCCAATTTTGATATAAGGTCCTTTTACCTGAACATAGAACTAATAAGTATCGTTTTTGACCCTGAGTTCAACTACGACTTGAGAATGCTGCTCAAAAAATACAAGGACCAATCCCGCCGGGTAAGTCCGGCTTATTGGTTCAGACGCCCTCTCTATAAGAAGATGTCCCAGGGAGTGGTCAAAATATTTAGTCCTTTGCTTTAACTTGATTACAAGGCCTGAGTTATTCTTTGCATGGCTTCTTGGACGTTTTCCAGGTCATTAAAGGCGCTCAAGCGGATGAAGCCTTGCCCGCAGGAGCCAAACCCCGTTCCCGGAGTGCAGACCACTCCTGCTTTGTTTAGCAAATCGTCGAACAGGCTCCAGGAGTCTGAGCCGCTTTGGATCCATATGTAAGGGGAGTTTTCTCCGCCAGTACAGTTGAATCCCAGGTTCTGCATCTCCTGACGAATGATCCGGGCATTGTTCAGGTAGTAATCTATATTCTCTCGGATCTGGGCTTGACCTTCCGGGGTATATACTGCTTCTGCAGCTCTTTGCACCGGATAAGACACCCCATTGAATTTTGTGGCGTGCCTCCTGTTCCAAAGTCCATGAACCCCGATTTTTTCCCCCTTATGGTCAAAGGCTGTGCAATCCTTGGGGACAACGGTATAAGCACACCTGGTTCCGGTAAACCCGGCAGTCTTGGAAAAGCTGCGAAATTCCACTGCTACCTCCTTGGCCCCGGGCAATTCAAAGATGCTGTGGGGCATCTCAGGATCCCTAATAAAAGCCTCATATGCAGCATCAAACAGTATTAGAGCCTGGTTCTCACGGGCGTAATCCACCCATTTTTGCAGCTGCTGCTTGCTTATTCCCACTCCAGTAGGGTTGTTGGGGTAGCAAAGGTAGATAAGATCTACTCCTTGCCGGGGCAATTCCGGGGTAAAATCGTTTTCCGGGGTGCTTTCCAGATAAACCAAGCCTTGAAACCGGCCATCCTGGAAAGGACCAGTTCTGCCGGCCATTACATTGGTATCCACATACACGGGATACACTGGATCCTGAACAGCTACTGCAACATCGGTGTGAAAAAGTTCCTGGAAATTGGCTACGTCGCATTTGGCCCCGTCACTAATAAATATTTCCTCGGCACTTATGTCCGCTCCCCGCTCCTGAAAGTCGTGCTTGGCAATCTTTTCCCTCAAGAAGTTATATCCTTGTTCCGGTCCGTATCCCCTGAAGGCTTTGGGGTCTCCCATCTCGTCCACCGCTTCGTGCATGGCTTGCAGGCAAGCCTGTGGCAAGGGGCGAGTAACATCTCCAATACCTAGCTTGATTATTCTCTGGTCCGGGTACTCTTCTTGAAATTTTTGTATTCTTTTAGCAATATCCGCAAACAGGTAGGATGCGGTGAGTTTTAAATAATGTTCATTAATTCGGATCATAAGTCGTCGCTCCTGTGAGTTTTTGGTTTGAGTCCCTTAGTCAAGGAATATAGCGGGTATACAAAAGATTTCATCCAAGTCCAATCGGATTCGAAGACAATTAAAGAAATTGCACTCAGGTGTCAAACCCTATACAATTACCCAAGCTGGCTTAAGCTTTTCCTTTGCTGACAGAGAGCAACTATTCACCATGTTTTACCCAGACTATCCACCGGATCTTTTAGTGTGCTTTTGTCGGGAGGCAGGCACGAAAAAAGATTTGGTGAAGAGTTACTACAGAGTTGTATTGATTTTTCGCTGTAGTTATTCCAAAGGTTTGAGAAAAACTTGCTGGCTTTGAAGTGCGCTGTCAATGTGTCCAGTCTTAGGTTTCAAGCATTAACTGATAACCTTTCATTCTCAGGTTGAGAATGGAAATTTGCCGCCTGGGTTTTGACAAGCTGCAAATAAAGCTTTATTAATACTCTTCGGGTAAGATAAGTATTGACTTCCATCATTAAAACTAATATATAACTTTTTTTAAAACTAAGGAGGATTGGAATATTATGTTAGAGGTGACCGAAACAGCCAAGAATCAATTGGACAAAATCTTTGAAACCCAGGAAAAAGCCCCCATTCGGGTGTACCTTACTGCCGGGTGAGGCGGCCCTAGGCTAGCGCTTGCTCTGGATGAGCAAAAGGAAAACGACAACATTTACGATGTCAAGGGCTACCAATTTCTCGTGGACAAGAATCTCATGGAGACCGTTTCCCCGGTTGAGCTAGATATGGCTGATGGCGGTTTTGTAGTCAGATCCGGGCTGCAAACAGGAACAGGTGGATGCGGACCTTCTTCTTGTTCCTCCTGCTAAAGTCCTTTTATAATACGTAATTTAATTGGCCATGTCGGGCAGACGTGGCCTTTTTTCTTGTTCAAAGCCTAGTTAGCTGAAAACCGCGGAGGTTTACAATATGCAGTGCGATACCATCAAGAAGGGTGTAGAATGTATCTTCATGACTGCCAAGGGATGTTCCTACAAGCAAGGATACTGTTACCCCATAATAGAGCAGTGCGAAGGATGTGAGAGGGTGCATGAATTCGGGGGACAAACCTATTGCAAAAGCTATCCCGAACCTGCCAGAAAGTGGGAGAGGGGGGCTTGCAACTTTGCCACCCATATTCAGGCCACAGTGGAAAAAAGCGGTCAAGTCAAGGTAAATCCCCTAAAGGCTTCCAAGCGAGCGGCTAAAAAGCGCTAGTTTTTGGCCTTTGCCCATTACATATGCAATCAATACATGATTATATAAATAGCCTGTCCTGGATGGTAACCGAATTGCAGGAAAAACTGGTTGCCATTCCGGCACTGGGCCCAGATAATCAGGGTAGCGGCGAAAAGGCCAAATCCGACTTTGTCCGAAGTTATCTTCAGGACATGGGGGTTACGGACATAACCGAGGTCCACTCCCCGGATGCGAGAGTACAGTGCGGATACCGCCCCAATTTTGTTGCCAAGATTGAAGGCAAAAATCCCCATAAAACCCTGTGGATAATTACCCATCTGGATGTGGTTCCCCCTGGAGATTCCGAGCTTTGGAACAGCGATCCTTTTCAGCTGGAAATACAAGGGGATTTGATCTTTGGCCGGGGAGTGGAAGACAATCACCAGGGCATGACCTCCTCTTTCCTAGTGGCCAAGGCCTTTTTGGACTTGGGTATAAATCCGGATATCAATCTGGGTCTGATTTTGGTATCTGATGAGGAAACCGGAAACAAGTACGGATTGCCTTATGTATTGGATGAGCGACCAGATCTTTTCAGCACTGAGGATCTTTTTTTAGTGCCGGACTTCGGGAGCAGCGATTCCGACCTGATGGAAGTAGCGGAAAAGAGCATGCTCTGGGTCAAAATTTCTGCACAGGGCAAGCAGTGCCATGCTTCCACCCCGGATAGAGGCATCAATTCCCTGGTGGCTTGTTCTGCCCTGGTCCTGAAAATGGAGGAGCTGAACCAGATTTTTCCCATGCAGAACGAGCTCTTCAAGCCTTCCGGCTCCACCTTCTGCCCCACCAAGAAAGAGGCCAACGTTCCCAATGTCAATACCATTCCTGGCCTGGATATTTTTTATGTAGATTGCAGAGTGCTCCCGGAATACTCTTTGACCCAAGTCTTTCACGAGATACGCAAGTTGGGCTCCGAAATAGAAGAACAGTACAATGTGAGAATTGATTACGAGACGATTTTGCAAGAGGAGTCCGCACCCTATACTTCTCCCTCCAGCGAAGTCGTTGTCAAACTGGGGCAAAGTATTGAGCAGGTTTATTCCGTACGGCCCACCGCACAGGGAGTGGGCGGCGGTACCGTGGCTTCTTTCCTTCGGCGCAGGGGTTACGATGCCGTGGTCTGGGCCACACTTATGGGGACTGCTCACCAGCCCAACGAGTGCGCCAGTATAGAAAATATTATCAAAGATGCTCAGGTAATGGCCTTAATGGCCGTTGATGATGGTGGATAATAGACAATTTTATTCCAGTATTAAAGAACTCCCAGAGTTTTTTGATTTAATAGTGGTGGGTGCTGGCCATGCCGGATGCGAGGCTGCTCATGCCGCTTCCAGACTGGGCCTTGAAACCCTCCTTTTGACCAACAATGTCGACCGTATCGGTCATTTGTCCTGCAATCCCGCCATCGGTGGATTGGCCAAGGGGCATATGGTCAAGGAAATCGATGCGCTGGGAGGAATCATGGGAGCTTGGGCAGATGATTCCGGCATCCAGTTCCGGCGGCTGAATACCAGGAAGGGTCCTGCTGTTCGTTCCACCCGGGCCCAAATCGATCGATCCCAGTACATGAACCGGGTTCAAAACACCCTGTTCTCCCTGCCTCACTTATATCTCCGAGAAAGCTTTGTGGAAAAGCTTTTGGTCTCCAAGGATAAGGTTTACGGGGTTCGCACCAAGCTGGAGGAGGAGTTTCAGGCTTATAACGTGCTTCTTACCACCGGTACTTTTTTGCAGGGACTGATTCATGTAGGCCTGCATAATTATCCCGGGGGTAGGCTGGGGGATCCTCCGGCCACCGGCTTGTCTAAGAGCCTAAGAGATTTGGGGCTGGAACTGGGGAGGTTGAAGACTGGGACTGTACCCAGGCTGCTCAAGGAAAGCGTAGACTTTTCAGTGATGCAGGTTCAACCGGGTGACGACCCCCCTCCGCGTTTTAGTTTCCATCACCAAGCCCCGCTTTTGGAACAAGTCCCATGTCATATAACTTATACCAATTCCAAGACCCATGAGTGCATAAGGAGCAGCCTGGACGGCTCGCCCATGTTTCAAGGCCGGATTCAGGGGGTGGGAGCCAGGTATTGTCCTTCCATAGAGGACAAGGTGGCAAGATTTCCGGACAAGGACAGGCATCAAATTTTTGTGGAACCCGAGGGTCTTCAAAGCCCCGAGGTTTATCCCAACGGGATTTCTACCAGCCTGCCCCTTGAGGTACAAAAGGAAATGCTGAAAACCATCCCGGGACTGGAAAGGGCTATCATTGTCCGTCCTGGCTATGCTATTGAATATGATTACCTCTATCCTACACAGTTAAAACCCACCCTGGAAACCAAGGCAATTACTGGTCTTTACTGCGCCGGGCAAATCAACGGCACCTCCGGTTATGAAGAGGCAGCTGCACAGGGGCTCTGGGCGGTTCTTAACCTTTACGCCCATAGGCAGGGCAGGGATTTCGTGCTCAAGAGAGATCAGGCCTACATGGCGGTGTTAGTGGATGATCTCGTTACCAAGGGCACTAACGAACCCTACCGCATGCTTACCTCCAGGGCCGAATACAGGCTCCTTCTCCGGGAAGACAACGCTGATCAGCGCCTGACCCCGCTAGGCAGGGAACTAGGATTGGTACAAGAACAGCAATGGGAGGTTTTTACCCGTAAGCAAAGCCAGCTAAACCGGCTTCAAGAAACACTGGAATCCATCAGCATCCGCCCGGATACGGATACCAGGCAAGCCCTTCAGAGTATTGGGGCCTCTGTCCCCAAAAAGGCCGTTTCTTTGGCGGATGTATTAAAGCAACCCCAATTAGATATTGACGATTTAACACCTTTCTGCTCAAGTCTACCCTACTATCCTAGAGAAATTCTGGATCAGGTTCAGGTAGAGATAAAATACCAGGGCTACATAAAGCGGCAAAAGGAGATGGCTGAAAAATCCGCCCATCTGGAGCATACCCTGCTTCCTGAAGAGATTGACTATTCCCGAGTTCCAGGACTTTCCTGGGAAGCAGTGGAAAAACTGTCCCAGATTCGGCCCTTTACTTTGGGACAGGCTAGCCGAATATCCGGGATCACCCCGGCAGCCCTGACCGCTTTGCAGATTTACCTTAAAGCCGGCAAGACAGAAACCTGATTTTTTCCTTGAGGCGATAAACCCGTGTTATATTCCTGGCCAATCAATTTTTTCATAGGATATGCCAATATCTGGCCCCAAATATCCGAAGGCTTTCATGAATCCCCGATGGTCAATATCGGGATATATGTTCTTTTGGGTGTTTTTGGATTGATACTTGTTATTTCAATAGGATATATAGCAGCGGGCAGATTGCAACAAAAAAATCAAGAACAGGATAGAAAGTTTTTCAGGGTTAGCTCACCTTCCACTATCTATGAGATCCTGGATACTGCCTGGGCTCAAAATAGCCGTATGGAGCTTCATTTTCACAGCCAGGGGAAACATCTTCCCTGTCTTTACCGCGAGCTTTCCCGAGACCGAATTCTTATCGAGCCTCCTCAACATATCAAGATAAATAAATCCTGGATAGGCAGAAACGTTGTCATTTTTTTCTGTGTGAAATTGGAGAAAGAAGCACGGATTTATTATAAATTCAACTCCACTATCACAGATTTTTTCTTGCAGGATGAAAACCCTGTGATTCAATTGTCCTTTCCGGATAAATTGGACATGGAGCAAAAGAGAAAACATCTTAGACTGGAAATTCCCTCTTCTTACCTCAAATCTTTACAGGTTTGGCCAGTCTTTCTCCAACAAGACGGGAGCTTGCCCACTAAACCGGCGTTTCTGGGAGAGCCTTTAGCGGCTTATGATTATTCGGATCCACCTAAGCTCAAATTAATGGATCTATCCGGAGGAGGGATCAAGATTGGAGTATCCAGAAAAATTATTTCCCCTGTGGAGGAATTTATCAAGAAAAACCCAGGACTGATCCTTCGTTTACAGCTTAGAGAAAAACCGGATACGGATGAGGGAGCAAAAACCTTTTATTTGCTGGCTCGGATAAAAAATCATTTTGATGATGGATATGGGTATTATTTATTAGGCATGGAGTATGAACAATATGGACGCCTGGATCCTGAAACCAGTGAATTTCTGGAATGGGTGAAAGTGGACCCGGAACAGGGAATAGAAGAATTGGTAAGTTGGGTGATCCAGAAACATCTGCAGTTTTTTAGGGAAAAAGGTTTGGTGTAATAAAAAATTCTCCTGTGGATCATATTTTTATGATACTAGCAGGTGATACATGCCGGATAAGGCCTAAAGGAGGTCTGGGCTTTGGAAGAAGGTTCGGAAAGCAAGTTATGGCGTTTTGTGCGCAGGATTTTTGGTTCCCGCTGCGAGGCTCCCTTGAAGGAAATTATATTGGACGCCAGGGAAGAGGGGGAGTTAAAAAATGAAGAAGTGTTGATGCTCTTAAATATTTTGCGCTTGAATGACAAGCAGGCTGTGGAAATCATGATACCCAGAACAGATCTTTACTGTGCCGAGATAAACCAGTCCATGCAGGACGTGGCCAAGATGATATTCGATTCCGGGCATTCCAGGATACCGGTTTATCGGGACAATAAAGATCATATCGTGGGCCTTATCCATGCCAAGGATCTTTTGTACTATTTCTCGGGAGCACAGGAAACTTCCTTGACCACGATAATGCGCGAACCGCATTTCATGCCTGAAACCAAAAATGTCAGACAAATTCTTTTGGAGTTTCAAAACCAAAAGACTCACTTGGGTATTGTTCTGGATGAATACGGGGGAACTTCCGGAATTGTGACTTTAGAAGATGTGCTAGAGGAAATAGTAGGGGAAATTGAAGACGAGTACGACCCCCCGAGGCCCCAAGAAATACAGGTGCTTCAGGACGGGTCTTTCTATGTTGCTGGTCGCACTTCCCTGGAGGAGCTCAAGGATGAATTGGATATAGATATTCCCACGGACCAGGTGGAAACCATTGGAGGATATGTTTCCCATTTGGCGGGTAAGGTCCCTGAAAAAGGTGAAGAATTTATCGATGACAGGTTTCATTATATTGTGCAAGAAGCCAACACTAAGAATATCCAATGGCTAACCATCAAACCAGTTTCCAAATGAACTTCTGGGGCCGTTTTTTCGGCAACTATTTCTGGGCTTCCTTTGTTTTTGGGGTGCTGGGAATCTTTTTGGCTTTTCCCAACCCGGTTCTGCAAATTCCCTTTTTGATCTTTTTGTTCTTTCTGGGAATAAATCTGATTGCTTTTAGAGCACGTTCCAAAAAAGAGGCCTTCAGGCAGGCCTTGCTGGTATCCGGACCCGCTTATGCCTTGGCTTTGTATTGGATAGTGGTGCCAGTTCATGTATACGGGCATTTTCCCTTTTTGTTGGCCTTGTTTTGTCCGGTTTTATTGGGTTTTATCATAGGAGCCTTTAGTTCGGCATACGTGGTCCTGGTCTATTCCGTCCGGGAGAGTTTTTCCTGGTTACCGCTGGGGATTATAGGGGGAGCTTTCTGGGCTGCTCTGGAATTTTTGAGGGAATATGCCTTTTCCGGCTTCCCCTGGCTGGTTTCAGCCCAGGCCTTCAGCCTGTGGCCGGAAAGTATTCAAGCTGTCAGCGTGATAGGCAGCTTTGGGCTGGGCATGTTTATGGCCTGCGCTGGGTTGTGGCTTTCATTTGGAAAAAAATACTCCGTGGCCGCAGCCTTGGTTGTTTTGTCCCTGCTTTTGGGCCATGGTTTCTTTTTAGACCAAGAAAAGGAATATCCGGGCCCGAGCAAAGATATTTTGGTGGTGCAGGGGAATATCGAACAGGATATTAAATGGGAAGAGGAAATTCAGCTAAAAACTGTCCGAAAATATAAAGATCTCACCGTGGAAGGTATGGGGGAGCATTCCCCGGATCTGGTAATATGGCCAGAAACAGCGCTACCCTTCTATTTTCAGGAAAGTAGCCGCATGAGCGATTTGGTCAGAGATTTCGTGCAAAAGCAAGGCATTCACCTAATTACCGGATCCCCTGCCTATGAGATGGCAGAAGATGGCAGGGAATACCAACTGTACAACCGGGCTTTCTGGATTTCACCTCAGGGCAAAATCTTAGATTATTACGACAAGGAACACTTGGTTCCTTTTGGCGAATACATACCTTGGTCTGAGTACTTCCCTTTCTTGGACCGTTTGGTAGCCGGCCCCATAGATTTTACCTCCGGCTACGTTACCGAGCCCATGGTCCAAGAAGATCTTGCCTCAGGGATGCTCATCTGTTATGAAATTATATTCCCTGGATTGGTTCGGGATAGAGTAGCTCAAGGAGCCAATCTTCTGGTCAATATCTCCAATGATGCTTGGTTTGGAGAAACTTCGGCTCCTGAACAGCACCTGCACTTAAGCGTCCTTAGAGCAGTGGAACAGAACAGGTTCGTGGTGAGATCCACCAATACAGGAATTTCTGCTTTTATAGACCCCCAGGGCAGGGTATATAAAAGTTCCTCTTTGTTTCAGGATGCTACTGTCAGGGAAGATATCCATCTCTTGGATGAAACCACGTTTTATCACAATTGGCATTGGCCCATTCATTGGAGTTTTGTAGGAATAAGCCTTTTGGGGTTGGCCCTGCATTTTTTCAGACGGAAGCAATCAACAAGTTGAGAGATATTTAGCAATATAATAAGCGGCTTTTATGATGAGCGAGTTTCAAGCACAAAATAAAACCAAAACCCGGGAATTCTCTATTCAGCTTTCCGACTTAAGAACCCAGGCCGATCAGGCCTTGGAACGCTTTGCTTCTTTCTGGGGGCGTCTTTGACCTTCAGACTAAAAGACACAGGCTAGAAGAGATTGAACATCAATTATCCAAGCCCGAGGCTTGGGACAAGCCGGAGAAACTCACTCCCATTCTCAAAGAAAAAAGCCAACTGGAAGAAGAAGTAAATAAACTCACCGAACTCAAAAAACTACAAGAGGATGTTCAAGAATGGCTTTCTTTTGCAGAAACTGAGCAATCCCTGGAAATCCTAGATACTTTAAGGGAAAGTCTGCACAGTTTCCGCAAGAAATTAGAGCAGGTTGAACTTGAATCCCTTCTTCATCAAGCCGAAGACAGACATTCGGCAATCATGAGCATCCATCCCGGAGCCGGCGGTACCGAGGCCCAGGACTGGGTGGAAATGCTCTTGCGCATGTATACCCGCTGGGCGGAAAACAATGATTTCAACCTGGAATATTTGGATTTCATTCCCGGGGATGAAGCCGGGGTGAAAAGCGTTACCTTGCAAATCAACGGGGATTACGCCTATGGTTTACTCAAGGGAGAAAGAGGAATTCATAGGTTAATACGCATTTCCCCTTTTGATGCTTCGGGTCGCAGACACACATCGTTTGCCTCAGTGGATGTTTACCCCCAGATCTCGGATGATATTAATATCGAGGTTAGAGAAGAGGACGTGCGTGTGGATGTGTTCCGGGCCAGCGGTCCTGGTGGACAGCACGTGAACACGACAAGCTCCGCCATTAGGCTTACTCACTTCCCTTCAGGAATAGTTGTCCAATGCCAAAGTGAGAGATCCCAGCAGCGTAACAGGGAAGCCGCTTACAAAATTTTACGTGCCAAACTTTATGATCAGGAAATGAAAAAACGGGAAGAAATGAAACAAGAGAATTATGCTTCCAAGGAAAGCATTGCCTGGGGCAGCCAGATTCGAACCTACACCCTCCATTCCTACCGCCTGGTTAAAGATCACAGATCCAATACCGAAACCTCGGATGTGGACGGTGTTTTGGATGGCCACATAGACGAATTGATCCGAAACCATCTTTTATACTGCCATGGATGATTCCACTGATCCCAATTCTTCAAATCATGAGCAACTCATTCACGAACTGCAAGAGTTGGAAAGACTGCTTCGGGAAAAGTTCGAGTGTAGGGAAACGGATGCCCATTCCCACGGATGGGCATTGGTAAGACTAGTTGAGGATCTGGACCAGGAGCAGCTAAAAGAGCTAACTACTTTATCCGGAATAGATCCTTCCTGGATGATCCTACCCTTAAACCATAACAGCTTTCCAGTACTGCACAATCTAAAAAGAACTATTGAACAGCTTACCTTGGACAAGGATACAGATGCACTCACTGGGATGAATAACCGGCGTTTTTTTCACAGGATCCTGGAACGGGAACTGGAGAGATCCTATCAGTTCAAGATGCCTCTCACCTTGGCCATAATGGATATAGACAATTTCAAGGACATAAATGATACTTGGGGCCATCTCTGCGGAGATGAAGTTTTGCGGAGCTTGGCCGGAATATTGCACGAAGAAATCAGGGCCTCGGATTATGCCGCACGTATCGGAGGGGAGGAGTTTGCCTTGATTCTTCCCGGTACCAGCAGATATAAGGCTGAGCCTCTTTTGTTCCGTATACTGAAAAGGGTGCGCAGTGATAGAGTCAAATGTTTGAACAACAAGGAAGGGTTTCACTATACCCTATCCATTGGAGCTGCAACTTTTAGAGGCAGAAAAGAAACAACCCCGGAAAGATTGATCGCAGACGTAGATAATCAGCTCTACGCCATCAAGAATCAGGGCAAGAATTCGGTGGCAGCCCATATTTTTCAGGAAGTTTTGGAAGAAGATTCCTTGGTGCAGAGCGAAGAAAAGAATTTTTTGCTGAAGGGTTGATATCCGCAGAGACCACCTAAGGATACCAAAATAGCGAACTCAACCAAAGGGCTAGCAATGAATCAGGAAAACAGAACACTCAGTTTCTCCATAGTAAGTGGCAAGGGCGGGGTAGGCAAGACCAACCTGGCTCTCAATCTGGCTTATTCCTTGTACCAAGCCTCCCAGAACACACTGCTTGTAGACTGTGATTTGGGACTGGCCAACCTGGACGTAATTTTAGGCATTTCACCGCAAAGAAGCCTTCACGATCTCTTGAACAATGATGCCCGGGCAGAAGATATTATTTATCACCTGGAAAACCATGGCTTGGGGTTGATTCCGGCTGCGTCCGGGGTCTCGGATATCCTGGATCTGGATGAGGATCAGCAAATGCTTATAATTCAGCGCTTAAAGGCCTTGCTCAGGAAATACAATTTTTTGCTGCTGGATGTGGGCGCGGGTATCAGCAGAACTGTTCGTGCCTTTGCCCAAATGACCCATAAACAGATAGTGGTAATAACCCCAGAGCCCACTTCCCTCACCGACGGGTATGCCCTTATCAAGGTCTTGTCTACTCAATACAAAATCAGCGATTTTTATGTCCTTGTGAATATGGTGGATTCGGAAAAAGATGCCAAATTGGGGTACGACAGGCTCCGGGCTGCTTGCGCCAAATTTCTGGGTTTAGAGATCAACTATCTGGGCCATGTCCCCAATGATTCAGCTGTGTTAGATTCTGTACGGAAACAAACTCCGTTTTTGAAATTTGCTCCCAGCTCCCATGCTTCCAAAAGTGTTCAGAGCATTGGAGAAAAACTCATCGATTTGCGTCAAGATTCCCTGAAGTTAATAGCAAAGACTTCTCCTTTAAGTATTGGGGAGGTAGTAAGTTAAATACTCTAAGCCCTGAAAGAACTACTTGATTTTATCGCCACTAAAGAGGTATTATTATTGTATAAAAGGGGTATCTGAATCCGTGCAGATCGTTTTGCAAGGATGCCTTGCCCACCATTAGTCTGTAGTATCTCCCGGATTCAGAAAAATGTGAGCATTATTATGGTTCAAGAAAAGGAGCAATAGCCATGAACAAGAGCGATTTGATCAAGACCCTAGCTGAAGAGCGTGGAATTTCCATGGACGAATCCGCAGAAATAGTATCCATTTTTTTCAATTCCATGAAAGAAACCTTGAAAAACGGAGACAGGGTAGAAATCAGGGGGTTTGGCAGTTTTAAGATCAAGGAGTACGAAGGATATCAAGGCAGAAATCCCAAAACAGGGGAATCTGTCTGGGTTAAGCCCAAAAAATTGCCTTTTTTCCGAGCCGGCAAGGAACTCAGGGAATACGTAAACGATTAATCTGCGGGTAAATATGAAACTGCTGAACCATAATTCAGGATTTTTTTTTAAAATGCAGGGGAGCGGGAATGATTTTATTCTATGGGACAATAATACCTTAAATCTATCCCGGGATAATATGTCGCTTTGGGCTAAAACTCTTTGCCCCAGGGCTTTTGCCGTAGGTGCGGACGGAATGATTTTTTTGGAGTCAGACTCTGCCCGGGACATGGATTATATCTGGCATTTCTATAATGCCGACGGTACGCGGGCAGAAATGTGCGGCAATGGCTCCAGGTGTGCTGCACGTTTGGCCTATGAACTAGGATTTGCAGGAAAGAAGCAGGTTTTCGGCACTGACGCCGGCCCGGTCTCTGCCCAAATCCTGGAGCACGGACATGTTCAGGTTCAGCTAACCCCTGCCCGGGACCTGCAATTGCACACGGTTTTACCCATACCTGACAACCAAGCGATTAACGTCCATTTTGTAAATACCGGGGTCCCTCATGCCGTTGTTATCTGCGAGGAAGCCGAAAAGGTCAAGGTTTCAGAGGTGGCTCCCAAAATAAGATGGCATGAGCATTTTGATCCAGTCGGGGCCAATGTAAATTTTGTCCAGGTTCAAGACCAGAACCGTATTCTACTTCGAACCTACGAGCGTGGTGTGGAGGATGAAACTTTTGCCTGCGGCACCGGAGCAGCTGCTTCGGTGGTAGTTGCAACTGCCCTGAATCTATGCGTTACTCCTGTCCAGGTACGCACCATGGAAGGGGAGGAACTTACCATTGATATTCAGGGAGATTATGTATACTTAACCGGTAAGGCGGATTTTATTTACCAGGCAGAGGTTTTTCTGGACACTTTCGGACTCAGTCTGCCCCAGGATTGAGCGCCTTGAAGTATTTTAAATCAAGCATCTATTCACCATATTTTACAATCAATGAATCTAAAAGGAGGATTTCATGCAGTTTCGCGGTGCTTTTACAGCCTTGGTTACTCCATTCAAGAACAATCAGATAGATGAGGATGCTTACCGTAAACTCATTGAATGGCAGTTGGAGGAAGGTATAGACGGGGTGGTCCCTTGCGGAACTACTGGGGAGTCTGCCACTTTAACCCACGAAGAGCATAAACGTGCCATAAGCATCTGTGTAGACCAGGTTAAAGGAAGGGTGCCCGTTATTGCCGGGGCTGGATCCAATTGTACCAGTGAAGCAGTAGATTTGACCCGGTACGCCAAGGAAGCAGGTGCAGATGCAGCTCTTCTTATTACCCCCTACTATAACAAGCCCACTCCGGAAGGATTGCTGGCCCATTTTAAAACCATAGCCCAGGAAGTTTCCATTCCCTTTTTCATCTACAATGTTCCGGGAAGGACCGGGTTGAATGTATTGCCTCCCACTGTGGCCAGGATTTTTAAAGAGATCCCGGAAGCCATCGGGATCAAGGAAGCCACTGGAAATCTTACACAGGTATCACAAGTTGTGGAGCAGTGCGGACCGGAGTTCACGGTTCTTTCCGGAGAGGATCCCGTGGTGTTGCCCCTGATGTCCGTTGGAGGACACGGGGTGATCTCAGTTACTTCCAATATTGTTCCCAATATGATGCACTCACTGTGCAAGGCATATATGGACAACAACCAGGAAGAGGCCAAAAAATTGCATCACAGGATGGCGCCTCTGTGCCGGGCCATGTTTCTGGAAACCAATCCCATCCCTGTTAAAACCTCTTTGTCCTTGATGGGCAAGATAGAGTTGGAGCTAAGGTTACCTTTAGTGCCTATGCTTCAAGAGAACGAGTCCAAATTGAAAGAAACTTTGCAGAACCACCAACTAATTTAGGATTGTGACATGAATTTAGAAGAAATTAAGAAAGAGGCCAAGGAGAAGTTAAAGGGCTATTGCCGGGTGTGTCCGGTATGCGATGGTCGCATGTGTGCCGGGGAAGTGCCCGGTATGGGTGGACTAGGAACAGGGGAAGCCTTTAAGGTCAACTTGACCGCCTTAAGACGCTACCGCCTGCGGATGCACACCGTGCACGGAGTAAAAAATCCGGAAACAAGCCTTAATCTTTGGGGCAGACAGTGGAACCTGCCTTTCATGGCCGCTCCCATGACCGGAACTACTTATAACATGGGAGGACAGATCACTGAACAGGAATTTATAGATCATGTTATAGGCGGCAGCTTAAATGCCGGAAGTTTTGGTTTTTCCGGGGACGGAGCCGATCCGGCAATGTTTGATAGCGGTGTTACCGCTATTAAGAATAATAACGGGACAGGAGTCCCCATTATTAAACCCCGAGCCCAGGAAGAGGTTATAAAACGCATCCGTAGCGCAGAAGAGGCCGGGGCCATGGCTGTGGGCATGGATATAGACGGGGCCGGGCTGGTGACCATGGCCCTAAAGGGTCAAGCAGTAGGGCCCAAGGATAAACATGAGCTGAAGGAATTAGTGCAGTCCACTACCTTGCCCTTTGTACTCAAGGGCATCATGAGTGTAGAAGATGCCTTGAATGCCTTGGAGGCTGGTGTTTCCGCCATTGTGGTCTCCAATCACGGAGGCAGGATCCTGGATCACACCCCGGGAGCGGCAGAGGTGCTGCAGGAGATTTCCGATCTGGTCCGGGGAAAGATGACTGTGTTCGCGGATGGTGGAGTACGTTCCGGCTCGGATGTGTTGAAGCTCTTGGCTCTGGGCGCGGATGCGGTATTGGTGGGCAGGCCTCTCATCACTGGGGCTTTTGGCGGAGGCCAGGAAGGAGTAAAATTCATTCTAGAAAAGTATGGCCAGGAACTGATTCAAGCCATGCTTCTGACCGGGGTTTCTGATGTCACAGATGTCTCACCCCGGATTCTGGATTATCAGGAGTAAAAAGCTAGCCTCGGACCGGGTGCAATTACGTCCAGACCGGATAGATCATTCCTGGTCCGGGGTTTTAAGAACAACTTTGTCTTCGCTGTCTCTTTCTTTTAACAATACATCCACTTTTTCCTGAACAGTGGTGTTGATCTTCTTGCCCACAAAATCCGCGTGAATAGGGAGTTCTCTGTTTCCCCGGTCCACAAGAACCAAAAGCTTGGTGCAGCCAGGACGTCCAAAGTCCAGCAGGGCTTCCAGGGCACTGCGTACCGTTCGTCCGGTATAGAGAACGTCATCTATTAGGATGAGATTTTTATCCGCTACTGAAAAAGGGATTTCAGTGCTATTGATTACAGGAGTAGAGGTTAGATTGGTCCAATCGTCGCGATAGAGATTGATATCCAATTTTCCTAAAAGAATCTCCTGGCCGGTTTTTTGTTCCAGCATTTTTTGGAGTCTGCCTGCCAAGTCCACTCCTCGCCGCTGGATTCCAATCAAAGCCAAATTATCTGTTTCAGGGGTTTGCTCCCAAATCTGGGAAACCAATCTTTCCAAAGTTTTTTGAATTTGCTTGGGATTTAAAATTACTTGTGAGGCCATTTGTTTTCTCCTTTGAATGCCAGGCAAAGTTGCTTTGATAGCAGGATTTTTTAAGGACTTTAGCTAGAACGAAACTTACTATCCAAAGGTCCGAGGGTTCTGCAAACAGGCCTACGTCGCTCACACAGTTTACGCCCAGTTTGCAGAACCCTCGGACCTCGAGTACGAATTGCTGCCATAATAGTAAGGCTGTTTATAGAGCCATGGTCACAGAACCAAATTTCCTTGTTAGGCTTTTTGGAAATCAGACCGGATAAAAAGTAAAAAACTTTTATATCTGTTTTTAAATCTGGGGTAAACATGTCAGTTACAGAAAATGCGTCCCAACACGATAATCCTCAAGGATCCCGGGAAAACAGGATGCAGTCCGAAGGCCAGCCCAGATCTATTATTTTGAGGATAACCGGCATGTCGTGTGCTTCCTGCGTGCGGCGGGTGGAAAAGGCCCTGCTCAACGTGGAGGGAGTGCAAGATGCCAGTGTGAATCTTTCCACTGAGAGGGCCTCTGTGAACGCAGCTGGCAATGTACAGCTGGAGAGCTTGATTAGTGCTGTGGAAAATATCGGGTTTCAAGCAGAGCCCGTGGAACAACAACATGTAACTCTGGGCATTCAGGGAATGACTTGTGCCTCCTGTGTGCGTCGAGTGGAAAATGCCTTGCAGGATATACCCGGCGTGATTCAGGCCAATGTCAATTTGGCTACTGAACAGGCCCAGGTTACTTTTGCCGGGAGCGAGGACACCATCGAAACTCTGAAGCAGGCGATAAGGGACAGCGGATACCAGGTAACTGATCTGGGCAGGGAGCGTCAGAGCGTAGAGGATAGGGAAAGGGAAACCCGAAGCCAAGAGATGAAGCGCTTGATCCGGGATGTGGTTACTGGGGCCACGGTTACCACGGTGGTGCTTATAGGGAGCATCCCCCATATGATCCCCATGTGGTCGGAATGGGTTCCAGAGGCTCTTAGCAATGTTTACGTCCTTTTGATTCTGGCCACTTATGTCCAGTTCATCGCTGGATGGCGATTTTACCAGGGCAGCTACGCAACCCTGCGGCACGGCACAGCTGACATGAATGTGCTAGTGGCTATGGGTACCACTTCAGCATGGCTATATAGTGCAGGAATGACCTTGTTCCCGGATTTTTTGACCGGCTTGGGTTTTCCTTACCAGCTTTATTACGATGTAGCTACGGTAATTACTACCCTGATCCTGGTTGGACGTCTCTTGGAAGCCCGGGCCAAAGGCCGGGCCTCAGAGGCCATTCGCCGCCTGATGGGCATGCAGGCTCGATCCGCCAGGGTGAAAAGGCAGGACCAGGAGATGGAGATCCCTGTGGAAGAAGTCCAGGTGGGAGATTTGGTACTGGTTCGTCCAGGAGAACGAATCCCGGTGGATGGAGAGGTAATAAGGGGGAGCTCCAGCATTGACGAGTCCATGTTGACTGGGGAAAGCCTGCCGGTTTTCAAGCAGGCCGGGGACGAGGTTATCGGAGGTACTATCAATAAGGTGGGAAGCTTGGAATTTCGTGCTACCAAAGTAGGACGAGAAACTGCCTTGGCCAGGATTATTCAACTGGTGGAACAGGCCCAGGGCTCCAAGGCTCCCATCCAGAGATTGGTCGATGTTATCGCAGCCTATTTTGTTCCGGCTGTGGTCTCAGTAGCTGTCCTGAGCTTCATAGTTTGGTCCATTTTTGGGCCGGAACCACAGCTTACCTTTGCTCTAACCACTTTTATCGCGGTTCTTATTATAGCTTGTCCTTGTGCCCTGGGACTGGCCACTCCCACCGCAATCATGGTGGGTACGGGTAAGGGCGCAGAAAACGGCATTCTCATCAAGAGCGCCGAAACCTTGCAATTAACTCACCGTTTACAAGCAGTGGTGTTGGACAAAACAGGCACTCTCACCCGAGGAGAACCGGAAGTTACTGATGTACTGACAGACGAGGGCTTGGATGCAAGTGAACTCTTGCGTTTGGTGGCCTCAATAGAAAAAGGGTCCGAACACCCCCTGGGGGAAGCGATTGTGCGCAAGGCCCGGGAACAGGGATTGAAATTGAGTGATCCTGAATCTTTCCAAGCGGTTCCAGGCCACGGCGTACTGGCAAGCATAGAAGGAAAAGAAATTCTGGCGGGCAATCTGCGCCTGATGCAGGAATACGGCATCGATGTTTCAGTTTGGCAGGACAGGGCTAAGGAATTGGCCAATGAAGGTAAAACCCCCATGTATGTGGCCCAAAACGGTCTTTTGTCAGCCCTGGTAGCAGTGACGGATCCTTTAAAGGAGACCTCGCTCGAAGCAGTACAAGCCATGCAGCGTATGGGGCTGGAAGTGATCATGGTAACCGGGGATAATCGCAGCACTGCCGAAGCAATCGGTAAACAGCTGGGGATAGACCGAATATTTCCGGAAGTTTTACCTCAGGACAAGGCAAATTACGTGGCTCATTTGCAAGCAGAGGGGCGGAAAGTGGCCATGGTAGGCGACGGGATTAACGATGCTCCAGCCCTGGCTCAAGCTGATGTGGGCATTGCCATCGGAACCGGCACGGATATAGCCATGGAAACCTCGGACATAACCTTAATGCGCGGAGATTTGCGTACTGTACCCACAGCTATCAGCCTCTCTCGGGCCACAACTCGCACAATTTGGCAGAATCTTTTCTGGGCCTTTTTCTATAACGTGGTACTTATTCCTGTAGCTGCAGGAGCGCTGTATCCGGTTTACGGCTTGCTTTTGAACCCTATGCTGGCTGGTGCTGCTATGGCTGTGAGCTCAGTCTCCGTGGTTACCAACAGCCTCAGGTTACGTTACTTCAAGCCGCTTTAAGCAAACAAGCAAAGAAATTGACAAAGTTTTATAAAAAAGGCTTGCTTTTCTGTTTGCCATTAATTATTTTGCCCAGAGGTGGTGTTTATCAGTTTTTGTGAACAGGCTGAAATGGAGCAGCTTGGGCTGATGAGCTTTGTTTTTTAATTTTTGAGGAGCATTTTTTTATGACTAACTTGTATGTGGGGAATCTGCCTTGGAGTACTACCGAGTCCCAACTTCGCAATCTTTTTGCAGAGTATGGCGAGGTGAGTTCGGCAAAAATTATCGAAGACCGGGAAACAGGACGCTCCCGTGGTTTTGGATTTGTGGAGATGGAAACAGGCGCTGAGGAAGCCATTCAGAGCTTAAACGGCAAAGATTTCGGTGGGCGCAGCATCAAGGTCAACGTGGCCAAGCCCAAGCGAGAGGCTCGTTTTTAACCACAAGATTCTAAAGCTTTAAAAAACCATCCCGGTAAATACCGGGATGGTTTTTTAACGACAATAATTAGGGGTGAAGCATTTTCATACAGGTTCTTATTTGCAATTCTTTAAGGATTACTTCTTCGTAGTTGTTTTGAAAGCTAGGTCCCTTATAAATTTCATCTTCAGCGTATTTTTCCAAAAATTGACTTTCCTCCCAAAAGTCCAAAAGTTCTTCAGTTCCCAATATTTTAACTTGCTCTTCCAAAGGATAACTATCCGGGGTGCGTAAAAAATAAGCCATTAGTAAAGGTATCCTCCTATGATTGTTTCTTGGTTCAACAACGAGGAAATCAATGTTGAACTGACCTATAACTTAAAAATATGTTAACCACAATCTGTTTTTTTGGCAACATTTTTTAGGCTTGAAAAAATCGGGAAAAAGATTTAGCCAAAATCTGGCTTCAGCTAGATAAAAGAGACTTGTTTTCAGGTGCAGATATGTTATTTATTCCGGTATGTTATGTATAATAATTTTTTGAGCCCGATGCAAATATTTACCAGGTCTTTTGGGTATGCCGCTTATCCGGCTTACGCTTTGCTAGGCTCGGCTTACTACCCTGCACCTACCTGAGCAATCGTATTCACAAGCGCTTTTAAAAATACCATTACCCAAAATAGTGCAGGGCATCCAATACAAGACTTATTGCCCAAAAAAGCTGACGAGAGCCTCCTGGGAGAAGCATACAAAAAGATTCCTTGAAGCTTTTTGCAAGCGCAGGGAGTAATTACAACCCAATAAACTTTCTTCGGTTCGGGACAGAGATTGTTCATAGATTCCAATTTAAAAAAAGAAATTCAAAGTTTAGGTACCAAAAGCCAACATATCCACATTTATAAATCCGGAGCGGCCACACAGGTTTATCTAGCCGAATACCTCCGAAACCACGGCCACAACGTGGTATTAATTCTTCCTCCCCACCTGGATACCCAAGAATACTCCTTATTGGCAGATATCTTTGCTCACCAGGGCAGTATCAAACCTAATTTCTGGGAGGAGTCCTGGTTTTTCCTCCCTTCCCTGGGACAGAAAAACAGTAGCACCTGGGGAAAGATTTGGACCAACCTGTTCGGGATCCTTCAAAAATCCAATACCGCCACCGTAGTACCCGCGGATACCTTGCTTTATTATCTCCCGACCACCCATCTGGTGCGGGACACTTTTTTATTGCTTATGCCCGGAGAAGAGATAAATCCGGACACCATTTTGGACAAGCTCGTGTCCTGGGGTTATACCAGGGCTTTTACGGTTACTTCTCCCGGAGAAATTGCTTTACGCGGGGATATTTTGGATGTCTTCCCACCGGGATACCAATCTCCGGTGCGCATGGATTTTTTCGGAGACCATCTGGAAAGTATCAGGACCTTTGAGCCTCTTACACAGAGGTCCATTCAGGACCTGGAAGAGTGTTTAATTATGCCGGTGGCTGCCTGCATAGCAGAAGAGGAATTGATGCGCGGCGCCCGGGAAAAGGCTGATTACCTAAGATCCATCGGGGAGATAAATCCCGCTTTTCGACAAAACTTGGAAAAGAAACTGGAAAATGGTTCCCGGGATTATCCCTGCGGTCTCTTTTATTCCCAACCGGGATGCATGGCAGATTTTCTTCCTGGGGATGCCTACTATTTGCTTGTGGACTCCGCACGGATCAGAACCACCCTAGAGGAGGAGGAATGGAAGCTTAAACAATGGAGCGAAGATCAAGGTTATCCTGAAAAATACATTTTTCAGCCAACTTCCAGGGCTAGGAGCTTGTGGCAGAATAAGTCCCAGATAATTTTTGACAGGCTGGTAATGGGACAAAAAACTTCCGGATTGGATTTGTGGGAGAAGGAGATCAAAAACTTCTCGGATATTTTTTGGAAACCACAGGAAACTCGCCGTCCCTGGCCCACTTTCGTACAGGCCTTACATGATTGGAAAAAAACTGCCAACCAAGTAATTTTGGCTTTTAATACCCCAAAATCCAGGGAGAAATTTTTCAAGGCCATAGAAAACGAAGGGCTGGAGCTGGAGACGGATTACAGACCAGAAAAGCCCGGCTTGTTCGCTTTAGTGGTGGGGCTGGGGACCGGGAAACACATGGTATGGAACCATGTGTATCTCCTGGGAGAGGATGTGATTCAGCCCGGAAAGAGACAGAAGACATCTACCTCGCAACAAAAGTTTGCTGGGATTTCCAGGGTGGATGAGATCCAAGCCGGTGATTTGCTGGTGCATCGCGATTACGGGCTGGGCCGTTTTGAAGGCCTGGAAAGAATCAGCACCGATACCTCGGCAAATGATTATCTACTCCTTCGTTATGCCAACGATGACAAGCTTTATATCCCTGTGGATCGTTTTGGGCTGGTTCAAAAATATAAAGGTCCAGAGGGAGCTAACCCAGCTTTGGATAAGTTGGGCGGGTCCGGATGGTCCAAAACCAAGGACAGGGCGCGCAAGGCCATCAAGAAAATCGCCCGAGACTTGGTAAATATGTACGCTTACCGCAGGGTGGCCAAGGGGTATAACTATCATCCCCTGGGAGAAATGTATCAAGAGTTTGTGAATACTTTTGGTTTTGAGGAAACCCCGGACCAGGAACAGGCGATCAAAGAGGTGATGGATGATATGGAGAGCCCGGAACCCATGGACCGCCTGGTATGCGGTGATGTGGGATTCGGAAAAACCGAAGTAGCTATGCGGGCGGCTTTCAGGGCAGTCATGGACGGTAAGCAAGTGGCCATGTTATGCCCCACAACTGTCCTGGCAGAACAACATTACGTGAACTTCATGCAGAGGATGCAGGATTTTGCAGTTAATGTCCGCATGTTGAGCCGTTTTGTTCCTCGCAGCAGGCAGAAGACTATTCTGGAAGCAACCAAGAGGGGAGAGGTGGATATCCTGATAGGAACTCACAGGCTTCTTTCCCAAGATGTGGTTATACCTAAGCTTGCCCTCTTGATCCTGGATGAAGAACAAAGATTCGGAGTCCGGCATAAGGAAAAGCTGAAGGAATTTAGGCAAAATATTGACGTGCTAACTTTGACCGCTACTCCTATTCCCAGGACTCTTCAATTGTCCATTTCCGGAATACGAACCTTGAGCGTGATAGAAACCCCTCCCCAGGATCGTAAACCTGTTGAGAGTTCCTTGATAGAGAAGGATAAAACTTTCCTGCAAAGCGCCTTGCGCAGGGAGTTGGACAGGAAAGGCCAGGTATTTTGGGTCTATAACCGAGTCCAGGGATTAGATAGGGTACTTGAATATGTTCAAAATTTAGTCCCTGAGGCCAGGGTAGCCAAAGCCCACGGACAAATGCCTGAAAAAGATCTGGAAGAGACCATGCATAAGTTCTGGCATCATGAAATCGATGTACTGGTCTGTACGGCTATTATTGAATCCGGGCTGGATTTTCCCAGGGCCAATACCCTGATAGTGGATCAGGCCCAAACTTTCGGCTTGGGGCAATTGTACCAATTAAGGGGCAGGGTGGGTAGATCAGAGGAACAGGCTTATGCCTATTTTATGGTGCCCTCGGTGAACCAGCTTCCGGAGCAAACCAAAAAACGCATGCAAATCATTTTGGACATGGATTATTTGGGGGCAGGTTTTCAGCTGGCCATGGAGGACTTAAGATTGAGAGGGGCAGGGAATATTTTAGGGGAAGTTCAGTCGGGACAAATAGGCAAAGTAGGCCTAGATCTGTTTTTGGAGATGTTGCAGGAGGAGGTCGGGAAATTAAAAGGGGAGGAGGATACCTCGCACAAGGATCTAGAGATCAATATCGGTTTTTCGGCTTTCATTCCAGAGGACTATATCCCGGACCCATCAGAGCGGCTGAAGTATTACCGCATATTTTCTGCATGCACCAGCGGTGAAGACTTCGACCAGATTGCCCAGGAGCTTAAAGACCGATTCGGAAACTTACCCCAAGAGTTGCAAAATTTCATTCAAGTGTTAAAAATCAAACATGCCCTGAAACCTCTTGGGCCGGAAAGGGCGGATTTCCTGAACAATAAGCTCTCCATAGAATGGGGAAGTGATGCTGGGAAATTGAACCCGGATAACCTTGTAAGTTGGGTGGAGCAAAACAAGGATTTTGCCAGGCTGGTGCCTCCGTCCAAATTGGAGTTGCGTTTGACCGAGAATCCAACTATATATGCATTTTTGGAAGAAATGCATAGAGTTGTACATGACTTGAGCCGGAATATAACCTCGTGAAACTATAAAGTATTCTTCTTCATAAATGTTAATTAAATTTATCAGGTTTTGGTTGGCAGTCCATATTATTGTCTTTTTCGGTTTCATCCTGGGTTGCGCCAATGAATCAGAACAAGAAGGCGTGGTTGCCAGAGTAAATGATCATCCCATTTACCTGGATGAACTGGAAACAGAGCACGATGCGCGCTATTTTCGGTGGTCCAGGGAATTGCCTGAGGACCTGGAAGAGATAAAGTCTTCTTACGGTAAGATTCTTTTGGATAAGATAGTTCAAAATTTGATAAAACAAGAGATGCATGAGAGAGGTCTCCACGTTTCTGAAGAGGAAGTTCAAAAAAAGGAACAAAGGATCCGCGAAGATTATCCAGATGGGGCTTTTGAAAAGGTATTGATAGAAGAATCCATAAATATCGACACCTGGCGGAAAAACCTAGAGCAGGGTTTGATTTGGGAGAAATTCACCCAAGAAATACTAAAGCCCAAGATAAAATTGGACGGAGAGGAGATTGCGGAATACTACCGTGCCCACATGGAAGATTTCTTTATTCCGGCAAGGATTGTTTTCGTTCACTTTGCTTCTCAAGATGAAAAATTAATCCAGGAAGCCCTGGATTTTTTCTCAGAAAAGAAGAGTGTTTCAGAAGCCAAGGAACGTTTCCCCGAGGTAACCATAGGACGTTATGAAATGCGTCAGGATCAATTGCCCCATGATCTTGCCGGAGACTTGAAGGTGTTAAGCTCTGGTGAATATAGCCGGATAAAAGAAGCCAACCAAGACATCAAGTACTCGGTTTACGTTCTGGATCGCAAGGAAAGCACCTTGCTCAAGCCACACCAAGTATACGATATAATTAGAAGCAGGTTGGAAGAAGATAAAATGCGGGAGGCTTTTCACTCCTGGCTGGAAGAAGCTGTTGCCAGCGCCAGGATAGAAATAAACCCTACATTGTCTGAAACAATGGATTTTAATGACCAATAATTATTTCTTGTAAGTAGTAATTCAACATGGTCATTCTCCACATAGGTCTTATAAAGGTGAAGATAAGCCTCGTTAACCAGGAAAAATCATGTCAGGTCAATCCTGTTAAAACTTTTGATATTTTATGATGAAGAAAATCCTTTTTATTATTCTTATTTTAACTCCATTATTGTGTTGGGACGAATTAGAAGCTAACACCGCGGTAAACAGGATTGTAGCCCACGTTAACGGTGAAAGCATAACCCTTTACGAATTACAGAATAGAGCAGAGATGTTTTTGGGAGTATTGGAGGGAGGATCATTGGAAGACTTGCCTCCGGAACAAAGGAATGAAACCAAAAAACATGTCCTAGATCAAATGATCAACGATATCCTTATTCGCCAGGAGGCCCAGAGATACCAAATCCATGTATCAGATAGGGATATTGATCAACATATCCAAAGAGTCCGGGAAAACAACAATCTAGACGAGGAAGAATTTGAGGAGCGCCTCGGGCAACAGGGACTAACTCTGCAGGATTACAAGGATCAGATCCGGGACTCCATGCTCAGGCAAAGGGTTTTGAACATGATGGTGCAAAGAAAGACCATGGTTACTCAAGAGGATATCAAGGAGTTCTACCAAGCCAATAAAGAGGATTTTGAGCAAGAAAGAAAGGTGCATCTGCAAGCCATTGTTGTGCCCAAGTTCGAAAAGGCCCAAGAGTTATGGGATCAGATCCAGGATGGAGAATATACCTTCGAGGAGGCTGCTCAAAAATATTCCCAGGGTACTGCAGCAGCACAAGGCGGTGATATGGGGTTTGTGCGATGGGATCGGTTGGCATCTGAATGGAAGGAGGTTTTAAAGGAAATCGATCCCCAGGAGATGAGCGAACCTTTTGCCACTAGGGGAGGCGGGGCTTTGTTGAGGGTTAAGGAAGAACATTCTGCCGGTGTTGTGCCCCTGGAGGAGGTAGAAGACGAAATTCGAGATGAGTTGTTTGACCAAAAACTGGAAAAAAGGTTTGAGGAATACATCCAGGGGTTGCGCGAAGAAGCAATAATAGACATCCGTTACTAATTGAGATCAGGAACATTTTTTGATTGAGAAGATTTTGTTGGAATATTGGTTTGTACCCATCTTGGGTATAAACCACGTCCATGTAGTAACTGATATAGCCCCGGGATAACCTGGATGTTCCTGGAGATGGTTTATGGAAATACATGAGCTTAGCAAAGAGTTGAAAGAAGCCAGGGAAAGCCAGGGCTTGAGCCTAGATGAGGTCCACGAGCAGACCAAGATCAACAAGGAATTTTTACAAGCCTTGGAAGAAGGGGAGATCGAGCGATTACCCCATCCGGTTTATGCTAAGGGTTTTTTGCAAAACTATGCAAGGTTTTTGGGCCTGGACTGGCAAAAAATGGGGGAGGATTTTTCCCGGATATATTTAGTGGACGAATATGAGCAGATGGAGGAATTGCCCACCACCTTGCAGGAAGACAAAATAAGTATTCGGCCTTACATCTACAAATTTTTTCTTACGGCAGTCATCATAATAGCCGTAGCCGGGGCTGGATGGTTTGTGTACATCACTTTTCTGGGGGATGATGCTCCAAGAGAGGTACAAGAAGAGCCTCGCATAGAACAAGAGGAAGTCGTAGATGCGCCTGGATATGAAGAAGTATTTAAAGAATTTTCACGGCTTACTTTGGACCCACAGGAAACTCTTCCCGAAGACAAGGTTGCAAATGACGAACCTGTGTTGGAGGATCCGGAGTTTTTCAAAATTACTGAAGAGGTTCTCCAGGGTCCTCACACCCCCCTAGATGCAGCAGAAGATTTCCTGCCGGAGATGATAACCGTATTTATCCAAGCTGACGAAGAATGTTGGCTATTGGCGGAAGCAGATACAACTAGCAGGGAATATATGTTGCGACCCGGAGATGAGATAACCCTGGAATACAGGGAGAGCTTACTGTTAAGACTAGGGAACGCTGGTGGGGTAAACATTGAGGTCAATGGGGAGCCTTATCATTTTGAGGCCAGTTCCGGAGAAGTCAAGACCCTGGAGTTTGACAGGACAGACGATGCAACCTGATTTTCAGGCGGCAGGATTACTTAGGGGGCAAAGCTGCTTCCGGATAAACTTATCCAAAAAATGGTGCAGGAATTGTTAAATAAATGTCCTTTTCTGAAAATGTTCTTATCCTGCGTACTGGTAGGTTCAAAGAGAGCGATGTGTGGGTACGTTTTCTTACCCCGTCCAGAGGCATACTCACCGGTTTTGCCTTCGGAGGAGCCAAAAGCAGACGCCGCTTTTGCGGCTGCCTGGACAGTTTGAATCTGGTACACTTCACTATAAATCTCAATTCCAGAAAAAAATACCTAGTTTTAGAAGAAGGGATTCTGGTCAGTGGATTCCGGGATCTAAAGAACCATGGACAAAAACTGGGCATGGCGATAAATTGTTTGCGCTTTGTCCAACAAATTTGCTGGGAAGGAGATGACTCTACAGCTATCTATCCTTTGATGTTGGACTCTTTGCGAGTTTTGGAAAAATATTCCCGTATCCCCACCTTTTTTCCCTTGTTATTCAAGGCCAAAGCTACGTTCCTGCATGGATATGAGCCAGTTTTGCATTTATGCACAAGGTGCGGAAAATCCCTGAAAAGAATCCAAAAGCCTGTTTTTCTGTTTAAATACGGGCGTGTTGCCTGTTTAGATTGCACTTATCCTCAGGATAAGATTATAAAGACCGGTCCGGACTCCTTGATATTTCTTGATAATTTGCGTATGGCCGAGCCCGGAGAATGGATAGGTTGGAATCCGGAACAAACAGCTCTTCAGGATTGTTTTCGGATGGTGGATGCATACATACAGTATCATCTGGAGTAATTGTAAATAAAATTCGGAGCTTGGAATGTTATTTCAGGATGTCATACAAAATTTGCAACGGTTTTGGAGTGATTTTGATTGTGTCCTGCATCAGCCCCTGGATCTGGAAGTAGGGGCGGGCACCTTTCATCCGGCCACTTTTTTGCGGGTAATCGGCCCAGAACCTTGGAAGACAGCTTATGTGGAACCTTCCAGAAGACCCACTGACGGACGCTACGGAGAGAATCCCAACAGGCTGCAGCATCACTATCAGTTCCAGGTTATTCTCAAACCTTCTCCTGCCAACATCCAGGATATATATATTAAAAGCCTTCAAACCTTGGGGATCGATCCTGCTAAGCATGATATTCGTTTTGTGGAAGATGATTGGGAATCGCCCACTCTGGGGGCCTGGGGATTAGGCTGGGAGGTCTGGCTAAATGGCATGGAGATAACCCAGTTCACATATTTTCAGCAAGTGGGAGGGATTGATCTGGATCCCATTAGTGTGGAACTCACCTATGGTCTGGAAAGGATCTGCATGTATCTTCAAGAAAAAGAATCTGTTTTTGACTTGGCTTGGAACAAGGAGTTGACTTACGGAGATATCCACCATCAGGGAGAGAAAGAGCATTCCAGATATAATTTTGAATTGAGTAATGCCGATATGTTGCTGGAGCACTTTGACCATTTTGAAAAGGAATGTTTAAAGCTTTGTGAACATGAACAAGTCATGCCTGCTTACGATTATTGTCTAAAGTGTTCTCACACCTTTAACCTTTTGGAAGCTAGAGGGGCTTTATCCATTACTGAACGTACAGGCTATATTGCCAGGGTGAGAAACCTAGCCTCCAAGGTTGCGGCCCTATATTACCAGCAGCGCCAAAACATGGGGCATCCCTTCCTTAAAAGACAGGAACAAAAGAATTAGAAACACCAGTCAGGTTTTACATAAAGGATTTTATAAAATGCCGGATTTTATACTGGAAATCGGATTCGAGGAGATGCCAGCCCGCTTTCTACCAGATTTAACCCAGGACTTTAAAAAGATCCTGGACAATGGTTTGCACTCCTGGATGCTGGATTTTGAGCAGACTCAGACCTGTTCAACCCCAAGAAGGCTTTGTGCTTATGTCTCAGCCCTGGCCTCAACCCAAAACCAAAAACAGGAGCTAGTATACGGCCCGCCTGTATCCATCGGTTTGGACCAAGACAATAACCCCACCAAGGCAGGTCTGGGTTTTGCCCGTTCCCAGCAAGTGGATTTCAAGGACGTAGAGGTTCAAGACACTGAGAAAGGGGCGTACTTAGCTGTTACCAAAACCTTGGGAGGCAAGAAATCGTCTCACATTTTGCCTGATCTTTGCATCCATTCCCTGAAAAGCCTTAGTTTTCCCAAGAAAATGCGCTGGGCGGACAATTTTGCCTTCGGAAGGCCTATTAGATGGATTCTGGCCCTTTTGGAAGATCAAGTCATTGATTTTCAAATCTCGGACGTACGTGCGGGAAATCTTACTTATGGACACCGGGTTCTTGGTGCAGGTCCTTTCCGGATTGACCGGGCTGAGCACTATTTTCATGTTCTGCATGAAAAGGGCAGGGTCGTTCTGGACTTTACCCAACGTTTGGAAATAACAAACCACAGGTCCAGGGACTTGGCGAAACAGGCCGGGGGAGAGATTATTTACAATGAAGACCTGACCCGCGAAAATGCCAACCTAGCTGAAACCCCCAAACCCATACTAGGCCGTTTTGACAATACATATCTCGGATTGCCCCGGGAGGTTCTTTTAACCAGCATGGAGTCTCATCAAAAAAGCTTCGGCATAGAGGACAGTAAAGGCCAAATCATGCCCTATTTTGTAGCTGTAATAGATCATGATCCTGAGGATCCCGAGCCCATAAGGAAAGGCTGGGAACGGGTGCTCAAAGCCAGGCTGGAGGATGCCAAGTTTTTTTGGGAGACAGACAAGGCTGCTTCCTTTGATGAGTGGCTTCAGAAGTTGGAGAATGTGGTGTTTTTGGCGCCGCTGGGCTCAATGGGCGAGAAATCCAGACGTATAGAACGCGTCAGTGGTTTTCTTTGCGATCAGTTGGGCGTTAGCAACAAAAAAGACGTGCAAAAGGCTGCCTTGATTTCCAAGGCGGATCTAGTATCGGAAATCGTGGGTGAATTTTCGGATTTGCAGGGGATAATGGGAGGTATCTACGCCAGTCATGCCGGATATAACGACAATATAGCCAGGGCGGTGTACGAACATTATCTTCCCCTGGGTCCGGAATCTGAGCTGCCATCCAGCATGGAAGCGGCAATAGTCTCCATGGCGGACAAACTGGACAATCTGGTGGGCTGTTTCGGATTGAATCTGCTGCCCAGTGGAGCGGCTGATCCCTATGCCTTGAGAAGGCAGAGTTTGGGGATTGTTAGGATTATTTTAGGCTACGGGCTGCGTCTGGATCTGCAAAAGATCTTGTCCTTTACCGCTCAAAACTATGAGGGAGCTCAATGGAAAAAGGATCCGGAACAGGCCCTGGAAAACCTGATAAAGTTCTTCTCGGACCGACTCAAGGCTTATTGGCAGGCTCAGGGCTTTGACAGCAAACTGGTGGATGCAATTATTCAAAGCGGATTCCGGGACCTATTGTCTGCTGAACATCGCCTGTTGGCCATTAAGGATTTTAGCCAAGACCAAGCATTTGAAGCGGCAGTACTGACTTATAAGCGCGTGGATAATATTGTTCGCAAGCAGTCTTTTGGGATTGATCTGGATGAAGCTTACGACACCCATCTCTTGCAGGAGGAGAATGAAATAGGGCTGGACCGGGCTATTAAGGAATATATGTCAGACTGGGACACTCTTTGGGAGCAGGAGAGATTTCAGGAATTGTTTGCCAAGCTTCACATCCTGAGGCCTTATGTGGATGCCTTTTTTGACCATGTCATGGTTATGTGCGAGGATGAGCGTCTAAGAGAAAATAGATTGCGCATGCTTCACTCCTTGTCTCAAAGATTCAGGAAGTTGGCCGATTTCTCCGCGCTTCAGGTGTGATTGGATGTTTATTTTGGAATACTTTTGACCTTGACATAATCATAATATTAGAGATAGTTTATTTAGTTTACAACAATTTGTCACGATAGGGAAAATGATTCACCAGGTCTTTTGCTGCCGGGAGGCACGGCACGCAAAAAGATTTGGTGAATAGTTACTTTTGTTTTAGGATACCAAGATCCCAGAGCAGCTCTGGAGCCGAATGTTTTCAAGCTTTTGTAGCAAGCAAACGACTATGAACTGTTTATCGCATAAAATTATGAATAAAAGGAGGTGTGGACTTGCCTAACATTAAATCCTCAGCAAAGCGACACAGGCAAAGTTTAAAAGCCAGGGAAAGGAATAAAGCGGTTAAAACCCGGGTAAAAAACGTAGCCAAAGACGTATTGAAAGCAGTAGAAAAAAAAGATCCGGAACAGGCTAACCAGGCTATGCATACCGCTGCTTCGGTCATAGACAAGGCTGCCCAGAAAAAGGTTATTCACTGGAAAAAAGCAGCCCGCAAGATTTCCCGTTTGAACCGAGCGGTCGCATCCATGAAAAGTTCCTAGTTAGCGGCTTAGATAAAGTTAGATACCTGAATCGATTGGTCCCGCCAACACAGCTAGCCTGCAAAATCTAAAGCCAGGAATCAAATATGGCTGCAGAGAACCTAGAGAGTAAGGGAAAATCAATCAACATTTCCCACCAGCAATTCTCTGGGTTCTCTGTGATACGCTCCCTTCACCAGTGATTTCCTTTCTCCCAAACAAAAAAACCAGCAAAATTCGGTCAGGTATAAATATCGAAAAAATCCAGAGCCGGGGTGCCGGGAATAAGGCCCAGCTTAGCCAGGTATCTTCCAAAGATAGTCAAACTCGCCAATTGGTTAGAATTCAAACCGTAATCCATGTTTTGCCAATAGTTCACAATATCTTCAGGGCGAAATTTTTTGCAGGGATATTCTGTGCATAATCTTAGATACTGGGAAGGCAACTTTTCCCTGGTCTTTATCAACTGGGCACCCAACTCTTTCAAAAAAGACTTTTGCGGCTCTGGGAGCGTGCGATTCAAAATCCACAAAGCGAAAACAAAAGGCAAACCGGTCATCTTTTTCCATTCAGCGCCCAGATCTACTACTTGCCACCCGGATGGACAGTCCAAATACATCTCCAAAGCATGATCTCCGATCTCCAGAAAAGGCTTCCCAGTGCTGACTCCCTTTCCAGGCTCGACCTGCTCCCATTCAGGCTTGGGAAGCTTCCAATAAAAATGCCATAAAATTTGCAATAAGGCCCGGGAAGTATCAGATGCCCGGGTCATGTATACACTTCCTCCCTGTCTAATATACGGCCCTAAAGATTCCCAGGAGAAGGGCAGGCACAGTAAAACACTTTGAATATTATCCTTAGCGCTAACACTTAGATCCGGGAGCAACAGATAGTTTTCCGCATGGAGTAAATATTCAATAGAAGAGGATGGGGCAAGATGTATTTCCCGCCTGCAGAGTTTGCGGTTCAAATACGCCGGATGTCCGCTTATAAAATGGATCCTCTCGGATAGAGGTTCTTTGCTTATGCTGTGAAAAAGGGGCCAGAGATTCAAGTAATCAATGCGCCCCACTGTCAAATGCATTACTGACATGGTTTTTCTCTATAACGCAGAATGGGTTTGGACTAACACTACAGAAACACCTGGGCCAAGCTCTACAAACAGTGCTATCTAGTATTGCTTGGCATGTCTCAACTGAGTGCCTGTAAACTTTAAAAGGGCAAAACCCTTTTTGCTGCATAGCAGATTAAAAATCAAGACTTTCAATCTGGAGTGCTTGCCTTATCCAGGCATTGCTCATACAATTACAAACATGCGCAATTTCCCTCAGAATATATCCCCTATGCTTTCTTGGCTAGTAAAAGCCTGGTGCACAAGCCTGGATTACTGTCTGATCAATTATGGTCCCGTGCATGAACTGAGGAAAGAAAAAATTCCTATAATCTTTGCCATTTACCACAATGAACTTTTTCCGCTGAGCTATCTGCACCGACACGAAGGCATCATAGCTGTGGTTAGCGCCAGCCAGGATGGGGAACTGTTGGCCAGTGTCCTTTCCAGGTTAGGATACGGCTTGGCCAGGGGGTCCAGCTCCAGGCAGGGCCTAAAAGCCATGCGGGAAGCGGTGCGAAAAATCAAGCAAGAGGGCAGGGACGCAGTACTCACCGTGGACGGCCCTCGGGGGCCCAGGCACAAGGTAAAGCCCGGGGTGATCTACCTGGCCTCCAGAAGCAGGGCCTTTATTGTTCCTGTCCGGGTAAGGATGAGCACCAGACATGTTTTTTTCAAGTCTTGGGATCAATTCCGCCTCCCTTGGCTTTGGTCCCGGTGCGAGGTGGTTTACGGGGATCCTTACAAGTTGCCGCAAGGATTAAGCGCTCCTGAGATAAATCGGGAAACAGAGATCTTGGAAAACAAGCTAAATTTTTTGTATTAAGAGTTCTAGTGGGTAATGGTTGATATCAATAAAAGACCCTTTTTCCTTACTCAAGCTTTTCCTTACCATTATATTGCCATCTCACATAAAACATTCCTTACCTTTGTTGCAGACACATTCTCCGGAGCTTAGGGAAGCAAACACACTATCTTCCCAGGAAAAAGAATTTTCATGCATAACAGGACGAACTGATTCGGCAACCACGTATGAGTTCTTGACAGGGCTTAGGGCTAAAAACACTTGCTCCCGCTATTAAACATTGCTTCTTTTTCTTTCCCCGATCCTTGGACAATTACTGTTAAATAGTAAAAGTTTACATAATTTACATTATGAGACAAAAATACCAAAATAAAAAAGCCCATAAAGGGCTTTGTTGGCCAGGAAATTTTAATATCTACCTCCCCTGAACATCCTTCCAAGCCTTTAAAAAAGCCTGTAAGCCAGAATCTGTGAAAGGATGCTCGAACAGCTTAACCAGAACCTTGTAAGGCTTGGTTGTGACTCCGTCCACCATACCCGAGGAAACACATTCTTCAATCTCCTGGGTATTAGCTGTATCCAAAAAAACTTCATAGCCGGCTCAGATAATTCTACTTTTTCTCGCTGTTCAACTTTTTCAAGTACTTGTCCCGGCAATCATAACTGCAGAAACAGTGCACTTGATCCTCATGCTTGATGCGCACGTCACTGTTTTTGTCCACGAAAGTCCCGCAAATGGGATCCTTGACCATGGTGCCCGTGGCAGCCAGTTTTTCATGCTCTTTCTGCTTGGCTTCTTTTTTCTTTTTCCAATCATTGGTAAGCAACTTATACATAATAAAAAGAGCCACAGCTATAACTAAAAACTTAAACATATCTTTGCCCTTTAAGCTCTGGTTTAACTTTGAAAGATTTTATTACCTTCCAATTCATAATCCAAATCCGTTAACAATTGTTGCACCTTTGTACCATCCGGCAGGGATATATCCGGACAAATCTCCAGTAAGGGAATCAAGACAAAGGCCCTGCTTTTCAAACCCGGATGCGGTAGAATCAAGTCCTTTTCCCGACGCACAAGCCCATTAAACAAAAGAATATCCAGGTCAATCAGCCTGGGACCGTAGCGTGGTCCATGAGTTCTCCCCATATCCTCTTCCATTTGTTTGAGCACTGCTAACAGGTGCGATGGCTCCCATGTACTGTCTCCATGCATCCAAAGTACTTGATTCGCAAACCAAGGTTGCTCCTTGTATCCCTGAGGTTCGGTTTGATAAATAGTTGAGGTTGCAACCTTATGCAGCCCGGGATACTGACTCAACCAATCGCAGGCTCGGTAAAGATTGTTTACCGGAGACCCCAGATTGGAACCCAAGCTAATAAATATATCCTGCATGATTAACCAAGGTATATTTTTCTCCTTGAAGGCGCAAGCCCTGAGCAGTAATCTGTGAAGCAAAATATATAT
>CAZNYT010000004.1:0-68027 GCA_964577315.1 uncultured Desulfovibrionales bacterium
ATCCAATATTCTGTTCTTCCTGGCTTCCATCCTTCCATCGATATGTCCCAGAACATAGCTTGCTTCGCAGGAAGCGACATTCCCGGGGTCATCCGGTATTTCCCTGTCAGAACAGCCGTCACTGCGGCCTTTTGCGTAACTAGCCGGATCAAGTCCCTGTCTGCAGGAAGGTTTGAGCACCTTATTGCGCAAATTCTGCCACAGCCAGTCAAGAAATGTCTGGTGTTCATTCTTTTTCATTAATATACATTCCCAATTTAAATATACAGATTTGTATTTGATTACTAAGGGAATAGCACAGGAGCATTAAGCGTTTCTGAAAGCTGATTTTCGGGTTACGTTCATTTAGATAAATAATCTATCTTTACCTTCAAATCAAGGAGGCAAGGTTGGAAAAAACTCATTATTCGGGGCAAGCGGACTGCCCAAGCTGATCTTTGTAAAATTAAGAGAGTAATTAACCAAATAGGCTAGGTAAATTCTTGCCCAAATTTGACAATTGTAGGCAAACCACCTTCACTGTGGCTGCACAGAGCGATTTTTTGACCAAAAGCCGGGAGGTGTGATGTGTGGTAATAGTGTCGGGGTGGATTTACACAAGCCAAATGTGAGCTTTTAAGCGTGAAATGGGCGCAAAAGCAACAGTAAAACTAAAAATAATCAATGGGATGACAAATAATTTCTTTATAACTATTTGAAATTATTAATGGTCTGGTGGAGGCGGCGGGAATCGAACCCGCGTCCGAGAATGTTCGGTCCAAGGCTTCTACAGGCTTAGTCCGGATTTTGGGTTTCGTTTTCAGGCCTGCCTCCGGACCGGCTGCCTGAAAACTAGTCCCAATAGGGTTTCGCCCTTAAAGCCTTGGGACCGGGCTAAAAGGGCTAGCCTGATGGGGGTCGTCGCTTCTGCTTTGCCTATCAGGCTTCGGCAAAGAGAAACGTGGCTGTCTATGCAGCCAGAGCGTATTCGTTGTTCTTGGCAACTGTGTTTTTGCCGCGTTTTTTACGAGGACCCCGCGGCACCTCGGCCTGCCACCTTGGCCTCTTCATCCCCGTCGAAGCCATGTCGCCCCCTCGGTGATTACAAGACCTGGTGAGTCCAAATACCAATATAACCTTTTGCCTGGATTTAGCAAGAGTTGGTGAAAAATTTTTTCTGGATCAGGATCCCGGCAAGCGAAAAAAGAACAAGCAGTACCAGGGGCCAAATGGTCTGGATGGAGACCAGCTTAGCCCCTTCATGGAGATGGTGGGTTGTTTTGTAAATAGCAGAGGTATAGATAAACCCCTTGAAAGCGAACCCCAACAGGGTGCTGGTCATGTAAGGGGCCAGGGGAACCTGTAAAATGCCGCAGCTATAGTTTATCAAAAGGTGCGGGAAGCCGGGCAAGGTGCGCATGGCCAACAGCTGGAAGAACCCGGAATTCTTGTGCAGCATCCTATAGGCCTGGGTATGTGAGAATTTTTCCCGCAGGGGAGAGCTCAGGAAACCGGTGAAGTAGTATGCACCCACACTTCCCAGCAATCCCCCGGCAACCACTATCAATGTAGCTGGCCAGGGGGTGTAGACAACCCCCAGTACCCAGATACTTATGGCCGCTGGGAAGGCCAAAGTATACAAGGCTCCTTGCAACAGGACAAAAAAGAGGGGAGCCCACCACAAGGTAGCCATCTGCTTGGTCCTCTCCAGTTCCTGGCGGATATCTATAATGCCGCTGTGCTGCAGGAACAGGCCGAGAAGTAACACCCCGGCCAAAAGCAATATTTTAAGGCTCCCTTTGTACAGCATGCAGTTTTTTGTTTTTATGGTATCTGTTTAGTACTACAGCGAAACTTTCTTCGTTCCCGAAATGGAGAACAGGAGTATAGTTCCGCACTCACTTTTTAGGAGCAATCCCACCGGGGCCGCTTACAGCCCGGCTTCCGGCTCGGAGAAAGAGCTGGACCTAGTTGTAAGTAAAAGAATAAAACCACAGAGAACACAGAGGATTACAGAGTTTAAAAAATAATTTCTCTGTGTGTCTATGTGTCCAGCGTGTTGCGCGAGAGCTTTTGACTGTCCAGCTGATATTAATCGACTGAATTTTGTGCTCATGGTCTGAAGACATGGGTTATTATTCCATGATATCCAGGATCTCCTTGATGTTCAAGCGGATGCTGATGAGTCCCTGGTAGTTATTGATTGCGGGGGTATAGGCCAAAACAATATGCTTGCCCCTAAGGCTTTTTTGTCCCCATCTGGCACCTTCTCGCCAAAACTGCCCCCTGAGATTGGTTCCGGACTCTGTATCCTGCAGAAGGAATCTCACGTGTTTGTCGTTTCCGAACAGGCTTTGGTCCAGGACTTTCAAGGGAGGGGAGAGAAACACCGGCCGAGGATTTTCCGGGCCAAAGGGCTGAAGCAGTTCCAGTTCTTGCAGAAATTCCGGGGTTAGAGTCTTGAAATCAAGTAGGCCATCCAGGGTTAGCTCCTTTTTTAGCGGAACCGGTCCTAACCATTCCCTGGTTACCCGCTTGAATTCTTCCCGGAAATTTTCCAGTTTTTCCGGGGACATGCTCAGCCCGGCAGCCAGTTTGTGCCCTCCGAAACCGGACAGCTCGGATTGCAGGCTGCAAAGGCCTTGATAAAGATTAAAACCGGATATGCTGCGTCCGGAACCCTTGATCAATCCATCTTCCTGGGTCAATACGAAACAGGGGCGATAAAACTCTTCAGCCAGGCGCGAGGCCACAATCCCCAATACCCCAGGATGCCAGTCCGGATCGAAAAGGACAAGTCCGCTGTCCTCCGTAAACCTGGTTACCTGTTCCCTGGCTTGTTCTAGGATGTGATCTTCGGTTTTTTTCCTTTGTTGGTTCAGCCTGTTAAGTTTTCCGGCTATTTGGCGTGCTTTTTCCAGGTCTTGGCACAAGAGGAGCTCCAGTGCCATGCTGGGATCATCCAGCCTGCCTGCGGCATTGATCCTGGGAGCAAGCCCAAATCCCACCTCTCCGGCACCCAGCAGATCGCTTCCCCCGAATCCGGCAGCCTCTTTCAAAGCATAAATCCCAGGTCTTTGGGCCTGGTTCAGGAGGAGAAGGCCATTTTTTACCAGGATGCGGTTGGTGGAATCCAGGGGGACTACATCTGCCAAGGTGCCCAGGGCCACTAGGTCCAAAAGCTCCCGGATATCCATGCTGGGTCCGGGCAAGGTACGGTTTAGGGCGGCCGCCAAAAAAAAGACCGTGCCCACCCCGGATAGCTCGTTGTGTTGATCCCCGGAGCTCTTGGGATTGATAATAACGTGTGCATCGGGCAGATCCTTGCCGGGCAAGTGATGGTCGGTCAAGACTACCCGCATGCCGAGCTCCTTGGCTCTGGAAATCTCGCAGTGGTCGGAGACTCCGCAGTCCACGGTTATCAAGGTTTGTACCCCCTCCCGGGCCAGGGTTTCGATGCCGGCAGTATTTAGTCCGTAACCGTCCTGAACCCGGTGGGGAAGATAGCAACGCGGTTCAATACCCCTGTGGGCAAAGAATTCCCTGAGCAGGGCAGTAGAGGTTATCCCGTCCACGTCGTAGTCGCCCCAAATGGCGATTTTTTGCCCGGAGGCAACCGAGGAGGCTATGACATCCGCTCCTTCCTGCAGCCTGGGCCAGGTCTCCAGGGCGGGCAGGTAGCGCAAGCCCGGACTGAGAAAGAAGTGCATGTCCTGGTAAGTGGTCATGCCCCTTTGATACAGCAGCCTGCACAGGGTGGCAGAGATGTTTAGCTCTTGTGCCCTGCGGGCCAAAAAATCTTCAGAGACCGGCACCTCTTGGAGTTGCCAGCTAAGCCGGGAAAGGGATTCCTTTTTCATGGTATGTTACTGGGAGAGCATATTTTCCAGTTCCTGCAAGGCGGATCCGGTCCATATCTCATGTGCTTTTTTCTGGGTAAACTCCGGGCTTAATTCCAGCTCCCGATGGGATGAAGTATCTGTTCCAGGGCCAAGACTTTGCTGCATTTGGCGTGCGGTGTGATTGGCAATAGCAAGTATCCTGGCCTTTTTTTGGTGTTTTTCTCCAGCAAGTTCAGGGGTGTGATGCCAGTTGATGGTTTCGGTGAGCTCCTGTGGGAAATACCACAGCCGTAAGGTCATGGCCCCGATCAAGGCGTGATCTATACCCCAGAACTCGGTCTCGGCCTGAAAATCCGAGATACCTTTTTTTTCTGCCATATTCTGGATCTCTGTCCAGGACCCTGGTACATAAATCGCTGTTATCAGCTTGCCCACATCATGCAAAAGGCCCATGGTAAAAAGGTCCTCTGGGTCATTGAGCTTTAAAAAGCTCGCCAATTCTCGGGCCATGATGGCAGTAAAGCTGTGGTGTCTCCAGTAGTCTTGCAGATCAAAACGGGTTTTTTGGGGAAGCATTCGGGCAAGAGCGCTGAGATTGATACCCAATATGATCTTGCGCAGTTCAGACAAACCTAAAAGAGTGGTGGCGCGAGATAAACTGCTGATCCGGGATTCAAATCCGTAATAGGCGGAATTGGCCCGGGTGAGAACCTTGGTGGCCAGGGCCTGATCCTGGCCCAGGGTCTCGCTGATTTTATGCAGGGAAGACCTGGAATCCGTCTGGGTCTGCTGGAACAGCTCCGCCAGCACTGCAGGGGAAATGGGGAGCTCTTTTTGAACCTGGGGCAATGTCTGTAAGAATTGTCTGCCTTGTTCCTGGCTCATTTAACTTTCTTTTTCGCCGGCTTCATCCGGGGAATCTTTTTGCTGTCCGGGTTGTTTCTGCTCCGTTTTCTTGTCTGCTAGCTGGGAGGCATTTTTGGGGAGCAGGTTGTACTTTTTCATGTAATACAAGAATTTCTTGGCTTCCTGGAAATCCGAGTTGAGTTGCAAGGCTTTTTTTAGGTGCTCGAATGTTTTGTCGTACTTTTTAAAGGCAAAGTAGGCCCTGGCTACGTTGTAATGCAGGTTCTCATCGTTTTCTACCAGTTCCAGGGCCCGGGTGTAATATTCCAGGGCCTGATCGTACATCTTCTGTTTGCGGAGCTTGATTCCGAATTCATTGAACAAGTGCTTGTGCTCGTCTTCAAAAGCGGCATCCAGTTTTACCAGGCGATCAAATATGTTTTTGGCCTTGTCCTCGTCCCCACGATCCAGATAGGTCAGGCCCAGCCCGAAATTGGCCCGGATGTTTTCCTCGTCCACTTTTAGGGCGTTGTTGTATTCGTATTCTGCGCTATAGGTCTCACCCCGCTTGCGGTGGCGATCCCCTCGGGCAACGGTTTTGTTCAGCTCCCGCATCTTGGGCTGTACAGTGTAAGTATAGAATTCTGGTTCCGGAGAGAATTTCTCTAAGAATTCGTCTTTGGAAAGGGTTTTTTTGGGACCGGATGGAACGTAGTTAACATTCAGGGGCTGTAGCTGAACCTTGTCCTCATCCAGTTCCTCGGCGTACCAATACATTTTTTGGATGGATTTTTTCTGAGTACTGCCAGTGCCTACCTTGGTTATTTCTTGAGAAGAAAAAACCCCTTGAATTTTGGCTTGTTTTTCCTTGATTTGTTCTAATATGCCCTGTTGTTCAGGGCTTTGTTTTTTCTCACTCATACATTGGCACCTCTAGGGGGTGATGATAACTCATTTTTTATATCCATAACTGCTTGGCAGGGATTTTCAGCTTGGGTAACAGCTCGTCCCAGGACTAGATGAGTTGCTCCGGCATCCCAGGCTTGCTTAGGAGTGACAGTCCTCTTTTGATCCTGTTGTTCTGTATTGGTTCTAATGCCAGGAGTTACCAGGCAAAAATCCGGGTCTACAAGCTTTCTTATTCCGGATGCTTCCAGGCCGGAACATACAACTCCGTCAGTCCCCCAATTCCTAGCCTTGGCTGCCAGATCCAAGACTATTTGGCTCAGGTCTTTAGGCTCATCCCAGGGAAGATCCTCCTGGTTCAAACTGGTAAGCAGGGTTACACCCACTAGCAAGGGTTTGTGTTCTTGGGAACCCTTGTTTTTATCTCGGGATTCCCGAGCGGATTCTATCATTTTCTTGCCTCCCAGGAGGTGCAGGGTAAGCATGTCCGCCCCTAAATCCAGGCAATTCAAAAGAGCCCTGTTTACAGTGTTGGGTATATCCATCAGCTTAAGATCTAAAAATACTTTGTAATCCATTATTTTAAGATCCCGGACAATGTCTGGACCGCAGGCAGTGAAAAGCTCCAGGCCGATTTTAACCCAAGTTGTGGCTGGCCTTATCTCTTGCGCCAACTTCAGCGCTTTTTCCCGGCTGCTGGTGTCCAGGGCAATAATAATTTCCGGGGCAGATTTATTCATACCAGTGTCCTGCAGCGATTTTTTGAGCCAGTCCAGGGTTGTGGGCAGGTCTTAACATTTCTGTCTTTACCAGGGCCTTGAAACGAGCATAAGCGGTTTGTATTTCGTTATTCACAAGCCAGTAATCGAAGAATTCGCTTTGCAGCATTTCATGGGCTGCGTTTCGGATGCGTTTTTCGATTGTTTCCTGGCTGTCGCTGCCCCTTTGGACTAACCTGGATCTTAAAACCTCTAGGGAGGGCGGAAAAATGAAGAGATAAACCCCTTGATTTAAATTGTCCTTTATTTGCCTAGCTCCTTGGACATCTATATCCATTATCAGATTGCCTCCTTTTTGGAGGGTGCTTAGTATCTGCTCCTTGGGAGTGCCGTAAAAATTGTCATGTACCTGGGCCCATTCCGCAAAGAAGCCCTGGTCTTTTAGTTCCATGAACTCTGACTGGGCGAGGAAAAAATAGTCTTTGCCATGCACTTCCCCGGGGCGGGGTGTCCTAGTGGTGTAGGAAACCGAAAAACCGAACTCCGGAAAATCCCTGCACAGCATATTGATCAAGGTGCTCTTGCCTGTCCCGGAAGGAGCGCTCAGCACCAGCAAAATCCCCTTAGGTTTCATCCTTTTTCTCCAGGTGTTTTAGCCTCTGGGCCACGGTTTCAGTTTGGATGGCGGATAGGATCACGTGCCTGGAGTCCATGATCAGGATGGAGCGGGTTTTTCTGCCCTGAGTGGCGTCGATGAGCATGTTCTGTTCCTTGGCTTCCTCTCGGAGACGGCGCATGGGAGAGGACCCGGGATTGACAATGGCTACCACCCTGGAGCTGATCACGGAATTACCAAATCCGATATTGAGCAGCTTGAGTTTTTGTCCGGGGGAATCCTTTACCATTGTTATTCCAGGTTTTGGGCCTGCTCTCGGCATTTCTCCAGTTGGGCCTTGAACTCCACGGCGAATCTGCTCATATCCGTGTTTTGGCACTTATTGGCGCAAGTATTTATTTCCCTGAAGGCCTCCTGGAGCAAGAAGTCCAATTTGCGCCCCACTTCCCGGGATTCCTTCAGGAGATTGCGCATGGCCTCCAGGTGGCTCCCCATCCTGGTAAGCTCCTCGGTTACATCCAGTTTTTCGGACAAGAGCCCCAGTTCCTGCAAGAGCCTGTTTTCATCCGGTTCCCAGTCCATTTCAGACAGGATCTTGTCCACTCTTTGCTTGAGTTCCTGAAAGCGTTGCCCGGCGTTGTCCTTTGCTAGGCCCTTGAGTTCCGTGAGCAGGTTCTCCATTTCCCCCAAGCGATTCTGCAAATCCTGTACAAGCACATCTCCTTCGGCTTCTCTGGATCTGTTCCAGTTCCTAAGCGCTTCGTTCAGGGTTCCCTCCAGGTCATCCAAGAATTCCTGCCTGGGCCTGGTATTTTGTTCTTTCCATAGACTTGGGATTTTCAGGAATATGTTTAGATCCGGGGTAAAATCCGCCCCTATCTCCCGGGAAAATCCCCTTATGTCTTCCAGCATGGCCTGGGCCATGGTTCGGTCCAGTTCCATGTTAAGTATGCCCGGATCCAAGATGCGCATGTCCAAGTAAATCTCCACTCGACCCCGGGAGGCATAGTGACGGACCAACTTTTCCCACTCGCCTTGAATAAAGTTGAGGGAAGGGGGTGTTTTCCATTTCAGGTCCAGGTGGCGGCTGTTGACGCTTTTTATCTCCCAGGTAAGGCTCCAGCTGTCCTTGTTCAGCGCGGCTGAGCCGTAACCGGTCATGCTAAAGGCCATTTGCACTCCTTGGCGGGTTTAAAACGAGTTAGCAGCTTCAGTTATGTGTTGTTGTTCCATTGGTTGTTGCGGGTACTGCCTTGCCTGGAGCTAAGTCCGGGTTTTATTTTTTAGTTGCCTGCGGTAAATTTCCCGGATGGCCCGCAGATGGGTCTTGGTCTTTTCAGCGGCGTAATCCGGAAAGGTCCAGGGCAAATCCATCCAGTCCCCCCGGGCATAGATCAGGGTGAGATCCGCCCAGATCCCCTGGCCCAGGTAAACTCGGTGAGAAAAGTTTTTTCCGGTGGCTAAAACCAGGCGCTCCAGGGTTAACAGTCCTGGATCCAGGTTAAAGATGCGACAGCCATCCCTAGAGTAATCCTTTTCCCATTGGTTGGTCAAAAGCTTGATTTCCGGGAGTCCATTCTGCTCCACCAGGGGCTCGAAAGCAAGTATTTGCCTGGAGATAGGTTTGCCCAACTCCCGGTCGTAATAAGTGGTTTCGGTGAAAGGGATGAAAGGGCTCTGGTAATCTATTGCGCCAAATTCCCTTGCCAAGGTATTTTGTAGCCTATCGCAAAAAAATTCCCATTTGGAGCTGAGCACGGATAGCACTAGCTTGCCGGGGTTAGGTATCTCAGGTTTACTCATATGCTCTATAATATCTTTAGTTTTTAACACCCTGACCCGATTACTTCAACCCAAAGCTTGGAGCCTTCAAGCTTTAACGGCCTGGACTTGACCATTGAAGCGGGTAAAGATTCCTGAATACCTTCCTGGATGTGGCATTCAAAAAAGTATTCGCTCATTCCGCGGCCTGGTTTCTCCATGACCAGGTCAAGTTCCTTTTGTTGCTGCAGCCGCGAGGCAAAAGCTCTTGTTTTGGCCTGTACTAGTTCCTTGATTTCAGCGGAGCGCCTTTTTTTCTCTTTTTCCGGGACCTTTTGCGGGTACTTGGCTGCCGGGGTGCCGGGACGAGGGGAGTAAGTAAATACATGGGCGTAGCTGAGAGGTAGGGCCTGCACTAGTTCCCGGGTTGCCAAGAACTCCTCCGGGCCTTCCCCGGGAAAGCCCACCAGAAAGTCCGCGCCCAGGGCGAAAAGGGAATAAATTTTTTGAAGTTCGTGGACGAACCAGGTTATGTCCCCGGGATGGTAGTAGCCCCGGTGCATTTGTTTCAAAATCTTGGGGCTGCCGCTTTGTACCGCTAGATGAAAATGGGGGCAAAGCATTCGGGAATCAGCAATGGTATTTAGTGCCTTGGAATCTAGTTGAGCCGGATCCAGGGAGCTCAGCCGGATCCGGGCCTTGCCTGCCCAGGCCGGGGCCAGGTTGTGTTCCAGGTACCGGATCAAATCCCAGAAATCGGGGTTTGTTTCCCATTCCCGGCCATATAAACCCAGATTGATTCCGCTAAGGACAACCTCGGCAAATCCCTTGGCTAAAAGCCCCTGGATTTCCTCCAGGATCTCGTCAGGGGAGCGGCTTTTGGATGCGCCCCGGGTTCTGGGGACAATACAGTACGAGCATCCCCGTATGCAGCCGTCCTGGACCTTTATTACCGGTCTGGACCGGAAGTAGTCAGTTATGCGGTAATCCTGATCCCCGAAAGAGTCCTGGTCCAGGTTTCGGGGTAGTATATTAGCAAGGAGGTGTTTTTTCTGGGCTTGGGGGAGAATGAAATCCACTTCTTTCGGACGGTCAAGTTCTCGGCCCAGGAACTGGGCAGCGCACCCGGTGACAATAATCCAGGCGCGAGGGGATTTAGCCCGTACGGACCGGATAAGCCTGTTTAGATCCCGGATAGCCCTGGCTGTAACCGCACAGCTGTTGATGTATATGTAATTGGCTTGGCCGGGGTCCTGGACCGGGAGTAGCCCCTGTTTTTGCAGAGATTCAGTCAAGGCCTGGGATTCGTACTGGTTAACCCGGCATCCCAGCGTGTTCAGATAAAAGGTTTCTTGCATGGGAATTCAACTTGGTTTCTGTTCGATGATACCTCCGGCCAAAACCCGTCCCTGGGAGGAATAGATCGCGGCAACCTGACCCGGCGCTGGGATCTGGGGATGATCTCGGAAATGGATCCGCATGCGGGTGCCTTGTATTTCCACATTTGCGGGCTGAGGATTTTGACGGTATCTGGTTTGCACCCACAGTTCCGGGGGCCAGTACTTAAACGGAACCAGGAAGTTGACTTCCCGGGCAGAGCACTCCCAGGAACCCAGTTCATCCTTGGAGCCCACGATCAGGGTGTTGGCGGAATGGTCCTTGCCCAGGACATATAAGGGGTGGTTGTGGGCAATTCCCAGGCCGCGCCTTTGTCCCGGAGTGTAGCGCCATAGCCCCAAGTGATACCCCAGAATCTGGCCCCGGGTATCCTTTATGGGGCCGGAACCAGGCAGATTTTTGTCCCCCACCTGCTGGGCAATAAAATCCCGGTAGTCTCCCGGAATGAAACATATCTCATTGCTTTCCTCCCGGGCTGGGGTAGGGATGTTTTTTTGACTCAAAAAGTCCGCGGTCCAAGATTTGTGCTTGTCCTGCAGGGGGAAGACCGCGCGGCGCAGACTGGTTTCAGGCACCAGGGACAAGAAGTAGCTTTGTTCCTTGTGGGGATCTTTGCCCCGCCATAACCCTGTGCCGGATGAGTCGGGCTTCACTGCAGCATAATGCCCGGTGGCCAGGTAGTCGGCACCCCATTCCCTGGCCTTTTCCAAAAGCGCTCCGAATTTGATGTTTTTATTGCACCCGGCGCATGGGTTGGGGGTTAGTCCCTGCAAATAATCCCGGATAAATGGATGAATTACGTAACTGCCAAAGGTTTGGCCCAGATCCAGCAGCAAAAGTTTCAGGCCAAGCTGGTTGCAGATCCTTTCCAGGTCATTGGAGAGTTCCCGGCTCGATTCCCTTTTCGGGAAAAAACGGGCGTGTATGGGCAATATTTCATGTCCGGCCTCTCGGAGCAGGATCATGCTGGCGAGGCTGTCCATGCCTCCGCTTACGGCTACAGCGATTTTCATGCCTTAAGCTTTAGTTATGGTTCAGAGCACTGGGCCGGGGCAAGCTGGGCAGGGATTTCTCCAATATGTACGCGGACTGCAAAACAAGATCCTCACTGAATTCCGGTCCCATGAGCTGAATTCCCACCGGCATTCCGGTATCTTCTCCCAGTCCGGCAGGCAAAGTCACACCCGGCAGTCCAGCCAAATTCAAGGAAGCGGTAAAGATGTCCAATAAATACATTTGCAGGGGATCATCCACGTTCTCTCCCAAGTGCAGGGCAGTAAAGGGAACCACAGGGGCACAGATGAGATCGCACTGGCCGAAGGCCCGGGCGAAATCCTGAGTAATTAGCCTGCGGACCTGGGCCGCTTTCTTGAAGTAGGCATCGTAATACCCGGCTGAAAGCACGTAGGTCCCGATCATTATCCGGCGCTGGACTTCTTCACCCAATGCCCGGGACCGGCTTTTGTGATAAATATCCAAAAGCTGCTGGGCCTCCGGGTCCCGGTAACCGTATCTTACCCCGTCGAATCTGGCCAGGTTGGAGGAAGCCTCGGCCATGGCGATGATGTAGTAGGTAGCTACTGCATGCCGGACGTGAGGCAGATCTATCTCCACGATCTCTGCCCCGGCCTGATCAGCCTTGTCTAGGGCCTGCCTGCAAACGCTGTTCACTTCCGGGCTCAGTTCCTGGGTCCAGTATTGTTGGGGCAGGCCCAAGCGCAAGCCCTTTAAATCGCTTCTTTGGCTCAGGGCTTGCAAATAATCTGGAACGGGCTGATCTGCGGATGTGGAATCCAGGGGATCCTGGCCAGCGATAACATTGAGCATGGCTGCGCAATCTGCCACGTCCCGGGTTACAGGACCGGCCTGATCCAGGGAGGAACCAAAGGCTACCAGGCCGTATCTTGATACCCGGCCGTAGGTGGGCTTCATCCCGGTAACCCCGCAAAAGGAAGCCGGCTGTCTAATGGAACCCCCGGTGTCCGTGCCCACGGATCCCAAGGCCTGGCCAGCCGCCATGGAGGCTGCCGAGCCGCCGCTGGATCCCCCGGGGACCCTGGACAAGTCCCAGGGATTCCGGGTTTGCTTCAGGGCGGAATACTCTGTGGAGGATCCCATGGCGAATTCGTCCATGTTGGTTTTGCCCAATATGATGGCTCCGGCCTCCCGGAGCTTTTGGACCAGGGTGGCCTGGTAAAAGGGGGTAAAGTTCTCCAGCATTCTGGAGCCGCACGTAGTGGGAATGTCCCGGGTACAGATAACATCCTTGATGGTTATGGGAATGCCCCATAAGGGTCTGTTGGGGTCCGGGCCCTCCTGATCCATGGCTTTGGCCTGATCCACGGCCTTTTCTTCCTGGATATTCAGCAGGGCCTGGATCTTGGGCTCGGTTTCCCGGATGTTGCTAAGGCATTTTTCTACTACCTCGGCGACCTTGATCTGCCTAGTCTGAAGCATTTCCCTACAGGCGCAAATAGAGTTCATGGGCTCCTTCACCTACACCACCTTTGTAAGTTCGATCTGTTGTAAAATATGACGAATAGTTGCGGTCTGTTAAATAATTCTGGGAACAATGAAGTATTCCCCGTCGTGCCGGGGGGCATTTGTTAGTATTTCCCTGCGCTGATAATCCTTTTGGGGTTCGTCCTCGCGCAAGACCGACTTGTTGCGAGAAGGGGAGTACAAGGGCTCCACTCCGGAAGTATCCACCTGGTTCAAACTATCCATATATCCGATAATGTCCTGGAACTGCCCAGCGAACTTGTCCGCTTGGGTAGAATCTAGCTCCAGCCTGGCCAAACCGGCGATCTTGATTACCCATTCCTGATCAATTTGCATGGTCTAAGCTCCGTGTCCGGGGTTATTGCTCCTGCTTTTCTTCTTCTTGTTCCTGAAGCTTTTTTATCCACATATCCCTTTGATGTTTCCTGAATTCCATAGCCCACTTTACACGATCGCTGTCCGCGGGTCGAAGTTGGTCCCGGTCCATATGAAAGACGTAAAGATCCTGAAATGCCCGGCCGCTTTCGTCCCAACGTATAGGAGCCATACTCCAGGCATCAAAATTGTTTTCTGCCAAGATTTGATTGATTTCTTCATGCTCCTGTGGAGCAGGCATGTCTCCCAGCCGTGCAGAAAAGCGGACAAAATCGTACCCTAAAGCCGTCCAGAAATTTGCCTCGCCTTGGGCGGTTTCCTCCAGTTTTTGGGCTAGTTGCCTGGACCGGGGATCCGGGTTGTAATTATTCCATCCCCCACTACTGAGTGCCAGGGAAAAGAATTGCTGTTCCAGGTTGTTCGGGGAGTGTGCCTGATACCAGAGCATGGGGCCCAAAAATACCAGGTGATCATGGTTGAAGTAGAAAAACTCCGGGATCAGGCCTTGGGCTCTAGACAAGGAGTCTGGAATAAAAACCGCCTGAAATTCCGAATCCACATTGAGCCAAGGATCCTGCAAATCAGAGGTTCCCAGGAATGAAGATACTATGTGATTCCATTGGGAGGGTTGATCCGGGGGGTAGTTTTGTACCCCCTTGATATCAACTTCCCGGTCCTGGGCTTTGTTCCAGAAGATTTCGGCATAAGTCCTTCCGAAATCCTCTTCCGGATACATTATGGCGAAATTGGTGATTTCCAGCTCCTGAATGGTTAGATCCAGCAAGGCACGGATCTGGTCCTGGGGGCTGGAAAAAAAGCGCCATCCCTCTTTGCCTTCCTCTTCCAAGGAGGGCATAAAGGTCAAAAAGGGGACTTCTTTATGCAAGCCGTGTTCGCGAATCTCTCCCCATTTGTGTAGGGAAAGCGGGCCACCCACAAAAGAAAGGTTTTCCATTTGGCTCAACTTGTCCAGCCATCCCGGTTGATTTGTATTGATGGTTTTGACCTGGATCCGGGTATCTTGTTTTAACATTTCCCAATGGGCTTGGCCGGCACCGCGCAGCACATCCCAGCCCACCGAGGAATGGTGGCCGCTTAGAGGCAGGGCAAGGGCTATCTTGGGAACGGGTTTTCCAAGATCGGACTCCCACTTCTCGAGCTGGGAAAGCATGGGCTCGCGATGCACCAATTCGCTTTGCCCTGCGATTTCGCGAAGTTGGGGGTGAAGGGATGTCCACAAAGAATCATCCTCTTCCAGACGTGCCTGGTAATAAGCCCACCAAAAGATATTGTGAGGGAAAACAAGCTTTTTTTCCTCCTCCATAAAGGGAACGGCTTTTTCCAATTCCTTTAGGTCCAGTTCTAAGAAACGGTTAAGGACAAATTCTTCCAGTTCCCTTTTTTGGGACTCTGTCCTGGCCTGACCATAGATTTCTTGTAGTACGGACGTGGCTTCCGGATATCTGTTGTGTTTCAGGTGGATCTCTGCCAGTTCCCGGGCTGCTGGATGGGTTAAAGCAAAGGGCTTGTCCGGGTCTGAGTACAATTCCTCCAAGTAACGGATGTAAGTGTGTTCAGGCTGGGTTTCCTTGAGGGCCCAGGAATAAACTTCATGCCATTTTTGTTTCTCCTGGATCTTAGGGTCTGCTTTTGCCCATCTTTCCGAGGCCTGTAAGGCCATTTCAGGATCACGGTTCTCGTAGGCGCTAACTGCCAGTCTCCGTAGGGCTAGCTTTTTCTTGTCCGGCTCGAGCTCATAATCTTCTAAAATCTGGGAATAAAGCTCCTGGCTGCGCTGGAAATCCTGGCTTTCCCAGGCGTGGGCAGCTTCTTGTTCCAATGCAGGTCTGGGTGGGTCTTCCGGGACCACTTTTTTTTCAGCGCAGGCTGAAAGAAAAACCAGGAAAAGGGCCAAAAGCAGTATGATAGGAGTATAGCGCATCATAAAATCAAGGTTTAGACAGATTAGAATGTTAAATGGGATGTAACTATTCACCAAATTTTTTTTGGCTCTCGCCCCTGCGGAGGAGCTTGCTATTCATATACACCGGCTCGGTGGATATGAATATTTGCTTCTCTTCTCCCAAGCTCTGCTTGCCCAGCCTGCCCCGTGTATCTTCTTCTAATACACTGGGGTGAAACCGGGTTCCCTTTCAAGGGTGCTTGCCTGGTGAAATAGACGGAGTCTCAGCGCAGCTGATTTCACCGGGTTTCACCGGGGCGCCTCTAGGGCTGACAGGCCCGGGCGTGAGATATTCTCTTCTTTACGTAACCGGTGAATATTTTGGTAAAATATGTGGTGAATAATTGCAATGGGATTTAAAAAACCCGGGCCGTCAGCACGACCCGGGTTATGATAAGAACGTGTTTAACTCGCTGTCAAGCTAATTTATTTCTTGTCGTTTACCTCGGTGTAGTCTGCATCCACTACCTCTTCATCCGCACTCTGACCGGTTTGCTGCCCGGCATCTCCCTGCGGCTGCTCTTGCCCAGCGGCCTGGCCGCTTTCGCTCTTCTGGGCGTACAGCTTTTCAGCCAGCTGGTGAGAGGCCTGGGACAGCTCATCCGTTGCCTTGCGAATAGCTTCTTCGTCTTCGCCTTCCATGACGTCTTTGAGGGCTTGGATCTTGTTCTCTATATCCGCCTTGAGCTCCGCATCCAGGCTGTCTCCCAGGTCCCGGATGGATTTTTCCGTGGTATAGATCAGGCTGTCCGCGTTGTTGCGGGCCTCGATAAGCCTTTGTTTCTTCTTGTCCTCTTCCGCATGGGATTCGGCTTCCTTGATGAGCCTGTTAATCTCTTCCTCGGACAAGCCGCTGGAGGAAGTGATCTGTATGGATTGCTCCTTGCCGGTGCCCAGATCCTTGGCTGATACGTTCACAAGGCCGTTGGCGTCTATATCGAAAGTGACTTCGATCTGGGGCACGCCTCTAGGCGCCGCAGGAATCCCGGTCAGCTCGAAGCGCCCCAGGGTCATGTTGTCCTGAGCCATGGGCCGTTCGCCCTGCAAGACATGGATGGACACCGAGGGCTGATTGTCCGCGGCAGTGGTAAAGATCTGGCTCTTGCGGGTAGGTATGGTGGTGTTACGTTCGATGAGCTTGGTGAATACCCCGCCCATAGTCTCTATTCCCAGGGACAAGGGAGTTACGTCCAGAAGCAGAACGTCCTTGACATCCCCGGCAAAAATACCGCCTTGGATTGCGGCTCCCATGGCAACCACTTCGTCCGGGTTGACGCTCTTGTTGGGTTCCTTGCCGAAGAAGTCCGTGACCTTCTTCTGGACCAGGGGCATCCTGGTCATGCCGCCTACCAGAAGAACCTGATTAATATCGGATGCCTTAAGCTCAGCATCAGCCAAAGCGTCCTCGCAAGGCTTCATGGTTCTTTGTACCAGATCTTCCACCAGGCTTTCCAGCTTGCTCCTGGTGAGCTTCATCAGCATGTGTTTGGGACCGTTTTGGTCAGCAGTGATAAAGGGGAGGTTGATCTCAGTCTCCATGGTTGTGGAGAGTTCCTTTTTGGCTTTTTCAGCTGCCTCACGCAGTCTTTGCAGAGCCATGCGGTCCGCTGAAAGGTCGATGCCGTTTTCCTTTTTGAATTCATCCACTAGGTGATTAACTATTCTCTGGTCAAAGTCCTCTCCGCCCAAAAAGGTATCTCCGTGAGTGGAGCGGACTTCCACTAGATTGTCCCCCACTTCCAGGATGGAGATGTCAAAGGTGCCTCCGCCCAGGTCGAATACAGCAATCTTTTCGTTTACATTCTTGTCCGCGCCGTAAGCCAAGGATGCGGCAGTGGGTTCGTTGATGATCCTCTTGACTTCCAGCCCGGCTATCCGGCCGGCGTCCTTGGTGGCCTGCCTCTGGCTGTCGTTAAAGTAGGCCGGAACCGTTATTACGGCTTCCTCTACTGTTTCCCCCAAGTAGGATTCAGCGTCGCTCTTTAGCTTTTGCAGGATCATGGCTGAAATTTCCGGGGGACTGTAGCTTCTGTCCCCTACCTTGACAAACGCGTCATTGTTCTTTCCGGGGACGATGTGGTAGGAGCATCGCTCCAGCCAGTTCTTGATTTCGGGATCATCGTACTGACGCCCCATGAGACGCTTTACGGAATAAACGGTGTTCTCGGGATTTGTTACCGCCTGTCTCTTGGCGATCTCACCCACCAACCGTTCCTTATCGGTAAAAGCAACAATGGACGGGGTGGTTCTGCCCCCTTCCGGGTTGCTTATACATTGGGGATCCTTCCCTTCCATGACATAAACGCAGCAGTTAGTAGTTCCCAGGTCGATACCTATTATCTTACCCATATAACTCAGCCTCCTTAAATAAATCTTTATTGTTTGTTTTTCATAAGTCTTCTAAGCGGGTTGTAAAGACGGTTTTAGTTGTTTTTTTCAGAAGGGGGTTTGCTGACCAATACCTTGGCCGGTCGAACTAAACGATCCTGAAGCAGATAACCCTTCTGCATTACTTGGCACACTGTGTCCGGATCCAGGTCTGCCCGCTCTTGCTGGGCCATGGCTTCGTGGTAGTTGGGGTCAAAGGGCTGGCCTACCTCACCCACTTGCTGCAGATTATTCTTGGCAAGAACCTGGTGCAGAATGTCCATGGTCATTTCCACTCCCTGAACTAGATCCTTGCAGGCTTCGTTTTTCTTGCCATGTTCCAGGGCTAGTTCCAGGTTGTCTATGACCGGGATTAGTTCCTCGATAAAGGAAGAGATGGCGTATTTGCAGTATTCTTCTTTTTCCCGTGTAATGCGTTTTTTATAGTTTTCAGAATCAGCTATGGCTTTCAAGGCCCTGCTTTTTTGTTCCTGCAACAGCTCGCAATCCGGACAAATATTTTCCTGGCAAAGGCTTTTAATGTCCTCGTCTGTCAGGGCTTGATATGCGTCCAGATCTTCAGGTGCCGTTTCATCTTGGCTTTCCTGAAAGTGTTTATCGTTGAGTTCTTGCTCCTCCCGGGAGAAGGATGTATCTTGATTCTCCTGGTGTTTTTCCTTGTTGTTGGACATAGAAACCCTCCATTGATTATGTTTAGCAGCAGCTGCTGCAGCGCTCGGGCTAAGCTAATTTCTGCCCGGTTCGTTTTTTTCTTCGTACAACTCACAAAATATTTGACTAAGAATCCTGGCTGTCAAGTCCACAGCAGGAACTATCCGGGAATAATTCATTCGAGTGGGTCCTATAATGCTTACCAAGCCGGTATTGTTGCCCTGCAAGCTGTAAGGGGAGGAAATTACAGTGTAATCGCTTAGCTCGTCCCAGTCCTGCTCACTTCCCATTATGATGCTTACATTTTTGCTTTCCAGAGTGTTATCCAGGATTTTGAGCAGTTTGGATCTTTCCTCCAGGAGCTTGAATACTTCGCGCATTTTATTGATGTCCGCAAAATCCCTGTCCTGAAAAAGGTGATAAGTTCCCTCCACGTATACCTGGCGGTTGTTGTCCGGCTCAAAGGATTCTTTGGCTAATCTCAAGGCGTTTTGGTAGAGTTGATCGAATTGTTGCCTGGCCTTTTTCATCTGGGAATAAATCTCTGAGCGTACCTGGAGGAGTGTCTTGCCCTGGTAGTGTTCGTTCAAATAGTTGCTGAACTTGGTTAGATCATCCGGCTTGATATCCTTGTCTACATTTATAACCTTATTCTGGACCATGCCGCCTTCCATAACCAGAATGGACATGACCAGACCCGGACGAAGCAGGATGAAATCGATATGTTGCCAGCGTATGTTGTGCTGGCTAGGGGTGATTACCAGGCTTATCTGATTGGAAATAGAAGACAGCACCTTGGAGGCCTGGCTCAAGGTTTGGGGCAAATCCGGCCCAACTCTGGCCAGGGAGGATTTGATCCTTTCTTCCACTTCACTGGATAAAGGTTCCATATCCAGATTGTAGTCCAAATAAAATCGGAATCCTTTAGTGGAAGGAACCCTTCCAGCAGATGTATGGGGTTGTTCCAGATAGGACTCTTCGGCTAGATCCGCCATGATATTGCGGATGGAAGCAGGACTGAGGTTTAACCGGGACTGTCTGGCCACGGTTCTGGAGCCTACGGGCTGCCCGGTATGGATATAGCTTTTGACTATGGTTAGCAAGACATCGATTTGTCTTTGATCAAGTTTCATGATGTTCCTCTTAGCACTCTTTTATTAAGAGTGCTAAACATTTAACAACGCAAGGCATGACTGTCAAGGAAGGGGCCTGGAAAATGCAGGGGTTGTTAGTTCAAGTGCTCCAAAATCGGGACCTTGGATGCAGCAATGTTAATAGGGTGCCGGTTTTTTGAGACGATAAGATCAGCAGGGTTCTTGGTAAGAAAAGATGTAATCCCGCAAGGCCTGAACCCAGGGACGTATCGACTTGCCTGAAACCATGCAGAACTTGGAGCTGTCCAGAACGGAGTACTGGGGTCGTTTTGCTTTTTGAGGATATTCCTGCGTGGATATGGGGTTTACCTGGCAGTGAAGTCCTGCGCACCTGATGGATTCCGAGGCAAGTTCGCACCAGGAAGCCTCACCCTTATTGGTTATATGAAACAATCCCCGGGTTTGTTTTTTAATCAGTTCCAGGGAGTGCTTGGCCAAATCCATGGTATAAGTGGGAGAGCCTACCTGATCGTGAATCACGTTAAGGTGTTTTTTCTCCTGGGCCAGTTGCAAGACACGGTGCACAAAGTTGGTCTTGAAGGGCCCGAACAGCCAGGAGGTGCGGACGATTAGCAGCTTGTCCCAGGCAATATCCCAAAGTGCCTGTTCCCCCTTGAGTTTGCTTTGACCGTAAACGGATTTCGGTTGAGGTGTATCTTCAGTGCTATAAGGGGTGGTCTTCTTACCGTCAAAAACGTAATCCGTGCTGTAATGGAGGAGATAGATATCCTCTTTCCGACATACAGCTCCCAGTATCTTGGGCAGGTCCCTATTGAGCCGGAAGGCTTGATCCTGTTCCTCTTCCGCAGTGTCCACCCGGGTGTACCCAATGCCATTGAGCACAATGTCCACCTGGTAGTTTTGAATATAGTTTTGCACTTGGTCTGGCTCAAAAAAATCCAGTTCAGTTCTGTCCGGGGTGAGCACAGCCCAACCTTCCCGTTTTAAAATATGAGCCAGGGACTGCCCCAGCAAACCGTTGTTGCCGCCCAGGATTAAAGCAGTCTCTAGATGCATGTCCTCTCCTTGTGTTCTTATCTGGATAGAAGGGGTATAATCTTCTCCTTGAACGGCGTCCACCCATTTTCTATTTTTTTATAAAAGCTCTTGCATATCAGGCTTTTCTGTTCTACAAGATATAAATCGGGAGGTTAACTCAGTGGTGAGAGTGCCATCCTCACACGGTGGAAGTCCGGGGTTCAAATCCCCGACCTCCCACCACCCACCCATAGACTACAATACCTGCAAATATTAAGAAAATCGTAACTATTCACCAAATCTTTTTGCGTGCCGTGCCTCCCGGCTCGCGCTTTTCTAGGCTCGACTTACGGGGGCATTCCTGCCCCCACCGGACTTTTGACTCTGTGCATCTTCTCAAGTTTGGTGCAATATCACGGCTTTTGCTTCTATCTCATTCTGCGTTTTTAATGCGGTCCGGTTTCCCCCATAAGCCTCGCCAAGAAAACCGGTGAGCCTTCCGGCGAATGCACGCAAAAAGATCTGGTGAATATTTTGGTGAATGGTTGCTGAAAATCCCAAGTTCCAAGCACCAAATTCCATACTTCAGCAGCATCCAGCACTGACCCCTGACTCCTGACCCCTGACTCCTGACCATACCCCAATCATTCTAGATCCCTGGTCTGGCGTAGGGCCTCATACAGGATCACTGCTGCAGCGGAAGAGAGATTTAGGCTTCTAACAGGCCCCCAAATGGGAATGCGTACCAGGACTTGACACTGGGAGAGAATATTTTGGGGGAGCCCGTCTGATTCCGGGCCCAGGACCAGGTAGTCGTTTTCCCTGAATGATAGCTTTACATGGCTAATACCTCGCCTGGCCGTAGTCATAATCAGGCGGCTGTTCCGGGGCAGCTCATCCAGAAAATTTTCCCAGTTCTCCCAATTTTTGAGGTCCACATAAGGCCAGTAATCTAAACCGGCCCTTTTTAGATACTTATCCTCTAGGCTGAATCCTATGGGGTGAATAAGGTGCAAGGTGGTTTGCGTGGCTGCGCAAAGCCGGGCTACTGCTCCTGTGTTGGGAGGAATTTGGGGCTGGTAGAGAACGATTTGCATGGTTGTTAAGTGCCGGCTGCAATAAATCCTTGCAGCCGGCAGTATTTATACCTCAAAGAGCATCTCCAGGTCGTCCCGGGTGAGGGTTTTCCAGGCGTTTTGTCCAGGAATAACCGCTTCAGCCACTCCTTTCTTTTGTTCCTGCAGGTTGAGAATCTTTTCCTCTACAGTGTTTTCGCATATCATCTTATAGGAAAATACTTGCTTGGTCTGTCCAATGCGGTGGGTGCGGTCCGTGGCCTGGTTCTCCACAGCCGGGTTCCACCAGGGATCGTAATGTATAACGTAATCCGCAGCAGTCAGATTGACCCCGGTACCTCCTGCTTTCAAAGAAATCAGAAAGATGGGGACATTGGGATCATTGTTGAACATATCCACCTGTTCCGGGCGGTCCTTGCTGGAGCCGTCCAAATAGGCATGGGGAATCTTTTTCATGTTGAGCCAGGATCTTATAATCTTCAGCATCTGCACAAACTGGGAAAAGACTAGTACTTTGTGTCCGTCCTCGATAATATTGGTGGCCAGATCCTTGAAGGCTTCGAATTTCCCCGAGGGCAGATTGTTGTTCACACCGGGCATGTTCAGCTTGAGCAGCCGGGGGTGGCAACAGATTTGGCGCAACTTGAGCAAAGCGTCCAAGATGGACATCTGGCTGGCTGCAATACCTTTTTCATCAACTGTTTGCAGGACCTGTTCCTTGAGTTTTTTGGCCAGGGCGGAATAAAGCTCCATTTGCTCGCCTACCAGGGAACTGTAATAAACGTTTTCCACCTTGGGAGGCAGTTCGCTCATGACCTCTGTCTTGGTTCGGCGCAGAATGAAGGGTTTTACCCGGGAGCGCAGATATTCCAGGCTTTCTTCATCCCCGTCCTTGATGGGCTTTACAAAACCTTTCTGGAAACTGTGCTGAGAACCCAGAAAGCCTGGCATAAGGAATTCGAAAAGGGACCATAGCTCCAACAAATTGTTTTCTATGGGTGTTCCGGAAAGGCAGAGCTTGAAATCTGCCCTGAGTTTCCGGACGGAACGGGCTGTTATGGTGTTGGGATTTTTTATGTTTTGGGCTTCATCCAGGATGATGGCGCTGTAGTCGTGCTTCTTCAATTCATCCAGGTCCCGGCGCAGCAAGGCGTAAGTGGTGATAATGAGATCCGAATTCTTGATCTTTTTGAACATGCCCGAACGTCTAGCCCCGTAAATAACCAGTCTGCGCAAGTCAGGGACAAATTTTTGGGCTTCCCGTTCCCAGTTGGTCAAGACCGAGGTGGGTACTACGATCATGGAAGGGCCTTTTTTGCCCCTTTCCTTGAGGAGTTGCAAGAAGGCCAGGGTCTGAACGGTTTTGCCCAGTCCCATTTCATCTGCCAGGATTCCCCCGAAGCGGTATTCGTGAAGGAAGTTAAGATAGCTAAGCCCCTGTTTTTGATAGGGCCTTAAATCTGCATTCAGGTTTTGAGGCGGCTCTACCTGCTGAATTTCTTGAAAAGAATGGATCTTTTCCCGCAGGGTGTTCCAAAAGGAATCCGCCTGGACATCGTCAATATCCTCCAAGATGTTTTCCAGGGCAGGTACTTCGTGGGTATGGAACTTCTTTTTGGGGGCCTTTTCGGTGTCCAGGCCCATGGTGTGCAGCTTGTGCTCCAACTTTTTGATCCAGGATTCCGGAAGGCTGGTATAGGATCCATCCTTTAGCTGAATGTAGCGTTTGCCCTGTAGCCAGGCCTTCCAGATCTTGTCTATGGGCACGCTTATATCATCGTATTCTACTTGGATGTCCAGGTTGAACCACTTTTCATCCTTGGATTCCACCTTGGCCACAACATTGGGAGGGCTTAGCCTAACCCGGTATCGGTTCAGGTTTTTCTCCCCAAAGACTCGGTATTTCTCCACCAGTTGGGGGTAAGCGTCCAACAGGAAAGTGATGGCCTCTTCTGGTTCCAGAAACCACATGTTGTTGTTTCTGGATTGAAATCCCAGGCTTTGCAGGCTGGAAAGCAGTTCTTCCTCCTTTTCCTGTTCCCGTTGGACTAGAAAGGATTTACCCTCAAACTGGTAGCATCCGGTCTGCAGGTCTTGATCCGGGCCGGGTAGAGGGATCTCACCGTGTTCGGTCTCGTAGATGTTTTCAACCTGCAGGGTTAACAGGCTGCCTTCCTCGTCCAGGTAAAGCTTGGGGTTGAACCGGGCGGGAACAAATATGGGAGACATGTGATCCAGGAATTCCTCGTGTCCGTAAAGGTCCGAGGTATGGATCTTGGTCCAGACCCGGTCCAGGAATTCGGAGATTTCGTTGTGCGGAATGAGGGGAGAGTCCTTGACCAGTTCCTGGACCAGGGAAGGGTTCAGCCCGGTCTGGACAGGGTAGAAGCTGTTTTTCCAGCATACCCATAATGGCATTTGGCCGTAGAAATATACTTTCTCTCCGGCAATGGAAAAGGGCAGTTTGCCCTCTCTGCCCAGCATGATGTCGAAGCTCAGGCCTTCTTCCGAGAGTTGGGGACGCAGTTGTAGCCGCATGGGTGTGGTTTCCACCCGAACGGGTTGCTCGGTATCCTCCCAGAAAAGGTAATATTCGTTTCTTATGGTCCAGAAAAACCAGGTCATCAACCCGAAGGGAATCTCTACCCGGTGTCCGAAGTAATCCAGGGAATAACCGATCTGGGTGACTACATCCGGAAGCTGAGGGGATATTTCGCACCAATTGGGATTGCGGATGATCTGTTCTAGGGTGATTGGGTTGTGAACCGTGGACAAACCGTTTTTATTCTGTCTGGCGCGGTAAAACTGTACCTGAAGTCTGTCCGGTTCCGGGAAGAAGCGGTAAACAAGATAATGCTGCCCGGGTTCTGGCTCCATTTCCGTGGCAAAATACACTCGGAAAGTATGGTGCCAGTCGGTCTTGGGCAGGGATACTTCCTGGCTGGAATCCTCTTTAAGCCTGGCTAGGAATTTTAAGGCGGTGGCTCCGACATGTTTGCAGATGCCGGTAAAGGATTCCGGGCAATTGCAATGAAAATTTATGGTTTCATTGTCCAGGTTAAGACCGATTTCAGAGTGGTATACCTGTAGGTCTTCGCCTTGAATCCTGCCTTCCAAATCCCAATACTGTTCTGTTTGATGGATGTTTACCTTGTGTATGCCGTTTTCGGAATACAGTTCTTGAGCGTTTTCCAGGATATACTCGGGTATATTTTCAGCTATAAAGTTTTGTACTATCTCCTTGGCCTTGTGTTCTTCAGAGCTTAACATGAGCGATACTTCTCCTCCCGGATCCGGTTTTTAAAACCATGAGCCTGTTCACAATAAGACCGATATATTTAATTAAAGTTTTCTTTTTTTTCAAGGGTAAAAAACATTTTGTGTATCAAACCGGCATTTTTATTTAGCAAACTGTTTTTATTTAGAAAATTTTTTGGGAGTCCAAGGGTTTTTTTCTCGTTGTAAAAAAGGTATTTAAGGGTTAAAAATTGTTTTTATGAAATCAGTTAGTTATAAATGTGAGTAAATGCCTGGACCGGGGTGAAAGTATTGTTCAGTCATTAATCCCAAAAAGAGTTTAGCAGTTAACTAGGGTTGTGACAATAGGCACAACGTAAAAGTCTAGGTAACCATTCACCATATTTTGCAAGTCTTTAAAATATTTAGGGTTCAGTTAAGTTCTTGTTCTGGATTGCTATCAAAATGATTTTGTTTTGTTCCGCTGATATTTATTCCTCAAACAGATAATCGAGGGTTGCGAAAGTGGACTTGGATAAGCTTCAGGATCTACCCCCCAAGTGGGCGAAATTCTGCCTAAGTATTCAATCCTTTTTGGAAAGGGAAATAAATGTTTCTTTAAGGGACAAGAAACTTTTGGTGGCTTTTTCTGCCGGCCCGGACTCTACAGCCTTGTTGAGGCTGTTTTGTTTTCTGTCCAGGCGGTTGAATCTTAAGGTTGCAGCAGCATACTTGAATCACTGCATGCGCCTGGAAGCGGATCAGGAACAGGAATGGGCCAGGACACTGGGCAGCAGTCTGAAAATTCCCGTGTTTTGCGGTCAAAGCAGTGTACCGGGATTTGCCAGCAGTCAGAGAATAGGCACTGAAGAGGCAGCCCGTATCCTGCGCTACAGGTTTCTGCGGGGAACGGCGCATAAGATCGGTGCCGATTATATCCTTACCGGGCATCATTTGAACGATCTGGCAGAGGATGTGCTCATGCGCCTGCAGAGGGGAGCTGGCTGGCCGGCCTTGAGCGGGATGCAGGCTTTTGTTCCGGAGCAGAAAGTGTTAAGGCCTTTCTTGTTAACTCCCAAGGCAGAGATATTGAAGTTCCTGGAAGCCATAGACCAGGGATTTGCCTCAGATAAATCCAATCAAGACCCATCTTACCTGCGTAACCGGATAAGGTTAGAACTTTTGCCTGTCCTGACAGATATGAATCCTGGTTTTTTGCGGGCAGTAGCCGATTTGTGGAGGTTGGGCCGTGTGGATGAAGAGTATTGGCAAGGCATATGGGAGGAAGTAAAGGATAGAAGAGAAGTGGATGAGAACTTTTTGTCCCGCGAGGTGCTAAAGTCTCATCGCCAGGCAAGCAGGTTGCGCTTGTACAAAAACATGCTGGATCAACTTGGTCCAGGCCAGGTTCTGGTGACAAATATACTGCAGCTGGATGCCGCATGGCAAGGGAAAAGAACCGGGACCAGGGTGCAGTTCCCTGGAAACAAAACAGCCCTGCTAACCAAAAGGGGGATCGAGTTCAGCAGGGGTGATGCTTAATGGCAATCTCAAATCTCCCGGTGTTCCGGAAGTTCGGATCAATAACAGGGAAATCCGGTGTTAAAAGGTAGGGGTGATGGTTAAGCATCCAGTTCGGTTGTGATAAATGATAAACGGCTTGAAGCGAGGCTTGAGTATGGATTTACAACTTGCACAGGAAAAAGATGTGGTGCTGGGCAGGGATTTTTTGACTTGGCTGTGGTTTAAAAGCGAAGAACAAAATAATCTGTTCAAGACTCCGGAAGGGGAGGATTTCGCCCTGTATTTCGGTCAGAAGATCGTGGTGGAGGGCGGAGAAGGGGAGAGTCTGGAAAAGGCAGTGTGCACAGGTGCCATGTCCAGGCTGCAGGAGGCCAAGCTTGGTCTTCGCACAGGGAAAAAGGTGGTTCAGGCCAGGGTGGCCCTGGAGCAGGACAATAACAAATGGAGCATGCAGTTGGATGCCTCCAGGTTTGTGTGGTCCGGGTTCAAGACACCCAAGGTGGAGGTGGGAAACCGGGAGGATGAGGATCCGGATGGAGCGTTCCTGGAAAAGATGTATCTTTTGGAGCGGGCCATACATTTTCTGGACGTGGTATATGCCAATTATTTGCAATTGCGTTTATCCCCGGATTGGCCCCGGGAAGTGGAGCGCTTTCGCGATTGGTTGTATCAGGATTAGGGATGCCAAGAACACATCTGTTTATTCCAAGGCGGGTTACCCATGCAGGCTAATGCTAATGTTTTTGATCGGATTACTGTCCTGGGAGAGGTGCTTTTTGACATTTTTCCCGATGGCTCCCGAGTGATAGGGGGAGCGCCTTTCAACGTTTCTTGTCATCTACAGGGTCTGGGTTTGGACCCGGTTTTTGTCACCCGGATTGGTGCTGACGATTTAGGCCGGGAAGTCCTGGAACAAATGGCCCAGTGGTCCATGTCCCTGTCCGGAGTGCAAATGGATGAGCAAAAACCCACCGGCGTGGTCCAGGTACGCTTCCAGAACGGAGAGCCCTATTATGAGATCCAGGAAGACGCAGCTTTTGACCATATCCAGCCGTGGGATTGGCAGGTGGAGTCCACCGGCAAGAAGGGTCTGCTATATCACGGCACCCTTGCTGCCAGGGGTGAGACAACCGCCCAGACCATCTATTCCATGGCCTCTAAGAGCAATCAAGAGGTTTTTTGTGACATCAATCTGCGAGATCCCTGGTGGAGCCAGGAATTGATTCAGGATGTTTTAACCTGGTGCAGGTATTTGAAGGTTAACCTTCAGGAGCTGCACCAGGTGGCTGAGATTCTGGGTCTGCAGGGCAGCGAAACCGTAGAGGTGGCCAGAATGGTGCAGGAGGAGGCTGACCTGGAATGTTTGGTTCTGACCCTGGGAGCGGATGGGGCCATGCTCTTTCCCCGGGACAGGGAATATCTGTTTTCCCCTGCACCCCAAGTAAGGGATTTTAAGGACGCAGTGGGTGCAGGGGATGCTTTCAGTGCGGTTATTCTGCTGGGTCTTTCCCGGAATTGGTCCTGGGAGAGGGTGATACAGCGGGCCGTATTTGCTGCTGCCCAGGTGTGCGCCATTCAGGGGGCTGTTCCTATCAGCCATGAATTTTACCAGGCCATGAGGCAGGCCTGGATAAATATGTAAATAGGCGGCAAGTATTCACCATTTTGACCTAAACCATTCACCGGATCTTTTTGAGTGTTTTCTTGGGGAAGCACGGCACGCAAAAAGATTTGGTGAATAGTTACAATGGGCGGGGCTGTTTTGTCCGCAGGTCAGGCAGATTTATCAAGAACCCAAGTTTGAGGATCCAGATCTCAAGATTTGGAGATTCCCCAGGGGAGGTTTCAATGTCCAGTAGCCAGCATGGTAACAAAGGCTTGTACCTGGTACATTTAAGTATTCACGGATTGGTCCGGGGTTTTGACATGGAGCTTGGCCGGGATGCTGATACCGGGGGGCAGGTCAAGTACGTGGTGGAACTCGCCCGGGCCCTGGGCAAACATCCGGATGTGGACCGGGTGGACCTTATTACCAGAAGAGTTGTAGATCCCAAGGTGGAGGAAAGCTACTCCAAGAGCATAGAGAAATTGGGGGATAAGGCCAATATAGTGCGCATTGATTTCGGCCCCAAAAGATATCTGCGCAAGGAAGTGCTTTGGCCGTATCTGGACGAATTGACTGACAGGACCTTGCAGTACTTCAGGAGGTTGGGCAGGGTTCCGGACGTGATCCACGGGCATTATGCGGATGCCGGTTTGGCGGGATCCAAGTTGGCTCAACTTTTGGGTGTGCCTTTTATTTTTACCGGCCATTCCTTGGGACGGATCAAAAAGCAAAGATTCCTGGCTCACGGACGTTCCGAAGAATTTATTGAATCCAGGTTCAACATGTCCACCCGGATCGAAGCAGAGGAAGAGGCCTTGGGCAATGCCTCCCTGGTTATAACCAGCACCTCGCAAGAGCGCGATGAACAGTACCGGGAATACGAAAACTTTCATCCCAAAAGGATGCGGATAATACCTCCAGGAATCGACTTGGAACGGTTTTACCCTTACAAAAAAAATCAGAAACGTCCCGAGTTCGCCCAGGAATTGGACCGCTTCCTGCAAAAGACCAACAAGCCCATGATCCTAGCCCTGTCTCGCCCTGATGAACGCAAAAACATTACTACCCTGGTGGAGGCTTTCGGCGAGAGCGAGGAGTTGCGTCAAATGGCTAATTTGGTAGTCATTGCCGGAAACAGGGAGGACATCGAGGCTATGGAATCCGGACCTAAGAAGGTCTTGTCCAAGATCTTGCTGCTTGTGGACAAATACGATTTGTATGGTCAAGCTGCCTATCCCAAGAAACATACTGCCCAGGATGTGCCAGAACTATATCGTTTTGCGGCCCGCAACAGAGGAGTTTTTGTTAACCCCGCCATGACCGAACCCTTCGGGTTGACCTTGATAGAAGCGGCTGCTACCGGGCTGCCTTTGGTTGCCACTGATGACGGAGGGCCCAGAGAAATAATCGGCAACTGCAAAAACGGTGTCTGGATAGATCCTCTGGATAAAGAGGGCATGGTCCGGTCCATACTATCCCTGATCCGGGACAGGGAGGTATGGAAGCAACACTCCCGGGCCGGGATCAAGGGAGTAAAGAAATACTATTCCTGGAACGCTCATACCAGAACCTATCTGAAAGAGGTGCGCAAGTTGATAAGACCCGCTAAAACAAAGCGCACCACTCTCAGACTCCCTATTATCAAAAGCAAGCTGCCGGTGGCGGACAAGATACTGATCACGGATATAGATAATACCCTGCTAGGGGACAACGAGGATCTCCAGAATCTTATCCGGATCATGGGCGAAATGGAGGAGAGACTGGTTTTTGGAGTGGCTACCGGACGCAGCTTGGAAGGTGCTCTGCACGCTCTGGCCGAGGCAAATGTGCCTGTGCCGGATTTGATGATTACTTCCGTGGGCAGCGAAATATATTACGGCCCCAAGATCCTGAAGGATCATAGCTGGAGTAGACACATAGCCTACCGCTGGAATCCCGAGGCCATAGCCCAGCTCATGGAGGAAGTACCTGGAGTGGAACTGCAAACCCCGGAGAATCAAAGGGAATTCAAGCTAAGCTATAATTTCATGCCCGGCATGTTTCCTGGTGTGCGCTACGTGAGCAAGCTTTTGCGCCGCAAAGATGTCCACGCCAAGATTATCCATTCCCACGGTAAGTATCTGGACTTCTTGCCGGTCAGGGCATCCAAGGGCCTAGCCATCAGGTACTTGTGCGTGAGGTGGGGGGTGGATCTGCAACGGATTCTAGTGGCAGGAGATTCTGGAAATGACCGGGAAATGCTCTGCGGCAGTACCCTGGGAGTGGTAGTGGGCAATTACAGCCCGGAACTCAAGAACTTACCCGCGACAAGCAATATCTATTTTGCCACGGAAAAGTATGCCGGCGGGATAATTGAAGGTTTACAACATTTCGGTTTTCTGGAGGAGATGGAGTATGATTGATATCGAGGAAATTGGCGCCCTATCTCCGGAGCTTAGAAAAACAGTCTATCTTTTTCTGCGGGAGATAGTCAAAACCGGGAAAACCTATTTGCTTCGATCCGATCTCCAGGATATGCTTGCCGGTTTTTTTGCCCAGGAGGAATATGAACAACATGAATCCGCCCTGGTGTTCGATATCTTTAAATACACCCAAGTAGCCATTATTCGAAATCCCTGGATTTATATGGCAGTTCGCCCGGAAAAGGCCAAGTGGCAGTATTTCCGATTTCACGTGGAAGATGTGCTCTTTGATGAGATCCAGGTTAAAGACTACTTGAGATTCGAAGAGGCCCAGGTCAACAATATTTCCGGTGTGGACGAGTTCCTTCTGGAGATCGATCTTGAGCCTTTTAACCGGGAATTTCCTAGGCTCAGGGATTCTTCCTACATCGGTAACGGGGTGGAGTTCTTGAACCGCTATCTTGCGGGGCAATTCTTTCAGGAAAAGAGAAGGGGAGACGAAAAGCTTTTTAATTTCCTGCAGCTGCATCACTGCGGCGGAAAACATCTGATGCTCAACAACCGTATTGAGGATTTGTCCGATCTGCGCTCCGCACTGCGTAAGGCGCTAAATTTCCTGAACAAGCAAAGCGCTTCCCTGGAGTGGTCGGATGTAGCCAGGGAGATGCGGGAGCTGGGGTTTGAGCCCGGGTGGGGCCGGGCGCTAGGCCGGGTCCGCGAGAATCTCAAACTTCTTCAGGAAATCCTGGAAGCTCCCACACCTAGTATCCTGGCCTCTTTTTTGGGTAGAATGCCCATGATTTTCAAACTGGTTATCGTTTCTCCGCACGGATACTTTGGACAATCCAATGTTCTGGGACGCCCGGACACCGGCGGCCAGGTGGTGTACATACTGGATCAGGTCCATGCCCTGGAAAAGGAGATGCGACAACAAATATGGGATCAGGGCCTGGATATCGAGCCGGAAATCATTGTTCTTACCAGGTTGATCCCGGAAGCCGAAGATACCACCTGCAATCAGCGGTTGGAAAATATAGTGGGCACCCGTAATGCCAAAATCCTGCGGGTACCTTTCCGGTATTCCAGCGGGGAAGTGGTTCCCCATTGGATTTCCAGGTTTCACGTGTGGCCCTTCCTGGAAAGGTTCGCCCTGGATTCGGTACAGGAGATCCGGGGCGAGCTCGGAGGCAATCCGGACCTGATAATAGGGAATTACTCGGACGGCAATCTGGTGGCCACCTTGATGTCCAAAAAGCTTAGGATAACCCAGTGCAACATTGCCCATGCCCTGGAAAAGACCAAGTACCTGTTCTCCTCCCAGTACTGGAAATCCCTGGAGGATCAGTACCGATTTTCCAGTCAGTTTACAGCGGATCTTATCTCCATGAATGCAGCGGACTTCATTATAACCAGTACTTATCAGGAGATTGCCGGAACCGAGGAGAGCGTGGGGCAGTATGAGAGCTACAGTTCCTTCAGCATGCCGGATCTGTACCGGGTGATTAACGGCATAGACGTGTTTGATCCCAAGTTCAACGTAGTATCCCCGGGAGCGGATGAGAACGTATACTTTCCTTACTACCAAAAGGACAGGAGGTTGTTGGAGCTGCACAGTGAGTTGGAGAATTTCATATATGGTCCCGAATCCGAATGGGCCAAAGGGGTTTTTCAGGACCAGGACAAGCCCATTATATTCACCATGGCCCGTTTGGACCGGATCAAGAACTTGACCAGCCTGGTTCGCTGGTATGCTGAAAACGAGGCTCTTAAACAGCAAGCCAATCTTCTCCTGGTGGCAGGCAGCCTTAGAGCCGAGGATTCTTCCGATGCGGAAGAAAAGGCTTGCATCGAGGAAATGCACGGCTTGTTCCAGGATTACGAGCTACATGATAGCGTGCGTTGGCTGGGATGCAGGCTGGACAAGAATTTGAGCGGGGAATTGTACAGGTGCGTGGCAGATTCCCGGGGGATATTCGTTCAGCCGGCCCTGTTCGAGGCATTCGGGCTGACCGTGGTTGAGGCCATGACTTCGGGCTTGCCCACTTTTGGAACCATATACGGCGGGCCCCTGGAAATTATTGAAGACGGGTTGAGCGGTTTCCATATAGACCCCACCCACGGACAGGAATCGGCTCAGAAGATGGCTGATTTCTTTGATCGGTGCAACCAGGAGCCGGAATACTGGGAAAGGATCTCGGAAAACGCCATAAACAGAGTGGAAGAGAAATACAATTGGCGTCTCTATGCCCAGAAACTCCTCTCTTTCTCCCGGATTTACGGATTCTGGAAATTTGTTTCCAACCTGGAGAGGGAGGAAACCAGGAGATACCTGGACATGTTTTATTCCCTGAAGATGAGACGCCTTTCCAGGTAATATATGAAGAGCGAATACAGGCAGAATCGTTTGACAGGGGAATGGGTCATTTTTGCTCCTTCCCGGCGAAAGCGCCCCAAGGATTTTGTGGGAGAGAGCCAGGAGCGTCATCAGCCTGAATACGATCCCGGATGTCCGTTCTGCCCGGGTAACGAGGATCAATTGACTGAGGTGGTGTTCGAGTCCAGGGGACAAAGTGCTCCAGGCTGGTCCTGTAGGGCGGTTTATAATAAATATCCGGCGCTTAGTCCCGAGGGGGAAACCACAAGATCCTGGAACGGGATGTACTTGTGTGCAGATGGCTTCGGTTACCACATGGTGCTGGTGGAAACCCCCAGGCATGATCTGCAAATGGATAAAATGAGCCCGGAACAGGTGGAAAACGTCCTGAAAATTTACCGTTATTGCTATGGCTTGCTGGCAGAAGATCCCAGGGTCATGCTGATCATGATCTTCAAGAACTACGGCTTGGGTGCTGGGGCTTCTCTGGTTCATCCCCACTCCCAGGTGGTGGGATCAGGTATTGTCCCCAAGTATGTTCGGGACCGGGAAAACGAAGCCCAGAAGTATTTTGACGAGATGGGCAGATGTCTCTTGTGTGATGTGGTGGAATTTGAGCTGAGCCAAAAGGAAAGAGTGATATTTACCAATCCCAGCTTTACGTGCTTTGTTCCTTACGCTGCGGAAGCCCCCTTCGAGATGTGGCTTGTCCCCCGTAGGCACATGGCGGACTTCCAGGCAATAAATGACCTGGAAATGGGGGATTTGGCCTTGGGTTTGCAGTGGGCCCTGCATACCATGGCTTACAAGTTGAATTCACCGGATTACAACATGGCCATTTATTCCTGCACCAGGTTCAAGGACAACGAACCTCATCTGCACTGGTATATCAGGATCGTGCCCAGGCTTACCACCAGGGCGGGCTTTGAGATCGGCTCCGGCATGTGCATCAATCCTTCCTTGCCCGAGGCGGATGCCGAGTTTTTGCGCAGTTGAGCCGGTATGGCTATAACGTCCGGGGCCTGATTTTGTAGGCATAGACAAGCAGACCCGCTCCCAGAAGGATCATGGGCAGGGAAAGTATTTGTCCCATGGTCATCCAGTCCATGAAGATGAATCCCAAATGGGGATCAGGTTCCCGGAAAAATTCCACGAAGAAACGAAATGTACCGTATCCCAGGCAGAACAGCCCGGATACCGCCATTTGGGGCCTGGGCCGAGCGGAAAAGATCCAGAGGATGATGAACAAAAGCAAGCCTTCCAGAAGGGCCTGGTAGATCTGGGAAGGATGTCTGGGGATCATATCCGTTCCGGGAAAAACCATGGCCCAGGGCAAGTCCGTGGGGCGGCCCCACAGTTCAGCGTTTATAAAATTGCCTATCCGGCCGCACATGACTCCCAGGGCTCCCATGGGAGCCACGAAATCCGTGACCTGGAAGAACGTCCTCCCGGTTTTGCGGGCATACCAGAACATGGCTATCACCGCTCCGATGAGACCGCCGTGAAAGGACATTCCTCCTTCCCAGATCATGAGGACCGTCCAGGGCTGGGATATGAATCCCATGAGATCGTAGAAAACCATGTATCCCAGCCTGGCCCCGACAATAATCCCCAGGGCACCGAATAACACCAGATCCGGGAGCTCTTTCACGTCCCAGCCCGAGCCGGGCTGTTTCGCCCGGTAACGGGCCAGGATCCAGGCCAGGGTGAAGCCGGCTAGGTACATGAGGCCGTACCAGCGGATTTCCAAGGGGCCTAAAGCTATGGCTACCGGGTCGAAACTAGGGTGTTCGAGCATATTTGCTTTCCGTTGTAGTTGAAACTATCAGGCCTTGGCCCTGGCCGGGAGCAGGCTGGACAGGGCAAACGCAGCTGCGGCCACAAGGACAATGGTGGCGCCTGTGGTCAAATCCAGATAATAAGCTACCCAGATACCGGACTGGGTGAAAACTATGCTTATGAGTATGGCCAGAAGCATCATTTGCTTCAGGGAACGGGAGTATTTCTCAGCAATATAGGACGGAATGGTTAAAAGGGCAATAACCAGTATCAGGCCCACCACCTGGATGGTCATGACCACCGTCATGGCAACCATGACCAGGAGCAGAAAATAAAGCGCGGTAACCGGGACTCCCACTGCTCTGGCGAATTCCTCGTCGTGGGACATGGCCAGGAAGTCCTTGTAAAATATTAGCACCAGGACTGTGATGGCCAGGCTTAGCCCTGCCATGGTCCATAGGGCGCTAGAGGGGACCATGAGGATGCTGCCGAACAGATAGCTCATGAGGTCTACCCTGTATCCCGGGGTCAGGTCCAGAAGGATTATGCCCGTGGACATGCCTACGGCCCAGATGACGCCTATGAAAGTATCCGCCCGGTGTTTGCGGCTGTGGCTGACCAGGCCCATGGTCAAAGCGGAGATAAGCGCAGCCATTCCTGCGCCCAGGGAAGGGGGAAAGCCGACAAAGAAGGCCAGGCCGATGCCGCCGTAAGAGGCGTGGGCAATGCCCCCGGAAATGAACACCAGCCTGTTGACCACTACCATGGCCCCGATGATGCCACAGGCGATGCTTACCAAAAAGCCCGCTGTCAGGGCATTGCGCATGAAATCGTACTGCAGGATCTCTAGCATGATCTCAATGGTGCCTCAGTACCCTATGGGGAACATCGCCGTGAGTGATAAGCTCCACCGGGCAGTGGTATACCTTTTCCAGCATTTCTTGGCTGATTTCTGCTGCATCGTGGTAGTGGAGATTCCGGTTTACACAGGCCACAGCCTTGACGTGGCTGTAGAGTACCGATAGGTCATGGCTGATGACGATAACAGTGGTTCCCCAGTCGTTTAATTCCTTGAGAAGATCATACAACCTGGTGTGAAAGGCCTGGTCCACTGCAGCGGTGGGTTCGTCCAGAAAAAGTATCTGGGGTTGAGCCACCAGGGCCCGGGCAATAAGCACCCTTTGTTTCTGTCCGCCAGAGAGGCTGCCTATATTTCGCCTGGCATAGTCCTGCATCCCGACCTGCTCCAGGGCCTGATGGGCCAGATTTGAATCCCTGTCAGTGAAGCGTCTCCAGCGACCCAGGTGTCCCAGACGCCCCACAAGGACAGTTTCGTGCACGGTAATGGGAAATTTGTCTGTTCCGCTCTGGCTCTGAGGAACGTAACCCACTAAATGGGGCAGGGCTCCGGGAGGTTTTCCCAATACCCGGATCCGACCCTGGGAGGGCTGAAGGATCCCCAATAAAATCCGCATCAGGGTGGTCTTGCCTCCTCCGTTGGGTCCGAGAACAGCCAGGAATTCTCCCTGCGTTACCTGCATGTTCACGTCTTCCAGAACCGGGTGGTGGTTGTAGGCAAAGCTTAAGCCCTGAATTTCTATGGCGTATTCATTCATCTTATGCCTAGGCCGGATTGAACGACCAGAGTGTTTTATATGCCCTTGTACCTGGCTTGTCCGGGAGGCAACCGTTCAGGGGACATGAGTGGTGATTCTTGCTGGATTCCTCTAGGCAGCCTCCCGGAGAGGGGACATTTAGTTAGCCGATTATCAGTGCTCCATGGCTTTTCTGAATTTTTCAGCCACGGTAAGCATGTTTTCTTTCCAGTTCTCTGCCAAGGGGTCAATGGAGACAGTTTCTCCGTCAATGGAGTCGGCTATGGTTTCAGCGCTTCGCTTGGAAAACTGCGGGGATACAAACACGACTTTTATGTTTTCCTCCCTAGCTGTGTCAATAAGCTCCTTGAGGTCAGCAGATCTGGGCTCCCGTCCTTCCACTTCTACAGGGACCTGGACAAGACCGTAGGCCCGAGCAAAGTATCCCCAGGCAGGATGAAAGACCATGAACTTGTTGCCGGGTGGGACATCGTTGAAAATAGACTTAATTTCCTGGTCAAGCTCAAGCAGCTCGCGGATAAAGGAAAGGTAGTTCTCCTTGAACTCTGTCTCTGCCTGCGGCATGGCCTCAGACAGGGCCCTGTATACGTTGTCCGCGATTATCATTGCCAGGTCCGGAGACAGCCATACGTGTGGGTCTAGGCCTTCGTGGCCGTGGTCATGACCGTTGTGGTGATCATGCTCGTGGTTATGACCATTGTGGTGATTGTTTTCGTGATCATGCCCATGGTTGTGTTCACTGTGGTGGTCATGGTCGTGATCATGGCCATGGCCGCAGTCCTGCAGCATGGATATTTTCTGAATGCCCCGGTCCAGGTGGACTATGTCCAGGTCCGGGTGTGTGGACTTTATCCTGGGCAGGAGTGCATTTTCGTATTCAACCCCGATGGCCATGTATAGGTCAGCCTGGCCCATCTTTCTAATCTGTGAGGGCTTGGGCTCGAAGGTGTGGGGGTTGGCCCCTGGCGGCAAAAGCACAGTGGTATCGATCATTTCTCCCCCGATTCTTTCTGCAAAATATTTTTGCGGGGCTATGCTCACCATGGCTTGGATCCTGTCCTGGTCAGCAGAGGCTTGGCCTGGGGAAAACGTGGCGAACAAGATGGCTAGACCCAAAAATAAAGATATAAAATAATGTGGGAACAAGCTTGCTTTGTTTTGGATCATTTACTCCTCCTTTAGTCTGCAGGTTGGGCACCGTTTTATGGTAAATACATAGTAACTTATTCACCCAATCTTTTTGCGTGCTGCGTACCTGGCTCACCGCTTTTCTAGGCTCGGCTTGCTGAAGCAAGTATTGAAGGAAATTTCAAATTCCAAGCACTAAATTTCAAAACAAGATCCGGGTATTTACTCAGGTGAACCTTTAACCTTTTTTTAAACTCTCAAGTACCGTAGCCTCGCCAAGAAAATCGGTGGAACCTCCGGCGAAAGCACGTAAAAAGAGCCTGTGAACAGTTGATAAACAGTCTACTTCATGTGTAATTGAAATTTATTAGCAGATGCGATATAAAATTTGATAATATTTTATCATTTTAGTGCTGTCAACTCCAGGTTGCAAAAAAGGTCAAAACCTGCAAGAATCTATTATGCTATTTTCTTGAATTATTTCGAGGGTTTTTATGAAGCATAGTACCCGGCAACGTTACGCCATTCTGGAAAGCTTGCGAGCAGCTCCAGGGCCGATGAGTCCCAAGGAGATTCTGGAAGCCTCCCGCAAACAGGTTCCTGGCTTGGGAATAGCCACGGTTTACCGCAATCTCAAATTATTGGTGCAAGAAGGGGTGGTTCGGGAGTTGGTTCTGCCTGAACCCGGCACACGCTACGAGCTGTCCGGATTAAAGCACCACCATCATTTCCAGTGCCGGGGATGCGATCGAGTGTTTTGCCTGGATGGATGTCCCGGAGAAATCGAAGCCTTAACTCCCGAGGGGTTTGATCTGGAAGAGCACGAAATAGTCTTGTACGGTAGGTGTTCCGGGTGTATTCGGGGCTAGATCCGGAATAGGGCTGGCATATGTGATGGTGCTAATACTCAGCCGTAATCACCCCTGATATAGATCGGGCAAAAACAGGGCCAGTTGAGGGAAGGCAGTCAGAATGGCGATACACAGGATTATGCTGAGCAGATAGGGCCATACTCCCCTAAAAATGGTTACTACAGGCGTGTCCTTGACTATACCCGCCACCACGTACACGTTGGCCCCCACAGGGGGAGTGATCACCCCCATGCCCACCACCAAGACAATAACCACCCCGAACCAGATAGGGTCAAATCCCAATTGTACTGCTACGGGATAGAAAATGGGTATGGTTAATAGTATCAAGGCCAGGGCGTCAATAAAGCAACCTAGTATCAGATAAACCACAAGGATTACCGCTAGCACGGCTATGGGATGTATGGGCAAATCTCCGGCCCACATGGCAAGATTGGTGGGGATTTGGGTTACCGCCAAGAAACGCCCGAAAATGGTGGCTGCCGCCACCAGGAACATGATCATGGCAGATATCCGAATAGAGTCTTTTAGGGAGTTCAAAAAACCCTGCCAATTGATCTGCCTTCTTAAAAGGGCAACTGCCAAAGTAGCAGCTGCACCTACAGCCCCAGCCTCGGTGGGGGTGAAGTACCCCATGAAGAGCCCACCTATAACTACCAGAAATATGATTACTACTTCGATACCCCCATAAAGCACAGCCTTGACCTTGCTCTTAACATCTATTTCCGGCCCGGGTGGTGCCAGCTCCGGTCTGCGTTTGGCCCGGAGATAGGTGACCAGCATGAACAGGGACATGAGAAGTACTCCCGGTATAATGCCTGCAAGGAAGAGCAGGGCTATGGACTCTCCCGTTGCTATGCCGTACAGGATAAATATTACGCTAGGCGGAATCATGACTCCCAGGATGGCTGATGAAGCTACCACCGAGGTAGCCAGGGAGCGTTGATAATTGTATCTTTTCATTTCAGGTACCGCTACCGCGCTCATGGTGGCGGCCGTGGCGGTTGTGGATCCGCAGATGGCCCCGAATACCGTGCTTGCACCTACAGTGGCCAGGGCTAATCCTGCGGGCAGCTTCCCCATGACCTTGTAGGTGGCGTCGAATATTCTGCGGCTTATGCCGGCATGATAGGCCAGGTATCCCATCCAGACGAACAAGGGTACCACTATCAGGGAATAGGAAGCGAAGGTGTTGTAAAGGGTGGAAGCGGCAATGGACAGGGCTGCGTTCCAGGATATGAGATGGGCGTATCCGGCCACGCCCACAATTACCATGACATAAGCCACTGGCATCCTGGCCGCGATCAAAACAAACACCAGCAGGACGCCCGCGATTCCGACCTCTACTGGGCTCACTCCGGTTTTCTCCCGTGAATTGCTGTTTTTATGGATCTGGCGAGCTCAATAACCGTGGTTAGGGCCAACATGATCATGCCCAGGGCCACCAGGTAATAGACCGGGAAAACAGGTATATCCAGGGAGGAAGTGGAAAGATTTCTTCTGTGTACAGTTTCCGCGTACTGAATTAGCCCCCAGCTTATAAGGGAAATAAAGACCAAGGAGATGGTATTGGTCAAGGTATCTACGATGCCTTGCCATCTGTTAGGCAAACTATCCACCAAGAGGGTGACAGTGACATGTCCTCTATGTACCGCACAATAGGCCAGGCCCAAGGACAACAGGAGCGCACCCATAATCTCCACCAATTCGTAGCTTCCTGTCAAGGGTTTCCAAAGAGCGCGCATGACAATATTGGCCACAATAACGAGCATGACCGCTGCTAACGCAGCCTGAGCCACTTGGGAAGTTCGCAGTGCCAAATAGTTAACAATTTTTTCCAGATGAGACAGCATAGCTACATTTTTGGGGACTGAATTCTTGTATCCGCGAAAACGCGCCTCGGCCTATTAAGGACAAAAGGGCTTTCCTGGATATGGAATCCAGAAAAGCCCATGATGTTTACATTCAGATCTCGAGAGTTAAAGTTAAAAGTAAAGGCGAAGAAATCAGTAGGTTAAATCAGTTATCGCTACGTACAGGTGGAACTGTATATAAATGGTCAATAAAAACAAGGTGTTGCCAGGGAACTTTGGACTGGCAAGGTTCAGATTAAGCTGTTAGAAATCTGAGTATTTTTCCGAGTATTTTTTGTCCAATTCCCGAACGATATCCACGGCTTCCCTGCCGGGCAATCCGCGTTCATTCTGCCTCTGGATCCAATTTTCAGTCACAGGCTCCACGGTTTCACGCCATTCTTCCTCCTGTCCCGGATCCAACTCCAGGGTTTCAATGCCGTGTTCCTGGATTCCGTATTCCAGGCCTTTTCTGGTGTACTCGGTCCTTATTTTCCCGTATTCTTCCACAAATTCCTGGTTCAATTCTTCAAAAACCTCTTGTATATCCGGGGGCAGAGCGTTCCAGGTATCCTTGTTCATGACCTTCATAAAAACCACATTGTACAGGAATGGAGTGTGTGTGACATAATCCACTACTTCCGCCAGCCTGAATCCCTCAAGGGTGTCAGTGGGGGCAAGTATGCCGTCCACAATCCCCTGGTCCAGGGCCAGGTAAGACTCGGACATGGGCATGGAATGGGTGGTAGCGCCCAGTTCTTCCAGGGGGGAAATAGTACCGCCTACTGCTCTTATTTCCAAGCCGGACATATCGTCCAAGGTTTGTACCGGTTGTTTGCTCATAATGTTGCCCGGGCCGGTGGCCCAAAACATAAGGACCTTGACGTCTTCGAACTCATCCACCCCTAGGTCCTGTTTGATCCTTTTATAGCCTTCGTGGACTGTCCAGGAAGCGGCCAGCGCGTTTTTGTTTTCATATCCGGGCAGCTCGAAGGCTTCGGTTAGGGGGAAAACTCCCGGGGTATACGAGGGACAGGTGGTGCCGATATCTGCTACTCCTTCAGCTACCCCGTGATAGATTTCCTTGGCCCCTAGGAGGGCCTCTCCGGCATGAAGATTAATGTTTACCCGTCCATCGGTTCTTTCCTGGACCTCTTGAATCCAGCGTTCATGTCCCTGGGTCACCATGAAATCCGTAGCTGGCCAAAAAGTGGCCATGGACAGATCATAGGTTCTGACGGCTTCCTCCTCTTCTTCTGCACAGCCCCAAAGAGAGGCAAGGGCAAGAACCAGGACAAGCCCCGCACAAAAGCAAAATTTGCTTTTCATGTTTTCCCTCCGTTGCGATAAAGTATCCAGGATGGTAACTAATGTGTGACTTCGACTAGAGTGTATATATACCAAGCAAGCGGCTTTGTAAAACATGTTTTCACAGGCGCTTGAAAGCCTCATGATGGCAAATCACGATTTATGATCCCGGCTTAAGCTTCAGAATCTCTTGAGCTCGAAGAGTTTCTTGGATTGGGTGGATACGATATGGAAATATCTGTCCTGGGGAGTGTAGATGTACGGTACGTCTTCCTTGCGCCGGTATAAGAAGTGGGCTAGAATCATACGATTTACAGCTTGATGTCCAATAATCATGATATATGTGGGATTGCCGCTTAAGTAGATAGCCTTTTTTAAACCCCGGTCTACTCGTTCCTTCAAGGTGACGTAACCTTCCCCCTGAGGATAGATATAGTTGTACTTGTCCTGGATCCTGGCATAAAAAACTTCAGGTTTTTCCCGGCGAATCTCTTCATAGCTCATCCCTTCACATATCCCGGAATCGATTTCGTTGAATTCCTGCAAGTGGATCACGCGGCTATTTTTCTGCTGCTGTCTTATGGGCTCAGAGGTTTCTATGGTGCGTTTTTTGGCGCTGGTGTAGATATAGGGTATATTGGTGTTCTGGAAATGCTTGGCCAGTGCTTCGGCCTGTTTCCAACCATTGGGAGTGAGTTTGGAGTCGCCGCCGATCCTGTTCTCCAGGTTAAAGTAGCTTTCACCGTGCCGAACCAGGAACAGGTTCTTGACCCAGTCCGATACCAATAGATCCCGGATCTGGACGTTACAAAAAATATTGTCCGTGATTTTTTGGGCCAGGATCTGATTGTTTAGGGAATCCAGAATGTAGTAGTTAGGCTCTTGATCCAGGGGGTCAGCAATATGCTCATAATAGGAGATCCTTTTTTGAAAGCCATCAAAGGCCTCTTGAAAGCTGTAATTGGCAAACTCGTTTTGCTGGGTTTTCTTGGTAATGCTGGCCTTTAAGATTTCCTCGTCCGTGTTTATGCATTCCACAAAAAGAATAGGGTGATCTCCGAGCATTTCCTGGATGGTTCTGCGCCTTTTATGGCTAACATTAGTAGCGTCCAGGATGGCCACCTGCCCATTTCCAGCCAAGTATTTCCTGGCATTGTTTATGTTGGTCAGGGCTATCTGTTCCCTGAGTTCAACGTTTGTCTTGTTGTCAGGGTTGTAGAAGTCTGGCTTGGTTGAGCTCTCGCTGAGAAGTTTGCGGCGCAGATCGCCGTTGTTGAATATGCGGACCTTGATATTTTCCTTTTGGAGGCCTTCCTTGAGCTTGGCAGCCACAGTGGACTTTCCTCTTGCCGGCAAACCCACCATGACGATATATAGTTTGTTCAAATAATCTTGCATTTTTTCAATCTTACTTCTCAGGTTATTGCTGTCAAGTGAATCTCGGGGATTCAAAAGAGATATATCCTTAGGGATAGCTTCAGAATGGAATTGTCCTTGATTCCGTGATCTCTTCTGCATATAACCTTGCACTAGGTGGAGGCATGATTGCAGGTTTGTCTAGTCCTGACCGCATTTATGCCAGATGTGATCAGGATATCAATTGTTCAGAATCCAAGATAGGTAAAAGGATATGTAACTATTCACGGGATTTTTTGCGTACATGGTGAATATTTACAAGGAGATACAAAAAATCAAGCCCTTTAGCACAGTTCAATGCAAGTATTAGATTGGTTAATCCTGGCGGTTATTCTTTTCATTAATTTGTTTGCTGCAGGTCACGCTTTGCTGTTCAAGCGTGATCCCAGAGGGGCCTGGGCCTGGATTGTTACTTGTCTGTTGGTGCCCACATTGGGCCCAATACTCTACTTCCTGCTGGGGATCAATCGCGTTAAAACCCGGGCTAGGAAATTGAGGTGGTACTGGCCGCATTGGGACATGGATCTGGCTTTTTCCGGACCGGAATCGAAAACCAGCCAGGAAACAGTGCGGGATTTCAGGATTGCTCCAGATTTTCACCAACTGGCCCTGCTTTCCAAGGCTATTTCCAAGCGTCCCCTTTTGCAGGGCAATAGCGTTCAGCCTCTTTTTAACGGGGAAGGGGCTTACCCGGAAATGTTAAATACCATTGATCAAGCCCAGGAAAGCGTATATCTCATGACTTTTATCTTTGACAGCAACCAAACTGGGGAGAGCTTTGTACAAGCTCTATCTAGGGCTAAAAACAGAGGGGTGGATGTGCGGGTTATAATTGATGGTATCGGGGAGTATTATTCCTGGCCCCGGGCCAAAAAAAAATTGAAAAGGGCCAAGATACCATTTGCCAGGTTTCTGCCACCCAAACTGTATCCACCTTCCCCGTTTTTTCTTAATCTGCGCAATCACAGGAAGCTACTTATAGTAGATAGCGAGTACGGATTTGCTGGGGGAATGAATATAGGAGACAGACATTTGGCTGAGCAGTTGGATAATCCCAAACGTCAGCAAGACATACATTTCAAGTTTACTGGACCCATAGTAAACCAGATGGAGGAAGTTTTTCTGGAGGATTGGGGTTTTTGCACCGGGGATTACAGCAGACGCCCTAGGGAGAGAGTAGTGGGTGGCTACCAGGGGGAGGCGGTATGCAGGACCATAACCGTGGGACCCAACCAGGACATGGACAAATTGCGGATACTCTTGACCGGCGTAGTTTCCCAGGCCAAAAGAAGGGTTTTGATAATGACGCCTTATTTTCTGCCTTCCCAGGAACTGATAGGGGCCTTGCAGACCGCGGCCCTGAAAGGCCTAGAGGTAAGTGTGGTTCTGCCGTCCCAGAACAATCATCCTATTGTGCACTGGGCTACTCAGAACATGCTCTGGGAATTACTCCAATGGGGGGTGAGGGTGTTTTATCAGCCTCCTCCATTTGCTCATTCCAAGCTTTTCTTGGCGGACGACACCTATGCTTTAGTGGGCTCAGCCAATATAGATCCCCGGAGCCTCCGACTCAATTTCGAACTGGTGGTGGAAGTTTATGAGAAAAAGATGGTGCAGAGATTAGGCGGGTTTATCCAGGACAAGATCCGGGAGTCCCACGAGGTAACCCTAGCGGAAGTGGATAGCCGCCCTATTCACATACGTACCCGGGATTCGTTGTGCTGGCTTTTCAGCCCTTATCTTTAGCTGCTGCACAATTGCTTTGGTCGCTTGAGAATTCCGAGCGTCCCGTTTTGTTGGTTAGTAGATGCAAAAAACAAGGAAAGGAGAAATTGTATGGAAGGCTGCTATCAGATGGAAATTAACGGAAAGCCCTGTTCCTGCGTGGAGTTTCCCACCACCAAGACCAAGATCTTGTTGATTTGTGGGGAAAAGGGTTTGGTGAGTTGCGGATACTTGAACATGAATGTGGCTTCCAAGATCCAGGAGGCCGTGGCCATGGTGCGTGGAGCGCAGTCCTTGGAAGAACTGCTTTCCGCGGAGGTTCGCTCCGTGAGCCCGGTTGCAGAAGAAATGGGGGTGAAACCGGGCATGACCGGGAAAGAAGCCATGGAGATACTGGCGTGATTTTGCCAACGCAGCTTCATACAACGTAACTAAAGGAAGGCTGGTTACCGAAACAGGTTACAAAAAAAGGGGCGTTTATGAAGACGCCCCTTTTTTGTGATTTCAGTGTATTGAAGCCTTGTTAGGCGGTTTCATGTTCTGAAGTTTTTTGTTTGATCTTGGAGTTGGAGTACATTTCCTCTACGTTGAAGCGGTGGCAGGGGCCACTGTTCCAGGTGCAGAATGGATAGAGGTTGCCCTGGGGGTCAGCGTAATGTACTATGCAATGGCGCACTCGATCTATTTCATAATTGTAGTGGTCCTGAAAGTGCATGGCAGCCGAGAGAATGATTCCATAACGGCTCTTTTGAATTTTTTCTTTCAGGGCTTTCTTGTCCATTTCGTGCCCTTCCCGCAAATGTATAAGATCGTCTATGAATTCCTGCATCTTTTCAAAGTCCCAGCCTTCGGGGGCTTTGTCCTCGTGAAAGTGCTTTCTTAGTTCTCTCTTTAGCTGCAAGGCCAAAGCCTTTTTCAGCCAGGGATAGTTTTCTATGCGCTTGGCTTTCTTGTTCAGGCTTTCAGCTGCGGATTCAACATCCCAAAAGGCAGGGAAAGGAACAGCTTTGCCGGTTTCCTTGTCCACGAGTATGTAAGTCACGCATCCGCAATGGGGATGGCAGTTGGTATGTGCCATCTTCTCCCCGCCGGTAGCAGCCTCCAAAAACCTGGATACCGGGGAGACAATGGAGAAGGGATACCAATCCCGGTGCATATCCATGAAATCGGTTTGTTCCTGGAGCTCCCTGGCTAGGTCTGCAGTGGTAAAACGCATTTCCCTGCGCTGGGATTCATCGATTCTGCCGGTAAAGGACACTGGCTGCCAGCTTATGGCGGTGATCACGTCCACGTTCTCCACGGCAAAGCGCAGGATGTCTCCTACCTGATGGTCATTGAATCCTTTGACAATAGTAGGAACCAGGGCCACTCGAACCCCGGCCTGGCGCAGATTCTCAATTGCCTTCATCTTGGTGTCGTACAAGGGTCGGCCGCGAGTTTGACGGTAAATGTCATCACTTACACCGTCGAATTGCAAATATACCACGTCCAGGCCGGCTTCAGCTACTTGTTCTGCAAACTCCGGTTTTTGGGCGAAACGAACCCCGTTGCTCGCCACCTGAATTTGGGCAAATCCCTTGGATTTGGCTTTGCGCACAGCATCCAGAAAATGGGGGTGAATGGTGGGTTCACCTCCGGCAAACTGTACGCAAATAACCGGATGCGGCCCCAATGAGGCGATGGATTCGATTACGTGGTCAATCTGCTCCCAGGTTAGTTCGTATACCCGGCCCACGGCATTGGAATTGGCAAAGCAGATAGGACAGTTCAGGTTGCATCGATTAGTCAAGTCAATATTGATCATGGAAGGAAAGGATTTATGATTGCTGCATACCCCGCAATCATATGGACAACCTTGCTCCGGCTTTTTGTGAGGTTTGTCCACTTTGGCCGGCTTATCGTAATGGGTATGCCGCATCTTGAGGAAAAAATCCTTGTCCGCACTAATGAGTTCCTTGAATTCGCCGTGCTCCTGACAGGATTTATTCATAAAAACCTGGTTGTCTTCCTCTACCAGGTCGGCCTCGATTATTTTGTTACACTCGGGACAAAGGCTGCGAGTGGAAATAGGCAGGTCGTAGGTAGTGGTTTGTTCTTTGGATTTGCTCCACCAATTGTGTAAGAACATATATAATCACCTCCTGACATTTATGCTCAAAGATCCTGCCTTGAGCATAGTTTAAATAGATATGTCCGGAAAGAATGATTACTTGTTTAAAGAAGTTAAAAACTGTTTTTATTTCTCCCTTCGATATTATCGGTTCAAACTTGAAAATAGTTATTCTTTCTAAAAAATAAGGCCAGGGTTTTTTGACTGTTTTGTTGGTTTTGCTGTAGGTTTCTCGTGTATATTTTATAAATATATCTTTTTATATATCAAAATATTTTAACTCTTACAATATTTCTGAATATATTTTTTAATCTGTAATGCACGGATTTTATCTGTCAACCTTTAAAAGCATAAAAGGGTTATGTCTTTTAAATTCCTTGTTACAATGCAACTATTCTTCATGTTTTAAGTTGCTATTTAATTCCTACTCTGCAGACTTGACCCACAGGGGTTTGGGTACAATAGCCACAAAGCGAGAGCCTGCCTGTCCCAGAAGCTCCCTGACCGCATTTGCTTCCTCGGTTTGCAAACTTTTTTCCAGTTCCTGGATATAAGGGTTAAGCAGATCCTGGATATCTTGGATGCCCTCCTGGGAAACAGGCGTGATCATCACGTTGGCTCCCCGGGCCAAGCGGATCTTAACGGATTCTTGCCCGAAATCGTATTCCGGGTACAGGCATTGATATACCACTCCTCCGGTCATCCCTGCACATATCCACGGTCCGGGATCTCCCAGGACCACTGCGCGGCCACCGGTCATATATTCAAATGCGAATCCCTTGAGATGAGAACGGACTGCAATGTTGCCCAAATAGTCTCGCACCTGGGAGGTGATGCGGCCTCCGAACACTACATCCGCTCCGGAAAGCCGGACGCAAGCCCGGGAGTCGGCCATGTTCTGGATCATGAACAATCCTTGGATAGCCCCGTAAGCAAAGCTTTTCCCAGTGGATCCGTCAATATACAGACCTTGGTAATTACCGCCCCTGAGCACACCCAGGGACCCTCCGTAGCTTCCCTTGGCTGCACCGTCCTGGGAGCCGCCTTCCACCATGACTTCCAGATGCGAAGTGCCAAAGGCACTCAGTCCGTTGCCTGGTACAGAGGATCCAAGGCGCAGCGAAGCTAGCAATTTTTTATGGTCCTGGTATTTTCGTTCCATGGCACCAGCGAGGTAAGTGCCTATGGCTCGGTCCGAGCTGCGCACCTCGTCCTCGGCAAAACTGACCCGGGTATCGCCGGCTTCAAAGCGTTCCATGGCCAGGTCCGAGATCAACTTGGTCAAATAATTCAATGGCTTGCGCAGCACCTGGTTGCGGCTCTCTTTTTGTTGATCTTTCACAGGTTGTGCAGGCGGTTGGAGCAAACCAGCAAGGTCAACTTTGTCCCCGGCTATATCCTGGTACAAAAGATCCGAGCGTCCCACCAGGTCCTGGAGCCTGGAGATGCCCATGCGGGCCAGGCGCATGCGTAGTTCATCTCCCAGGGCTCCCAAGAGCCGGGACAGGTTTTCTGCTTCCATCTCGGTTTCCCGGGGCCAAAAACCCTTGACTCCTTTTTCTTCCGCCTGCTCCTTGGTTCTTAATTGGGTGGAAATGCCCATGGGACAGCGATCCAGATGGCAGCGGCGGCAACTTACGCAGCCAATGCCCATCAGGGCCAGGGTCCCCAGCCCCACACGGTTGGCCCCGAGCAGAACCAGCTTGAGCACTTCGTGGCCGTTGCGCACTCCCCCGTCGCACCAGATTTCCACTTGTTCCCGGATACCGGATTCGCTCAGGGCGCGGTGAGCCTCCTTTACACCGATCTCTACCGGCAGGCCCACGTATCTTTTGGCGTGCTCCCGTGCCGCGCCGGTACCGCCCTCAAAACCGCTGATATTGATTACGTCCGCTCCTGCCTTGGCTATTCCCACGGCTATAGTTCCAACCCCGCTGGTAACAGGGATCTTTACGGATACCTTGGCCCCGGGATGGGCGGTTTTTAATTCGGTTATGGTCTGGGCCAGATCCTCAATGGAGTAGATATCATGCTGGTTGGAGGGAGATATCAGGGTGATGCCGGGCTTGCACTTCCTGGCCTCGGCCACTATGGAAGAAACCTTGGTTCCAGGGAGGTGTCCCCCCTCTCCGGGCTTGGCTCCCTGGCCGATCTTGATCTCCAGGTAATCCGTGGAGTTAAGTAGGCCCATAAACACCCCGAAGCGCCCGGATGCTATTTGCTGGCCCCGATTGTGCCTGAATTTGCCGAGCATGTCCGGTATTTCGCCGCCTTCGCCGTTCAGGCAAACGATATTGGCTTTCCTGGCTGCCAAGGCATAGGCCCGAAAGGAGTTTTCACCTTGGGATCCAAAGGACATGGCCGCTATAACCAGGGGTAGATCGTGTCCCCCTACGGATAAATCCACGTTGTCCTGGGTTAGCCTGTTGGTTTCTTCTTCCTCCCTGGTGCTGAGAAGGTGGCGCAGACCGGTAGGCAATTCCCGATCGATTTCCTCCATGGACCTGGCCATTTCCGCGTAACCGGTCTTGCCCAGGGCTACCTTGCGCAGCAAACGTCCTACCTTGGGGTTGCGGGAAGGCTCGGAGTAAAGGTCCTGTTCCGTGTCGGATGCAGCCCGGTTTAGTCTTTCCCGGGCCTGGTTTTGCATAAATTCCAATCCCAATCCGGCATCTTCAGAAGCGCAGAAGTTTGATACCTGCAGCTTTTGGGCCAGATCTGTGGTGAGTCCGATGGAGGAGAATATTCGGCCATATCCGCAGATTTCATGGATGCCCATTGTGGACATGACCTTCTCCATTCCGGCCTGGAGTACCTTAATGGTATTTTGAACCGCCTCGAAAGGGGACAGCTCCTCATGGGCGTAGCTTGCAGAAATTCTCCACAGTAGATAGGGGTTTACTGCTTCCGCTCCCAAACCCACCAGGAACATGATATCGTGCAGGTTGCGCACCGCTCCGGAGCGCACTACTAAAGAAGCCTGGCGGCGCAAACCGGATTTGACCAGTTCTTCGATCACCCAGGCTGTAGCCAGGCCGGGATCGATATATACCTGTCCCTCTCTGAATGAAGAGGAATCATCCAAAAGGAGCAGCATGCTCCCGGCTCGGACTTGTTCCCGGGCTTGATCCGCTAGGTCTTTCAGTGCTTTTTCCAGTCCTTCTTCCGGGTCAAAGGTGGTGTCCAGGACCGCGATCCTATGCGGATCATGGCCCTGCCCGGAAAAGAAGGATGTGACCTCCTCCAGTAAGGCCCCGTTAAATTTTCTGGCCAACTCCTGTTCCCGGTCCAGGCTCAAAATGCCTTCCAGGCCGCGGCCTCCCAATAACAGCGGGGTTTCTACCTCAAAACCCAAGGGAGGAACCGGGTTTCTTTGGCAGATATCCGGTCTGGACCCCAGGGTCATACGGGTGGAGAAATGCTCCGCTTCGCGCTGGCGGTCTATGGCCGGATTGGTGACCACTGCTACATTCTCCTTGAAAAAGTCTGCCAGATTGGGAAGGGATTCCGGGTTGAAGCAGGCTAGGGGGGCGGTATGGCCCATGGAACCAATGGCCTCCCTGCCGCCTTGGGCCACTCTTTTACGGATATTCAGGTCGTATTTCTGCCAGCCGTAGGCGGCAAGAATATTGCTGGTTGTAAGATTTTCCCCGGATACAAGGTTCAATTCCTGGCCGGTGAGCACTTCTTGGTCCGCATAAAAGGCGTTTTTAGGAATAGATCCCTTGGCTCCCGAAAGAGGTTGGGAGCATAGAAAAGAGGTTATTTTGTCGCTATCCAAGCGGTTTTGCATGATGCCCAGGAGTTGTTCCTGGTACATGCTGTAATCCAGGACCTGGGCCCTGCATTCCCTGCCGGTGCGAATGGCTATTTTTTCTCCGGGAGCCAAGGGCCTAGGATCGCGCATGTTATTTTTAAGGTCCACAACGCCTTTTTCAGAGGACAAGAAGTAGTGGGTATCGCTTTCCCCGAACCATAAGGGACGCAGGCCCAGGGCGTCCACGCTGCCCAGGCAGAGATCACCGTATCTGGCCACAATAGCTGCCGGTCCCTGGGCAGAAGAGGGGAAAAACCAGCGGTACAGGGAATAAAGCCTTTTAAGCTCTTGGCGGTAGGAATCTGCCAGGCTGTTAATCGGAGGGAAAACCATTTCCAAAGCTTCCATCACGTCCAGGCCATGCTGGTGTATAAGCCCCTCCAGGATGCGGTTTAGGTTCTGGGAATCGCTGCCGCCGGGCACGAGCTTGATTCCCAGCATCCTGGCCGTGGTTTCCAGGCGTTCTATAGTATTGATTTCCCCGTTATGTCCCAGCAGGGAAAAGGGTTGGGAGCGCAGGACCGTGGGCAGGGTGTTTGTGGAATAGCGGCTGTGCCCCAGGGTCATGATGGAGAGCATGTCCGGGTCCCTTAGTTCCGGATAGACCTTGGGAAGCATGTCCGGATCTCCCTGGAGCTTATAAATAGCGCGGTCCAAGCTCAAGGATGCGGTTTCCAGCTCAGGTACTTTTTCTTCTAGCTTGGTCTGGGCAGTAAAGAGGTGTTTTGCTGCTGTGGGACGGGAGATTTCAGGGGCTATTCCTGCTACCTGCCAAAATAAAGGGGCTTCGGTAGAGGCTTTGGGACCAAGTTCCTGGTTGCGGGTATTACCTTCCAATTCCGTCAATAAATCAAAACCTTCATCTTCAAGAATACGGCGGGTGTCATTTTGGATTTCCCCCCCCTGACTCTGGTGGCTTAGGGGCAGCAGGAAATGGCCCACGAAAAACCCACGGCTTTCCGAGAGATAGGGGTTCAGTCCGTCTGCTGCTAGACGCTTGCTCCAGATGGCCCTGGGCAAATCTGTGGAAATGCCGCAGCCGTCCCCTTCCCCTTGAATATCACCGGAGCGGTGCCCCATTTTACGTAAACAATCTATGGTTTGAACAATATTGGCATGTGAAGGGTTGCCCTGTTTCTCTATCAAGGCTATAAGTGCGCATGCGTCCCGTTCTAAATTGTTGAATTCATGAAGCATAATGGATTCCCAATCGATGTTTGGCTCCAAGGTTCATGCCTTGAATAGCGCGTTAGAATCAAAATAAGCCCTGTAAACAATATTTCATATTTTAGTTAAAGCCTTTTGGCAACATTTTTGGATGGCTTTACTTGTATTGACAAAATTGTAAAAAATTTTGGGATGCAAAAAATAGCCAGATAAAGTATAAGATCAGCGTTTTTGGTTCAGGATCTATGTCCGCGAATTGGACCTGGGAGTATTATATCCTGGAGTGTAATACTACAACGAAACTTATTATCCAGAGGTCCGAGGATTCTGCAAACAGGCCGTAAAAACTCGCTCCAAGGCAGCGTATATCAAAATCTATATTTCTGGTGACCCGATTTCAGGAGGTGCTTGAATAGGGACCGTGAGCTTTTTATAGGCCTACGATTTTGATGAACGCTGCCTAAGTCGCTCACACAGTTTACGCCCAGTTTGCAGAACCCTCGGACCTCGAGTACGAGTTGCTGCCATAATAGTAAGGCGGTTTATAAAGCCATGGTTATAGAACTAAGTTTCGTTGTAGTGGTAAGGGATGATTATTTAGGATCAGCATAAGGTAAAGGAAATGTTTGGTGCTTAAGGAGCCTGGAGTAAAAAACAAAGTGAGGTAGCCATGCTGTATCAATTGGGTAGGGAAAGCTGGGCAACGCGAGCAGGTTTTATCTTGGCTGCTGCCGGATCAGCAGTGGGACTGGGCAATATCTGGCGTTTTCCGTACATGGTCGGGGAGCACGGCGGTGCTGCTTTTTTGATTATTTATCTCGTAGCCATTGTTCTCATCGGTTATCCAGTGATGATCAATGAGATTGTCTTGGGCCGCAAGACCCATCGCAATCCGGTTGGTGCATTCAAGGCCCTGGCTCCGGGATCCCCTTGGTGGCTGGTAGGCGCGTTAGGGGTTCTCACTGGATTTGTGATTCTTTCCTACTATTCCGTAGTAGCAGGCTGGTCCCTGGCATATATTTACAAAGTTGTCATTTCCACTGCTGGAGACGTGGATCATGCTCAAGTGTTCATGGGGCATATCAGCAGCGTCTGGGAGCCCATAATCTGGCAGGGGATATTCATGGTCTTGACCGTAAGCATCATCTCTGCAGGGGTAGTGCGGGGCATTCAGAGATGGGTGACCATTCTTATGCCTGTGATCTTGATTCTGTTGGGCATCTTGATTCTTCGCGCCGTGACCTTGCCCGGAGCCGGGGAAGGTCTTGCCTACTACATGCAACCCAATTTCGAGGATATAACATCCAGGACCTTCCTGGCAGCCATAGCCCAGGCCTTTTTTACCCTGAGCCTAGGCATGGGGGCCATTATTACCTACGGCAGCTACCTCCGGGACAAGGATGAGATTCCGGCAAACTCCGGGTATATAGTGGGTTTGGATACCGGGGTGGCTCTGCTGGCTGGCTTGGCCATCTTTCCAGCGGTTTTTGCACTGGGTTTTTCTCCAGAGGAAGGGCCGGGACTGGTTTTCATTACCCTGCCCGGGGTGTTCGCAGAGATGCCCATGGGGGTGGTTTTCGGGGTTTTGTTTTTTGTTCTGCTTAGTATAGCAGCCTTAACCTCGGCGATCTCTCTATTGGAAGTAGTAACTGCCTGGCTTATAGATGAAAAGGGCTGGACCCGGAAAGGAGCCGCAGTTGTTATGGGCTTGCTCATTTTTGTGGTGGGTTTGCCTTCCACTTTGGGCTACAGCGTGTGGAGCGGGGTTTCCTTTCCTGGGCTGGGCACCGATATACTGGATACTTATGACTGGTTTGCCAACAGCATTCTGCTGCCCCTGGGCGGTTTGCTCACAGCCATATTTGTGGGGTATATCTGGGGAGCCAGGGCGGCGGTGCACGAGGCGAACAAGAGCAAGTCCAGGATCGCACTGGGTACCTGGTGGGTGGTGCTCATCCGCTACGTGGTCCCGGTCTTGATCGTGGTGATCATGATCATGGGGATATACGATTCCCTGGCTGGAAATGGTTGATGCTTGGTGTGACTGTAGTAATAAGCATCTAGTCTTTCTTATTGTTCCCACGCTCTGCGTGGGAACATTCCCCTCCCCGGACGCTCCGCGTCCATAATGACCGCAGGAGCGGTCAGGATACGTTCCCACTCAGAGCGTGGGAACGATAACAGGTCTGTCACGCATCACAGTACAGGTGAATTTATGTCCGGTAAAGATGTTCAAGAGTTCCTGGAAGAGTGGACCCATGACCCGCGTGGGGTTCGGCCTGTATTCCAGGCCCTTGCCGAGTATTTGAAGGAGAGGGGCGCGGTCACGGAGCTCAAAGTCCGCCCCGAAGTGAGCATCAGCCTGCGGGCGGGATTGGCAGAGCAGAAGGTGCGCCCCCTTTTTTGTCTCGTGGACGTAGTGGAGGACGCTGAGGGGCGCTGGCTTTCGGTGTGTTTTTATGCCCAGGCGGTGACCGATCCTGAGGAACGCGGGGATGTCGTGCCCCAAGGGCTTTTGGGGGAGGACGGCTATTGTTTTGACGTGGACTCCCCGGATCCGGAGTTGGAAAGGTACTTAAAGCCCAGGATAGAGGAGTCCGTAAGATTTGCCAGGAACCAGGGCTGATGCAGGCGCACTCTAACTGTTTAGCCCCTTCAGGTAATTAATAGCGGATTTGGCTGCTATAGCTCCTTCACCCACGGCCACGCTTATCTGCAAAAAGCGTCCCACGCAGTCCCCGGCGGCAAACACCCCGGGCACGTTTGTTTTTTGGGCGTGATCTGCCTCGATAAATACCCCTTGAGTGATAATGCCCAGGGAATAGGCAAAGTCCAAAGAGGAGGCCTCGCCCATGGCTACAAACAATCCATCTATCTCCATCTTGGAGCCATCCTCCAGAATGGCTTTTTCCAGTACCTGTTCCCCTTCCAAGTGAGTGATCTTGTGAGTCAATACAGGGATCTCGGCCTTGTTCAGCCTCTCCAGATAATGTTCCGGGATAGTAGGCTGCTTCCCCTGGCTGCATATGCTTACGTCAGGGGTGTATTCCTTGAGCTCCAGGGCCTGGTTGGCTGCGAACACCCCTTCGCCTACCACCACTACCTTTTTGTTCCGGAAAAAGAAGGCGTCGCAGCTTACGCAATAAGAAACGCCCTTGCCCTCGTATTGGGAAAGATTCTTGATTCCGGGCCGGATCCTGCTCACCCCAGTGGAAAGGATTACGGATCTGCCAAGGTATTCGTTCTGATCGGTCTTGATCTTGAAGGTCTGCTCCGGATCCTGGTGTATGGCCAGCACTTTTTCACAGCTTAGTTCAGCCCCGAATTTGGCGGCATGCTTGCACCCCAGCTCGATAAGCTCGTTGCCCTTAATTCCCTCCGGGAACCCGAAATAATTATCTATGTCGTAGTTGCCTGCCACCTTAGGCTCGCATCCCAAGATCAGGGTATCCAGTCCCGCCCTGGCAGTATATATGGCTGCGGAAAGACCTGCCGGCCCCTGCCCAATGATCACCACGTCCCTGGTACGCATAATATTCTCCTTTAAATTTTGGGTTAAAAATGGGGGACAGTTGCTAAAGTTTTACGATTCCTCGACATAATAAGTGGATTAGAACAAATAGTTCAGCAGTTTTTTTCTTGCGTTAAACGAATCTTAAAGCGGACGGGAGACATCCTCATAGCTGCTGCCCTACAGCAGATAAGGGGATTAATCCATCTGCGTAGATCTGTTTACCCCTTGAAATTTCTTCCATTTCACTGAGGCGAGATCTGCGGTTAAGTTCTTCTGGCTTCATTCTTCAAGCATCAGGGCAAAGATAAAGATTTTTTAGCCGCCCCAGATAAATCCTCTTCGAGGGCTTACGCATTTAACGGGATAAACTGATCACGCTGATTTACGCTGATAAGAGAGCTTTATTTCTGGTTCATGGACATTAATGAGTGGATTTGTACAAAATCCACGGCTAACCGAAGAGCCAGTTTTATGAGGTCAGATAAGTTTAGTGTTTATCCTGGAGTTAACAAGGCCATATGGAGCGGTTCTCCATATCGTAGAACCTGGTCTTGAGCCATTCACCGTAACTGAGAACTTCTCCCTCCTGCACTGGACAATCCATAAACTCTGAAACCAGCCTGGAGTCCTGAAGCAGAGTAGGTCGAATGTCTTTTCCCAGAAGCATGTCCTTAGCCTCGTTTATAAGGGCTGCGAAACTGTCCGCCCAGGCATTATCCGGATTCTTGTCCGGATGATGCAGGGTGATCATTCGGTAATAGGAATACAGTATTTCGGATCTGGAAGCACAAATGTCCACTCCCAAAATTTCCGAGGCCATTTGCATGTGATTCTTTAAAAGAGTCATAATACGTTCCTGGTAGCAATGACTAATGTGAAGATCAATGTTGTAGTTATTTCAGTGATAGTGAGTTCCCAACAATGTACAAGCTATTTGTACCTCCTGTTTTGATATTCTCCCTTGATACCAGGAGGTGAAAAGCCCTGCCTTGACCTAGGTCAATTCCGTGCAAAATCATGCAGCGGTGTCTGGCTCAGGGCTTTCTGCAGGTTGTTTTGCGCTCTGGGCACCGTATTGCAGGGCATTGGTGGGACATGCTCCCACACACCGCATACAGCGCATGCACCGAGTGGAGAGACGGGCCGGCTCCTTGGTCTGCTTCACTTGTTCAATAGCGGGCTCCAGGATGCCGCCCAAGGGACAAGCCTGGGTACAGGTCTTACAGCTCTTGCATTCCGGGCCTATGCTCATCTGATACCTGGCGGTGCGTCCGAGCTGGGCCCCCAAAACCCCCCAGGGACAGATATGGGAGCAGAATCCCCTGGGATAGTACAGTCCTCCCAGAATGGTGGCCAAGGTGACCTGAACCCCCATCATGCCTAGGGGAACCAGCCAGACCCATTGGGATCCGGTTACGTTCCAGTGCAAAAAGGCAAATGCGCTCAGGAATACCAAAGTGAAACCGTATCCGAACCATGGATGTGCTAAAATCCGGGGCAGTTTCTTGTTTCTGGAAAAACGGCTCACACCATGATCTATCCAGGCCCCGTTGGGGCAGATCCAACCGCAGAAGACCCGCCCTGCGAACAAGGCGGCCAATAAGGCCCCGATCACGAACAGGATGTTGAAATAAAAGATGCTCAGGCCCAGCAGCAATGCGGACAGAAGTATGGCGAAGAGCTGGGTGGTGTTGCGGATATTCTGGAACATGGACTTGGCTTGAGTACAGCTTGATCCGTTGTTCCTGGATTTGGTTCTGGCCATGCTCTCCTCCTGGATGAATTTTCGGTGTTAAAGTTTTTTTCAGTAACTGGTTTCTATGGTTAAACCAGCTGCCTGCCACTCATGCACTCCCTCCGGAATGCGCACGGCATCAAATCCCTGGGAGCGCAAAACCTCCACTGCTTCACTGGCCAGAAGACAGTACGGTCCACGGCAGTAGGCCACAATCTTGCGCTCCTTGGGTAGCTCGGACAAGCGCGTATCCAACTCCTGCAGGGGGACGGATATTGCGCCAGGAATGTGCCCAGCCCGGTATTCTTCAGCAGGGCGGACATCCAGCACAGTGATCTCGTCCTCCTGCACCCGCTGCTTAAGACCTTGACGGTCCAGCCTTTCCAAATACGGGTCGTTGTTGATGACTTCCCGGACTATGTTTTGAAATTCGGCCAAGCGTTTTTCAGCCAGGGTGCACAAGGAGCGGAAAAATTCACATACTGACTGGTCTGCGATATGGTAAGTCACGTGCTGGGCCTGCTTATTTGCATCTATGAGTCTGGATTCGCGCAATATCTGCAGGTGCCTGGAGGTATTGGCCAAGCTCAGTCCGGCTTCCCGGGCTAGGTTGTCCACGGTGCGCGGTCCGTGGCGCAAAAGATCCACGAGCTCCAGTCTCTTGGGGCTGGACAGGGCTTTTCCCACCCGGGCTAATTGTTCGTATATGCTGTTCTTGATTTCGGTTCGGTGTTTCATTTTTGACTCCAGCTAACGCTACATAGCTATTCATTATTCAATTGATCAATTGAATAATGAATAAAAAAAAGTCTGTCAAGCAAATTTTCTCAAAAAAGAGTTGCTCGCGGGTTCAAGAGAAACCGCCCCTGGCTTTGTCCTGAATCAGGGCAGGGGCGGTGTGCTGTAGGAAGGTGCCTGACGAATTTGTGGCTATTTCCAGGAGTGAAACACCTCGGTCTCATCCTCCCAAGTGTCCCATAGAAAAGCCTCTTCTCTACCTTCGGATATCAGGCGGAAGGCATAGCGCACCTGTTCCTCGAAAAAGGAACAGTAAGGGCTGGGGGTATTCAGTCCCCCGCAGGACATGTAGGTTTCAGCTGGACAGGGAGAGCCACAGAAGTGGCGGATGGCGCATGTATAGCAGGGTGTGATATTCTCCACTTTCCTCTCGGTTACCGCAGTGAAGGGTTCTGAGGCCAGTATGGTTTCCGGGTCCCGCTCAAATATGTTGCCCCCAAAGAATCGATCCAAGCCGATGAATTCGCTGCACGGAACCGCTTGTCCGTCCGAGGCCACTGCAAAAAAGCAGCGTCCTCCCCCGCAGGGAGAGATGTCACACATGAGCCTGCGCCCGGTGGGGCCGATGATTCCGGCCAGGGCATTTGCGAAGTTGGCTATCACGAGCTTGCGCCCGGTCTTTTGATAAAGCTGGTAGCTGCGCTCCAGGGCACGAATGAATTCTCGGGCCAAAACCTGATTGTCCGGCTTGAGATCCGTGCCTCCCTGGCGGGTGCAGCGCACTGGATTCATCATGACCACGCCCACTCCAAGCTCATGGTAGAAATCCACCATGTCCTCAAGGTCGTACACGTTCTCCCTGGTCACAGTGGTGATCACGTTCAGGGCCGGGTAATCCTTGAGCTTGTAAAGAACCTCGTGAACCCGGTCAAATACACCCTGGTTGCCCCAATTTTTTCGGATTCTGTCCGATACCAGGGCCCTGGGACCGTCCAGGGATAGCCCCACCCCAACTTCATGGCGTTTCAAGAACGCAATGGACTCATCGTCCAGCAAAGTCCCGTTGGTCTGGATTCCGAAGTGAAAGTCCCCGGAATAACGCTCTATGGCGTCGAACACGGCCTCCTTGGCCAGCAAGGGCTCACTGCCGTGAAAGATGAGTTGGGGGGTAGCTTCCGGGGGCAATGATCGGTTGAAGTAGGCCTTGAGTTTTTCCAGGGCACGCAAGAGATCCCGGGATTGCATATCGCGGCCGTTTCGGCGCATCTCCTCCGGGAGGTAGCAGTAGCTGCAATTCAGGTTACATCGCTCGGTGGGATTCAAATAAACTGCCGAGGGTTTAAGCCCGCTGCGCAAGTGCTCCATGTCCTGGGCGAAATCCCGGGATTTGGCTTCAAATTGCCTGATTATATCCCCGCTCAGGGCCTGATCCAGGCTGCTGCGCTCCACTAGGGCCCAAAAAGCGGTCTCTGGTTCCACCACTGCCACTCGATCCGGGCTGCCGAACTCCAGAACAGCAAAACCGGGGCCGTACCCGGTGTTGGCGTAAAGGCCCCGGTTGGGTGATGTGTCTCCCTGGTACATTATTGCTTCCCGGCCTCTTTTTTAGCGGTTTTTTTCTTAGGGGTAAGCATGATGTAATGAGAGAGACCGGTTCCCTGACCATTGGAGCTGCACCTGCGCCGGTAGGAAATAACGTTTTCCTGTTTCATGTTGTTCCTCCTTTCAGGTTTTTTGGTGTGCACAAAAAAACCCGGAGCAACCCACGAAAGGCTACTCCGGGTTCCCGTTGCCATAAGAAATCCCGGCAGGCATTTTTCATTAGGTCTTCTGGCTCTCGGATCCTCTGTCTACCTGCGGCCTTCCCTCCAGGGTAGGCCCTGAAAGTGGCCCGGCTTGAACCGATGCAGGCAGGCATCCCCGATCACAGCGGCGGGACCGCCACGGATTTGCACCGTGTTCCGGGTTAATGAAAAATACATGCTTTTTTTCTTGAAACCATTTCCAAGCCTTGTTGTCAAGTTTAAATTCAGGTTGGTGAGTATTACTATAACGAGACTTGGCTCTGTAACTACGGCTCTATAAACCGCCTTACTATTATGACAGCAACTCTTTCCCTCTGGCCTCTGGATAATAAGTTTCGTTGTAGTATGTGGCACAGAAAAAACCCCAGCCCTCTGTTTCAAGGAGCCGGGGTTTTGCTTATCCAGACATTTGCGTGGGTATCAGGGTGAGATTTGTTTGTTTTCAGCCAGTTTGGCTGGAAAACAGTTTTTCTGCTTTACTTAGAACCTTTTCCCGGATGTTCTCATCCAGGGAGTGCTTGAGGATGAGTAGGGTGATTGCCTCTCTCAAAAGCTCGGCTTCATCCTTGTTCTCGTTTTCCGGAACCTGGGTGAGTGTGCTGAATATCTCGTATACATCCGGGGTGAGCGTGGTGCAAACCTCCTGGGAGGGCTGCTCCTTGGCTTCGGTTTTTTCATCAATGGTTTTTTGGTCCTCGCCCTCTTCAACCTCTGGAAGCCGCTGCAAAAGATTGTAGCACTCCATGATTTTGTCCATGCACTGCTGGCGGAAATACCATGCCCCCAAGGTCCTGATTACATTCCTGGTTGCCTGTATTTGGTCCGGGGGCAGATCCTTGCCCATCACCTTTTTGGCGGACTCCAGAGCGCTGTCGTAGCAATCACAGCGGGTTGAAACTATGGCTGAGGCCAAGTCCTTATCCATGCCCATGGCTTACTCCTTGAATATTGGATGGTGCATGTGCTTGTTTTGTATCACTATCCCTTTTTGATGAAGTACACGGTTTTGCCGTCTTCAGTATCGTACATGCCCAAGAATTCGTTCCCGTCCTTGTTCCCGTAGTCCGGGAGATCGTTCTTGGAGCCGGGATCAGTGCCGATGATCTGCAGGACCTGCCCGCTCTCCAATTCCTTCATGGCTTTCTTGGTTCTTAGCAGGGGCATGGGGCAGCTCAGCCCGCTGGCATCCAAAACCTGATCCGGGTTGATGGTGGAAACGTCCATAATGAACCTCCTTTATTGTTTTTAATGGTTAGAAAGCTACAAATTTTTCGGTTTTCTCGTTCCAGATGGCCCAGAGAGCCCAGAGCAAGGGAATGAGAATAAAGATCACCATGGAAAGGGGCCAGCCAAAGACATCAGGCATGAAAGTGCCCGAGCCCAGCCTGTCCGCTATTTCAAAATGGTGCAGGGCAGTGTAGGTAAGGGAATTGGACAGGGCCATGAAGATCACTGCGATGATGATCTTGATGTGGCCCTCGCCTAGTCTCCACAAAGTACCCGAGCCGCATCCACCAGCAAGCAGCATTCCCACACCGAAGATAATACCTCCTATGAGGCTGCCCAGCCAGAAGGGATGAAATACCCCCACCTCGGGCGGCACAAGCCAGTTGTATTTGATAATCGCTGAAGCCATGCCGTAGACAATCAGGCTGAGTGCCACCGCTCGAACCATGGTGGCGTCCCCGGTCATGAAGGGCTCCCGGAAGGCTCGGGCCATACAGAAACGGGAGCGGTGCATGGTTAATCCGATTAGAGCGCCCAGGAACAAAAGCCCACCTTCAGTAGTTTGTCCCTGCACTGCATACAAGTAAAATGCCAACACCAAGAGCACAGCCAGAATGCCTCCGGCATAAGGAGAAACCTTGGACCAGTTGATCAGCGGCTCTCGGGGCATTTCCCGGGAAGAAGGCGGGGCAGAGGCCTGTTGGGGAATGTTCATCATCTCCCATATCAAATAGCGCAGTCCCAGGTAAGCCCCGATACCCAGACCGATCATCATGGCGTAGCCTCCCATGGAGAACATGCCCACAGGGCTGTAGAATCCGCCTATGTTGCATCCAAAGGCAAATCCGGCGCCTATGCCCATTAATGCACCGCCTACTGCGCCTTTGGCGTATTCGTACCAGGACGAGGATCTTATCTTGAATTGACCAGCCAAGAGGGCAGAGCTCAAGGCTCCCAAAACCAGCCCGATATTGGTCAGGGAAAGGTGGCTCATCCAAGGGGAGAGTTCCGGGGATTGGTTATAGATGCCCACGGAGTACAAGATCCAGTCACCCCAGTTGCGCATGCCTCCGATGATTCCCCACATGGCTTCACCCCATAGCAAGATCATCACGGCCAGGAAGGCCAGAAAAATGCCTGCCAGCCACATGGGCCAGTTTTGCTGGAATACCAGAATGAAATTTTTTCGGGCTTCCTCGCGGATGTTGCTCCAAAAAGTAGTTGCCACGGCCGGACTCCTTTGGTTTTCTTGGTTCCATTGGCCAGTTCGTGAATCAACAACAGGTGTCTATCGTGGTGACCTCCTGAATTGGTATGTTATTAAGCAACCTTTGTGCCAAGTTTTTTTGGGGATCAGGTTCCGGTGTTGAAAGGGTGTGAGCCTTGGAAGGCGTAGAAAAGTTTATGGATTTGTTGTTGATTATTTAATCGGGTGCTTAAACAACTGTCAACAACAGAAAAGAGCTATGTGTTTTTTGGCTGCAGCAAAACTATTATATCCGTGCGAGGACACGTATTGTGAGCATGAAGATGTTTACCCCGCACCTGGTAATTGATTTAAGGCCAAGGATGGCAAGGATTGTTATCTGGGCAGTGTGATTGTCAAAACTGCAGATTTTCCATACTATACCATTCCCACCATATCCCACATGGGAAGGAAAATGGCCATGGCAAAAAAGCCCACCATCCCGGCCAGACACAGAACCAGGACTGGACCTATAAGTTCGGACATTCGGCTGACAGCGAATTCTACTTCGTCATCGAAATGATTGGAAACATCCCTGAGCATTTCATCCAAGTTGCCGGATTCCTCTCCTATGGCCACCATGTTCACCACCAAGGGGGGAAAAAGTTTGGATTGACCCAAGGGTCCTGATATTCCACGGCCTTGGCGCAATTCTTCTTGGACTCGCTCGAATTCCCTGGAGATCACCTTATTTCCAATGGTTCCGGAGAGAACGTTTAGGGATTGCAGAACTGAAACCCCGCTGGCATGCAGAATAGCAAAGATGGAAGCGAATCTGGACATGGCAGCTTTTTGTAACACCACTCCCAAGAGCGGCAGCTTGAGCAGGAAGTAATCCTTGTTGTATTGTCCGACTTCGGTTTTGGTGTAAAAATAAATCCCAGCTATAACAGCAGCTAGCAAGCTTAAGGTTACAGGCCAGTATATCACTATCCACTCGTATAGCACAATGCTGATCCTGGTAGGCAAGGGCAGGTCCAGTCCAGCTCCTTCAAAAATATTTATGAATTGGGGAATGACAAAGGTTAAAAGGAACAAAAAGGCCCCGGCCAGAACCACCAGGACTATAATGGGATAGGTGAGGGCGCTCTTAATATCGGATTTAACCTTGTGCTCGTGTTGCATGAGATAGATGAGGCGGTCCATAACATCCACCATCCTGCCGCTATCCTCGCCGGCCCGAATCATGCTGCAGAACAGTGAGGGAAAAATCCTGGGGTTGTTTTCAAAAGCCTCTGCCAAAGATTTGCCTGCCTGTACGTCCTCGCGCATGCGGGCAGCTGCTTTTTTCAAACGTGGGTTTTCGGTTTGATCCTGCAGGATTTCCAATATACTGGTTATGGGCAGACCTGCTTTCAAAAGAGTTTTCATTTGTTTGGAAAAGATGAGCAGTTCCGGCAGCTTGACGCGGGTTAGGAATTGGGTGATGCTTTTTGTCCAATCTTCGCCCAAAACACTCCCGGCTTTTACGTTCTGGGGTATGAGCCCTTGACTGGCTAGTTTTTCTTGAGCTTCCTCAGGGGTTCCTGCTTCAATGGCTCCGGAAACCGTGTTCCCTGCCGAATCTATGGCTTTATAGTTGTATTGCATTAAACCATCACCACGGACAGCGCTTCCTCAGCCGTAGTCAACCCTTGGCAGACCTTGCGGGCAGCGTCTTGGCGCAAAGTATTCATTTTTCCGGATTGGGTTAGGTGTTTGCTTATTTCCCGAGCGGAAAATTGGCGCATTATCATATCTTGGACCTCGTCATCTACCCTAAATACTTCAAAGACTGCTACACGACCCTTGTAACCGGTGTCCAGACATTTTTGGCAGCCCTTGCCCTGGAGGAAGTTGCATCCTGAGTTGTTGTCCAGGCCCAGGGCCTGCATTCCTTGTTGGGACGGCTCATAAGGACGGGCGCAGTTGGAACATACCCGGCGCATAAGGCGCTGTGAGAATGAGACCAAGAGCCCCGAGGAAATCAGAAAAGGTTCTATTCCCATTTCCATGAGTCTGGTCACAGTACCAGTGGCATCGTTAGTATGTAGTGTGGATAATACTCTGTGACCGGTCATGGCGGCTTGGATGCCTATACTGGCGGTTTCAGCGTCCCGCATTTCACCCACCAAGATTACATCCGGGTCTTGTCGGAGTATGGAACGTATTCCTGAGGCAAATGTCATGCCGGCCCTGGTGTTGAGCTGAATTTGTCTTATCCCTTCCACCCGGTACTCCACTGGATCTTCAAGGGTGATGATGTTGATATCCGGCTGGTTTATACGTTGCAGTATTGCATACTGGCTAGTGGTTTTGCCACTTCCTGTAGGCCCTGTGGAAAGGATCATGCCGTGGGGCTTGTTGATGGCGTCCTTGATTTTCTCCAGATCATCATCGTACATTCCTAGCTCTTCCAAGGCAAAGGTGCGTGCGCTCATATCCAGGAGCCTAAGCACCATGTTCTCACCGTAAATTGTAGGTATGCACGAGGCCCGGATATTGATTTCCCGGTGTCCCATTCTGACAGTGAATCTTCCCTCTTGCGGCACCCGGGTTATAGAAATATCCATATTAGCCAGGACTTTTATCCTGGAAATCAAGGCAAAAATCATTTCCTTTGGGGGTGAAGGTACCTCTCTCAATCTGCCGTCTATTCTAAACCTGGTCTGGACCCTGTTTTTTTCCGGGCTAATGTGTACATCGCTAGCTCCTTGTTTTACTGCCTGCACCAGGATGGAATTGACCAGCTTGATTGCCGGGGCCTGGTTCCCTTCTTCTTCCAGGGAGCTTACATCGTAGCTTCTTTGCAATTCTTCTTCATGACTGTGATAAGCGGTAAATTCCTGGTCCAGGCTCTCCATTATCTCGTCCATGGCCCAATATGGACCGTATAGAGCGCTAAAAGCATGCTCAAAATCTGCTTCTGTGCATACGACGGGCTCGATTTCCTTGCCAGAAGAAATTTCCAAAGCATCCAAGGCGTCTATGTCCAAGGGATCCGGAGTAGCTACTCTGAGAAGATTTCCGGTCTTGGCTACGGGTAGGGCTTTGTATTGCTTTGCGGTTTCAGGAGAAATGATTTCGGATAAGCTCATATCCACTGGGTACCTGGAGGGGTCGTAGCGATCGATGCGCAGTTGGCGACACAACATGTCCACAATATCTTCTTCTCTACAGATATTCTTTTGGACCAGATATTCTCCCAACTTGAGATTAGAGCCTTGCTTTTCTCGCATGGCTTTTTGAATTTGATCCTCATTCAATAAGCCTTCCTGAATAAGCATTTCACCCAATCGTAGTTTTTTGCGCATGATGAGCCCCTGATTACAGTTTCTTGGCACCCAAATTGAGCTGTTCTAAGCAGCAACCATTGTTATGAGGTGTTTTTTGTTGAGGTTGCGCTTAGCTTGCATTATTTGAAAAAATCGATTCACCCCAGATTGGCATGGAAAATTAGCATAGCGCACATGTCAAGTAAACTGCCGGGTATAAGAACAGATAAACCGCCGGGTACGTCTATTTCCTGGAAGCCACGAGCGAGGGGTGCCTACTTTTTTCATGATTTTCCGGTGGCAAACACTGTGGTTGGTAAAACTTGCTTATATAAGCTATCAAATCAATATCCTGATCCTTCTAGTCAAATTCTAGACTCAACATCCCAAAACGAAAAACTCTTGCAGAAACCATTTCGTTTTCATGTCTGGCAAGCATAGAATTGGCAGGATATTTTTCCTCATGATGTGGCAGAATTTTTCAGAATGCATGCTTTCAAAAGTTGACTTCACTTCAGTACTCCCGCATATTTAGTTTGTATGAATGCCTTAAGCCTATTTATGCCTACTGCAACTTCCCGGGGAGGGGCATCTGGGCTCACTATGTTGGAGCTGATAGCTGTCCTGGTCATCCTGGGAGTATTGTCCGCTGTGGCAGTAACCCGCATGGGTGGGGTGGGTTTTTCTGTTCTTGGGGATGCGGACTGCCTGGTTGCCGACCTGCGCTATGCTCAGTCTTTGGCCATGACCCAGGCCCAGCACTTGGAGGAGGACAAGACCGTGGAGATCGAGATCAACAGTGATGGTTGGCGCTTCAATAATAGTAATAACCATACTTGGCGGTTTGCGGACGGGGATACTGACAGGGATGTCCGCTGGGGAGTGACAGTGGTGGACGCCCCCCATACTATCAGATTTGAGTATCCCAGCGGTGATCCGGTAAGTGGCAAAGATATTGAACTCAGCAGAGGAGGCAACTCGATAACAATCAGGGTGCACGAGGAAACCGGGTACGTGGAGATGGTGCAGTGAAGCTGGTAGATTTTTCATCCAGTCGGCAAAGCCAGGGAGGGGTGACCCTGATCGAGCTTATAGCGGTTATCGTTGTGCTGGGTTTTGCCGCCAGCATTGCGGTAGCTGCCATGAGCGCCCTGGGCGGCATGGGCAGGGAGACTCAAACCACGGAATACGCTCAATTGGCCCAGCAACGTCTAGAGTTGATCCTGAACGAGAAGCGAAAGGGACAAGGCTTTACTGGTCTTGGTGATTGTGAAGGCCCCGATCCGTGTTGTCTATATAGTGATCTGCATGATTTGGACATGTGTAATAAAAGATTGGAAGTAACATTTAACCCTAAAAATGGAGTTAATAATTCATTGAGATACTGTCAGGGAAAGGGTTTTGATTATTGTAAAGTTACTGTAAATGTCTTTGAAAACGATCAGGATCAAGCACAATCCTTTACCATGAGGCTGTATAATTATGATTAGCCGGATTGTGCCGAGGTGGATTTTGTCAGGTGCAGCGGAAGATGCAGTGCCGGGCATGGTTGTGGTTTTGGTTTTAGCCGCTGATTATGCAGATTCACGCTGATTCGGTATTGTGCGATTCCTGAATGGTGCGGTTCGGGTTAAAGACAAAGTTTGTCCGGTGTTTGTTTCCTGCTGATAAAAAGTCACGAATTTTGGGAACTGGACAGTCAAAAGTTTTCACACAACTCTCTGGAATAATTGCTTTTTTTTCAATTTCAGCTGTCCAGAAGTATTTATGCTATAACTAGCTGAAATCATAAATCTTTTTTCTTCAACTATTAACAATTAACTGATAACTTTTAACTGTCCAGTTGGGAAGGACAATGTCTTATCTGGGAAATGTCCAAAAGGTTCTCCAGTCAGGTCAAAGATGTAATAAAGCCGGTTTTACCCTGCTGGAAATAATCATGGTCATGGTGCTGGTCGGCATCATTGCCGCGGTGATCGGGCCGTTTCTGGGCCAGGTGATGGGCAGTTTCCAGGAAGTCCGCCAGATGAGCGAGCGGGAGAGGCAGGCCGGCCCGGCCCTGGAGCGGTTTGTGCGGGATGTGCGGGCGGCTGAATCAGTTGAGAAGGAAAATGATCATGAGCTTATACTTGCCATGCCCGACGGCGAGGTTACATATAGGATCGAAGATTCCGGCAATGGTTATATGCTGAGCATAGCCAGTAATAATGGAAATTCCAGGGTGTTGGCCCGTTATATAAGCTCTGACAGTAGCTTTGAGATAACAGATCCAGATGGTAATTATGAGCTTGTAGTTCTTGACTTGAAGGTTAAGGTCAACAACGGTGGTCTGCTGGAGTTCAGCGCGGCTGCGGTCCCGCGGAGAGGATAACTGTGATGCGCAGAAATGAGCAGGGCAGCATGCTGCTCGCGGTAATCGCGGGCATAGTTATTTTCGGGGCTTTGGGGGCGGGTATAGCCTCCATGATCAGCTCCGGGGTGAAAAGCAGCGCTGACCACAGCATGGCTGTCCAGGCGTTGTATAATGCAGAAAGCGGCTTGGAATGGGCTGGATGGGATCTCAGGGAGAAATATCATAATGAAGGCCTTGATTGCGAAGATGCGTGTAATGAACTGGAAGATGGAGCTGATTCGCTGTCTGGTAGCTTTTTTGAAATTGAGCCAACCTATAATAATAATGATGAGATATGTGAACTCGAAGTAGTGGGTTGGGTCGGGTCAGAAGAGGTTGATGATTCCCTAGCTTCAAGAAGGATTAAAGGGAAGATTGATTGTGACTGGATTGTGGAAGAAGGTTTTGATGATCTAGAGGACTTTGATGATAATGGTAAGTACTCGATAGGTAATCATGAGGAAGGTAATTTTGAAGATGAGGTAACGGTGGACCAGGAATTTGAAGTAAAACCCCAAGGCAAAGCTTGTTTTGGTGATGGGTTAACGGTTGAGGATGATATGGATATAAGGGGTGAGCTTTGCGTTGGAGATGGGGCTACTATTGAGGGTGATGTAGATGTTAAGGGTCCGGAGAACCATGTTTTCTTTGGAAAAGGTCTGGAAATTGAAGGAGAGCTTATAATACCAGGAGACAATGAAGTTTATATTGCAGAAGATATAGTGGATATTGGCGATGGTATTGATTTAAAAGGCAATAATAGTAAATTGTATTTAGCTGATGAAAAGAATGATCTGCCTGTCAATCTACAAGACGAATGTGATGATGATCAAGTCGAGTGTGATTATGATGATGTACAGTGTGAAATAGATTGCGAACCGTCTGAGGTATCCCAGAATCCCGTGGAAGGCGAGGGGAGCTGGGCTGAAGAGTAATCTCGGTTGGCATACATACCTTTTTTCTTCTGACATCTGACCTCTGCCTCTGCAAAAAACACTTTTTGCAGAGGCATCCTGCTGGAAGCTATCCTA